>CAZJNA010000026.1:0-32548 GCA_964547325.1 uncultured Opitutaceae bacterium | reverse complement strand
TTGTCCGCTCAACTCTCCGGTTCACGCCCTCACTCACGCAACTATGAATTCCGCCGCCGTTTCCGCGCTCATCGCAAAAAATCCCTCCCTCAAGGCGGCCAAAGCCAAATTTGAGGCCATGGAGCCCGGCTCCTACGTGGTCCACCGCAGCTGGGGTTTTGGACAGATCAAGACCTACGACGAGTCCGGGCAGCGTCTGGTCATCGATTTCGAGGGCAAGAAGGGCCATCCGATGGATCCTATCTTCTGCGCGACGACCATGGAGGTCCTTCCCGCGAACCACCTGCTCGTGCGCAAGGAGACCGACACGGCGAAGATCGCCGAGCTCGTGGCCGAAAATCCCGCGGAGCTCGTCGTGCAGGCCCTCCTCGCCTACCCGAACAACGCCACGACGGCGATCGACCTCGAGATCACGCTGGCCCAGGTGGTCGGCGACGAGAAGTTCAAGAAATGGTGGTCCGGCGCAAAGAAGGCCGTCGCCAAGGACCCGCGGGTCGCCGTCCCGGAGAAGAAGACCGAGTGCTACATCCTCCGCGAGACGCCTGTTTCCGCCGAGGACGAGATTCTGGAGCAGTTCAACGCCACGCGGTCGGCGCGGCGCCGGATCGCGCTCGCCGAGGAGCTCGTCCTGGTCGCGGCGCGCAAGAACGCAAAGACGGACCTTTCCGGCGTCCTGAAGGGCGTCGCCGACGCGGTGAAGGACAGCAACCAGCTCGACGCGGCGGCGCGCCTCTACGGCGCCGCCGTGCGCGACGACCTGGCGAAGGTGCTCGGGACCGACGCGGCCGGCCTCGAGCCCGCCCAGGCGACGCTGGTCGCCAACGCCCGGGACCTCCCGGACATGGCGGATAAGATACCCGTGCACTTCCAGGGGCGCTTCCTCGAGCTGATCAAGGCGACCCACCCGATCGAGTGCCGCGACATCGTCTTCAACCTGCTCAAGGTCTCGCAGGGTAAGTTCACGACCGAATGCATCAATTTCCTGGTCGAGAACGGGCACTCCGACGACCTCGCCGCGACCCTCAAGCGCTGGCAGACCGAGCAGAACCTCCGCGCGCCCGTCCTCCTGTGGATCGTCAAGAACCGGCATGCGAAGAAGTTCGCGAAGCTGCTCAACGACCTCATCACCCCGAGGCTCCTCTCCGCGATCTTCTTCGCCATAGACTACGAGGCCCTGCAGTCCGCGAGCGCGCGCAGAATTCCCCTCGGCGAAATCCTCAGCGACGACACCGAGCTGATCGCTGACCTGCTCTCGACGGCGGACCCCGAGACCGCGCGCGACCTGGCGAACACCCTCCTCCTCAACCAGGGCTTCGAGGAACTGACCAAGAAGTCGCTCCTGGCCCGGTTCATCAAGATTTTCCCGAACATCCAGTCCCTCGTCGCCAGCGACGGGGAGTCGAAGGAGGAGCAGCTGCTCGTCTCCCGCCATTCTTTCGAGCGTCGGCGCGAGGAGTACGAGACGATCGTCTCGAAGAAGATCCCCGAGAATTCCAAGGCGATCGCGGCCGCGCGCGAGCACGGCGACCTCAAGGAGAACTCGGAGTACAAGATGGCCAAGCAGGACCAGCAGATCCTGATGGCCCAGAAATCCATCCTCGAGCGCGACCTCGCCCACGCCCGCGTCACCGACTTCAAGGATGCCCCGACCGACCAGATCGGCGTCGGCAGCCTGGTCGAGGTGCGCAACCGGGACGGCGGGAACACGCGCTACAGCATCCTCGGCGCCTGGGACAGCGACCCGGACAACAATGTCATCTCGTACAAGACCCTGCTCGGCGCCGCCCTGCTTTCGAAGCGCGCCGGCGACGTGGTCAAGGTGAAGACCGGCAACTCCGAGGAAACCTACACGGTTGTGAGCATCTCGCGCTACGCGGACAAGGCATAGCCGCCCCCCGTCCCGGGGAGCCCAGGCCATGGAAATCTTCCTGCAAGGCTGCGTCGTGGGATTCATCATCGCCTCGCCGATAGGCCCGGTCGGCGTCCTGTGCATCCGGCGCACGCTGACCGAGGGCCGTCTGGTCGGCCTGGTGACGGTGTTTGGGGCGGCCACGGCGGACGCGCTCTACGGCCTGATCGCGGGCCTGGGGCTCACGGCGGTCTCGAACGCGATGCTGGAGTACCGCACGCCCCTGAGGCTCGCCGCCGGCCTCTTCCTCCTCATCCTCGGGGTGAGGATGCTCCGGGCGGAGTCGCCCGAGGCGCCGGGAAAAGCCGCCTCGCACCCGCGGAACCTTTCCGCGGCGTTCCTCTCGACGCTGGGCCTGATGCTGGCCAATCCCTTCATCATCATCTCGTTTCTGGCGGTCTTCGCCGCACTCGGCCTCCACATGACCGGAATCGGCGACCTGGCGGCGGGCTGGCTCTTCGCGGGGATATTCCTCGGGTCGGCCGCCTGGTGGATCATATTCAGCCTAGCGGCGGGCTGGCTCAAGGGGCACCTCCAGCGCGGCGGACTTCGGGTCATCAACCTCGCCTCGGGCACGCTCATCTGCGCATTCGCAGCCTGGCAGTTCATCGACGTTCTGAGGCGGCGGTAGGGCCAGGGCGCCCCATTGCTCATTGAACCCGGCTGTGGCATCCCCACACTCGGGGCCGGCATGAACGCATCCTGGGACACCCTGAAGACCCTGTCCGATCCCACGCGGCTCCGCCTCCTTGCCCTCGTGATGCGCGAGGAATTGTCGGTCGCGGAGCTTCAGGAGATCCTGGGGATGGGCCAGTCGAGGATATCCTCCCAGCTCGCCCTGCTTCGCCAGGCGGGCCTCGTCTCCGACCGGCGCGAGGGCAAGAAGGCGTTCTATTCGCTCCGCCTGAACCTCGCGGCGCGGCAGCTGGCGCTCCTCAAGGCGGCTGCGGACGCGGTGGCCGACCTCCCCGCGATGGCCGAGGACCGCGAGAACCTCGACCGCGTCCTGCTCAAGCGGCGCCGGGTCGCCGAGCAGTATTTCAACATGATCGCGGGGCGCCTGGGGAAGAATTACTGCCCGGGACGGTCCTGGGAGGCGATCGGGCAGCTGGCGCTTCGGCTCGCGCCGCCGATCGTCATCGCGGATCTCGGCGCCGGGGAGGGGCTCATCTCGCAGCTCCTCGCGCACCGCGCGAAGCAGGTGTGGTGCATCGACAGCTCCCCGCGGATGGTCGAGGTGGGCACGGAGCTCGCCCGGAAGAACAATCTCGCAAATCTTGCCTACAAGCTCGGCGACATCGAGCACGTGCCGCTGCCCGACAAGGCGGTGGACCTCGCGATCCTGAGCCAGGCGCTCCACCACGCGCAGCACCCGCAGGCGGCGGTGAGCGAGGCCTGGCGGATCCTGCGCCCGGGCGGGCGGCTGCTGGTCCTCGATCTCAAGGAGCACGGTTTCGAGAAGGCCCGCGAGCTCTACGCCGACGTCTGGCTCGGCTTCAAGGAGAGCGCGCTGCACGGCTTCCTGAAGAAGGCCGGGTTCCAGCAAGTCGAGGTCGCGGTCGTCGCCCGGGAGGAGACGGAGCCCTGTTTCGAGACCCTGCTCGCAAGCGGGGTCAGGGGCCCGCGCGCCTAAAGGAATTCAGGATCCAGCGGCCCCCGAGAACCATGGCCCCGCAGAGGGCCAACGTCCAGAGGGCGAATGTCCGGGGCTCGGGAACCAGGCCGGCGACCGGCACAAAGTCCGTGTCGTGAAGCTCGACACCGTTGTCGGTGAACGAATCCGCGACCACCTGGCCGTTGATCGTGGTGCTGTCGGTGATGTTCACGTCGGGCGCAAGGATCGCGCCGTAGAAGTTGCCGCCCAGGCTGACGTTGACGTTGGTCGTCTGGGAAAAATTCCAGAGGAGCTCGTCGTCGTTCGTTCCCGAATTGAAGTTCACCCCGGAGCCGAACAGGGTCTGGCCGTCGCAGAGGTTCAGCACGTTGATGACGTAATTGACCCCCGTCGGAACGCTGATCTGGATGTTGCTGAAGCTGCTTCCATTGTAGGTGGCGCCGGAAAGCTTCGAGGCGTCGAGATCGAAGACGACGACCCCGCTCGTCGCGGAGCTGTTGAAGTTCAGGTTGCCCCCGCTGACTGCGATCGTCCCGGTCGGCGTGGCTGCGGCGAGGCCGCTGGAAATGGAATTGAAGCTCGAGGCGAGGGTCGTCCAGTTCCAGCCGGACGGGGCGGGGTTGGTCTTTGGACTGCTCGAATCGTAGCTGCTGTCCGAGGCGTTGATGTGCAGCGTGCCACCGCCGCCCGTGAAGTTTTTCTGGCCGTAATTCCAATTCCAGGATCCGGTCAGGTTCGGCGTGCTGGCGTAGCCGTTGTTCAGGTAATCCGTCCCGCTCAGCGTCATCTGCCCGTTCACATAGAGCGAGGGATCCGTGGCGCTCCCCGTGCCCACGTTGCTCGCGATCGTCCAGGAGCCCCCAAACGTGAGGTTGCCTCCGATCGCAATGCCGCCCTGGGTATCGCTCGACCCGCTGAGGGTCGCATTGCCGAGCGTGATCAGGTTGTAGTTGCGGACATCATTCGCGAAAGTCCCGACGTCCGTCACCACCGACTGCCCAAAAGCAGCCCCGCCCACGAGGATCGCGAGGACGGACCAAAGGGCGGCGCGGAAATGCGCAAGGGCGTTCATGCTCGCAGACAGTAGGCAGGGGTCGGAGTTTCGTCAACGGTGCTGCCATGGGTGGATGCACGCATCATGCCAGCACGATGGCCTTTGCCCTTCACGATCCTCCGCCGACCTTGGCCGAGGCCGCGCGCAGGAGGGCCTGCTCCTCGGCGAATGTCGCTCCGGGCCGGGCGCGTGCGATCGCGGCCAGCGCCTCGGAGCGGCGCCCGAGATCCGCCTGGACGAGGGCTTCCCAGAAGGACACGTCCCTCCTTTCGAGAACAGCCGGGGAAAGGGCGGCAAGGACCGGCCAGGCCTTGTCCGCCTCGTTCAGGCGCCACAGGGAGGCCGCGTAGGCGACCTGGGCCGGCAGCGACTCCGGAAACCGGGACCGCAGCGCAGCCGCCCGGGAAAGGGTCGGCGGATCGGTGCGGCCGAGCACGCTTCCGAGCATCATCCCCGCGGAGGCGATCGAGGGATCGTCGGGCAGCTGGATGCTCCAGGCGTCATAGAGCGCCCAGAGGCGCTGGAGCTCCCCGCGCTGGAGATACAGGGTGCGCAGCGCCGCGTAGGCCCAAAAGGTCTTGGGATCCTTCAAAAGGATGCGCTCCAGCACGTCCTCTTCGCCGTCGTAGTAGCGCCACCCGCTCGCAAGCCTTGCGAGCGCCCTGAGGCCGGCGGTGGAATCGCCGCAGGCCTCGATCGCGTCGGTCCACGTCTGGTGCCCGCGGGCCTCGCTGAAATGCAGCATCTGGACCCGGGAGGCGGTCGCGAGCACCTGCGCGGAGGCCGGCCAATCCCCCCAGGCTCCGTTCCGCAGGAGCCGGGCCAGCCTAGGAATGTCGTCGTGCTCGGCGCTGATCTCGGCCGCTATGTCGGCGACGATCGGGGCGCCGCGAACGGCCGCCGGAGCCGAATCGAACCAGGACAGGGCCTCCTGCCACCGGCCGATGGAAGCCAGCCATCGGGCCATGAGCGCCGCATCGGTCGGGGAGGAAAGCGAAGCGGCCTTCATTCCGTCGACCAGGGAATCCCAGGCCGGCACGCGCGGCGACGAGAAGTCCGGTGCGGCCTTCGGCGCGAATTGCGACAGGAGGAGAAGGAGGACGTCGGAGACCTTTCCTGGACTCCCGAGACGGCTTGAGGAGGACAGCAGCTCGACGGCGACCCGGATCCGAATCGAGGGCTCGAAGACAAGCTTCTCGAGATCCGCCTCCCCCGCCGCGCTCTCGGCAGGGTCCGGCTGCCAGAACCGCAGGGCGGCATACGTGAACCGGGCATCGAGGTTGCCCGGGGCCGCCGCGAGGATGGCCTTCAGCTCCCTTTCGAGATCGCCGGTGCGCCCGAGGGACATCGCGAGCGCGGCGGCCAGCCGGTGAAAGGCGACATCCTGCCGCGCGGCGGAATCGAGACCGGCCAGGGCCGCCTCGGCCTTGTCAATCCTGCCGAACTTGAGCGCATCCTCGGCCAGGGCGAGCCGGAGGGCCATGTCCTGCGGCGCAATCCGGGAGAGCTGCTCGCGCGCCACCAGCGTCTCGGGCGACCCGATTTCCGAAAGCAGCCGCGAGGCCTCGCGCCATGTCGTGATGTCGCCGGGCGCGAGCACGACCGCCCGCCTGAGTGCGAGCATGAGGCTGGGGTAATCCCTTCTCTCGACAAAGACCTCCGCCTCCCGGAGCGACTGCCGGTTCTGCCAGCGCCGCCAGACGGGCAGCCCAAGAAAATACGCGGCCGCCGCCACCAAGCCGATGCCCGCAATGACGACAAGCGCCCGCAGGCTGTCCCATTGCGTCTCGGTCAGGTCGTCAACCCAGCGCCAATCGGGCCGCGTCAGCTTCTTGTACCAGGCGGGCATGGCGCGAAGGATACCCAACCTCAATCCTGCGACAAGCGGCTATGGAGAAGCCGGGGAGCCCACTCCCTGAGCCAGGCGACGGCGGCGGCATCGCCGCCCCCCTCGAGCTCGAACGTGATGTGGGCGACGTCGTTGCGCCGGCGGCCCTCGCGCACGCGCTGCAGCCGGCGGGCCCTGACGCCCAATCCGGGCGTCGCGGCATCGGCGCGGGCCTGCCCGATCTCAGCATCCCAATGGCAGAAGAATACGTGAAGGGTCCTGCCCCCGGTATTGAAGCGATAGCCGGCAAACGGCACGGCTACGCCGCCGATCCGGACGATGAACTGCCCGAGATCGGCCTGGAGCGCGATGCCGCTCGCCGGAAGGCAGACGGTGGGATCGTGCCATTCCGGGTTCTCCGAATTCGCGGCGGCTCCGCTCCAGGACACGAGGAAAGCCGTGACGCGCACGCCGGTCCGCGGATCCTGCGAGGAGAGTCCCGCAGCTTCGGAGTACCGCAGCACGTCCCTGACCCCCTGAGGCAGGGGCACCGGCTCCCAGGACGCATCGGGCGCGGTCATCTCCCAGCGTATCCGGGCCCCGGCGGCCTTTTCGTGGGCGCGATACCAGGCCTCGGTGCCGAGGACCGCAGCAAGCGCGCATGACAGGACGAAGACGAGATAAGGAGCCAGGCGGCCGAGGTCGCAAGCGGGGCGATGGTTTGCGACGGCGTCCGCCGACCGGAATTTTCGCGGCTTGTGCCGCGCAATCCAGATCGCGATGGCGGCGACCGCCAGCAGCGTCAGGACAAGCTCCGCCGCCCCCGCGGAATCGTGCCACCGTTCGCTCTCGGCAATCCCGCGAGCCGCGGCCTTCCAGGTCAGGAAGCTCGTGCGAGCCAGGTTTCCCATGAGAGCCGCGGCAAGCGCCGCGCCCACGAGGCTCAGCCGGCGGGGCCAGTTCAGGCGGAAGTATTCCCCGAAGAACCATGCGGCCATCCACACCGCCTGGAGCGAGCGCAGGCCGCTGCAGGCCTCGTCGACCCCGACCAGGCCGTTTGCGACCGCGATGACGTTCCCGCTCACGACCGCAGGGTAACCCAGGGCCGACACGAGTTCGGCGGCCAGCCGGGCGTTGGCCGAAGCGAGATCGCCGATGATCCAGAGGTGAACCCGCGTCGGCCACGTCAGCGCGGTGAAAACGAAGGCGATCGGAAAGGCGAGCTGAGCCGCGCAGGATGGTCCTCCCGCGAGGACAAGCCCGGCCAGGGTCGCGAGGGCCGCGCCCGACGCGACGGCCCATTGCGCGGTCGGCCACAGGGCGTTCGCCTCGAGGACAGGGAGGGCCGCGGCGTACACGGCCAATCCCGCGGCGGCGGCGGTCCACGCCGCGGCACGCCACCGGCGGCCGGGCGGGGCGGTCGGACGCCAGGAGATCCAGCGCTCCCAAGCGAGGTAGAGTGCGAGGGGCGCGACACCCCACCCGTACGCCTGCTCGGGAAGCCCCAGCCAGGCGTAGCGCAGATCCAAAATAAGCGGCGTCCAGAGCGCGACGGCGGCGCCGGCGGCCAGCCACGCGACCGGCTTCACTCGACCTTCACCCGGGCGCGGTAGAAGGCATCGCACTTGGCGTAGATTTCCTTGGCCGAGCCCATGGAGAGCGCGTCGACCGCGAGCTGGCGCGCGTCGGCCATCGTCATAGCCCGGACGAGATACTTGACCGTGGGCAGCCAGGCCGGGGTCATGCTGAGGCTGTCCACGCCAAGGCCGAGGAGCAGCGGGACGAAGACCGGGTCTCCGCCCATCTCGCCGCAGACGCCGACCGGCCGGTTGAAGCGGCGGGCCCCGTCCACGATCATCTTGATCAACCGAATGACGGCCGGGTGCGTAGGCTCGTAAAGGCTCGCGATGCGCTCGTTGCCGCGGTCGATCGCGAGCGTGTACTGGATGAGGTCGTTCGTCCCGATGCTGAAGAATGCGGAATGGGGGGCGAGCAGGTCGATCGTGGCCGCCGCGCTCGGAATCTCGATCATGGTCCCGACGAGCATCTTCTCGTCGAAGTGCTGGCCGCGCGCGCGCAATTCCTCGCGGCATTCCTCGAGGATCGCGTTCGCGCGCACGAGTTCCTCCGTGCCGCTGATCATCGGATACATCAGCTGGACGCGGCCGTGGGCGCTCGCGAGGAGGATGGCCCTGAGCTGGTCCCGGAATATCTGATGATGCTCGAGGCAGAAGCGGATGGCCCTGAGGCCCATGAAGGGATTGGCCTCGCGGGGGAAAAGGTCCGGATTCGAGGCGAGGGGCTTGTCCCCGCCCAGGTCGAGCGTGCGGATGATGACCGGCTGGGGCGCCATCGCCACGGCCGCGGCCTTGTAGGCGAGAAACTGCTCCTGTTCGGTGGGTATCCGGGAGGAGCTGAGGTACAGGTACTCGGTGCGGAATAGCCCCACGCCCTCGGCAAAATGCTCCCTCACCTGCGGGATCTCCTCAACCTTCTCGATGTTGGCCATCAGCTTGACCTCCACCCCGTCGAGGGTGACCGCGGGCTGTCGGCTGCTGTCGAGGAGGTGCTGCTCGAAGGACTTCTTCTGGAGCTGGATCTTGCCGTACCGGAAGAGCGTCTCCTGCGACGGGTTGATGATGACGATGCCGTCGTAGCCGTCCACGATCAGGCGGTCGCCGGTTTGCACCCGCTTGGTGAGGTCCCGCACGCCGACGACGGCGGGCACCTTCATCGAGCGGGCGACGATCACGGCATGGCTCGTCTTGCTTCCGGAATCGGTGACGATGGCGAGCGCCGCGCTGCGGTCGATGCTCGCCGAGTCGGACGGCGAGAGGTCGTTGGCGACGACGATCCGCTTTTCGGCGAGCCGGCTCAGGCTGTTCTCAGCCTGGCCGAGCAGGTTCTGCAGCATGCGCTGCGCGACATCGCGAATGTCGCCCGCGCGTTCGCGCAGGTACTCGTCATCGATCTCGGAGAACGCCTGGATGTACCGCTGCGCGACTCCGTTGAAGCACGTTTCGATGTTCCGGCCGGTGCTTTCGAAGTCCCGGATCGTCTCGGTGATCAGCGCCTGGTCCTCGAGGACGAGGAGATGCGCATCGAAGATCCGGGCCTCGTCAGGGCCCAGGTTTTTCTCGACCTCGCTCTGGATCTTCGCGATCTGCTGGCGCGTCACAAGGAGCGCCTTGTCGAAGCGCGCGATCTCGTCGATCCGCTTTTCGGGATCCACCTGGTAGCTCGGCACTTCGACCTGGCTCTGGAGGTAGACGAAGATTTCGCCATAGGCGATGCCCTGCGAGGCTGAGATGCCTTGCACGACGACCTCCTTCTTGGCGTTTTTATCCGAGGGCATTGGGGGCGCGCCGATCCAACGCTGGCGGCGCCAGAGGATCACGCCTCCGCGCGCGCCTCGGGTCAAATGGGAATTTGCCGAAACGGCCGAAATCGGTCCTAGGCCAGACGCGTCTCGACAACGAGGGCGCTCGGGCCCCAGGCGCTCCTGACAACGGCCGCAACCTCGGAAACAGCCGGAGGACCGGACTCGGGCAGAAGCGCGAAGCAGGCGCTTCCGCTTCCGCTCATCCGCGCGCCGATCCCGAAATCCGACCGGAGCCGGTCCAGCAGCACCGGCAGCGCCGGAAATTTCGCGAAGGCGGCCTGCTCCATCCCGTTCGCGAGGAGTTCTTCCGCCGGGGCGTCGCCCTCGAGCCATGCCGCCACCCATTCCTCGGCTCCCGCAGCCGGCTGGTAGGCGGCCTCCTCGGCGAGGCGGCCGTAGGCCCATTTTGTGGGAATTGAAAACCCGGGCTTGAAGACGAGGACGCGCCGGCCCCTCAGCCGCGCGGCCGCCGCGCCGGGAAGCGCTGCGACACGCTCGCCGCGCCCCCGGATGACAACGGGGCCCTCCTCGAGAAACAGCGCGCAGTCCGACCCGATTTCCGCGGCGATCGCCGCGAGAGCGGGACCGCCGAGAAGGCCGCCGGAGAGACGGTTGAGGGCCCGGAGCGCGGCAACCGCGTTGCCGCTCCCGCCGCCGAGCCCGGCGCCCATGGGGACGCGCTTCTCCAGGGTAAATCCCGCGCCGACATTCCACCCGGTCGCAGTCCGAAACGCCCGCGCCGCCCTGAGGATGGTGTTTGTGTCACCGCGCGGAACGCCGGGATCATCGCAATCCAGAGTGAAATCACCCTTCGCGTCATTTCCGCTTTCCGCTTTTCGAATTTCGACTTTCAGCCCGTCCCCCCATTGCAGCTGCGCCGCAACCGAGACGAGATCGTGGAAGCCGTCGGCCCGGCGCCCGGTGATGGCGAGGAAGAGGTTGATCTTGGCCTGGGAAAAGACCTCGACGGTGTTCACAATATTCTTCTCTGCTAGGGGTCCGGTAATCGCTCGTAATTGACGGCGACACAAAGCAAAACTCCTCCCGTGCCCTGCGATCTCATCCTCGTCCTCGACGCACCCTCGCCGCGCGAAGTCGCGCCGGTGCTCCGCCGCCTCTCCGGCACCGTACGCTGGGTCAAGATCGGCCTTGAGATGTTCACCGCCCAGGGGCCCGATTGCGTCCGCGAGATCGCCGGGCTCGGCTTCGACGTCTTTCTCGACCTCAAGCTGCACGACATTCCGAACACGGTGGCAAAGGCGGTGGAATCCGCCGCGCGCCTCCCGATCAAGATGCTGACGCTGCACACGTCGGGCGGCCGCGAGATGATGCGTCGGGCGGCGCAGGCCCAGAGGGACCACTCCCCGGGGCTGCTCCTTCTCGGCGTGACCGTCCTGACCTCGTTCGGCGAGGGCGATCTCGGGGAAATCGGGGTCCCGGGCGCGCCGGGCGACCAGGTGGTGCGCCTCGGCCGGCTGGCGGCCTCGTCGGGACTGCAGGGGCTCGTCTGCTCCCCCCTGGAAATAGCTCCCCTCCGGGCGGCCCTGCCCGCAGGCGTGCGCCTCGTGACGCCAGGCATCCGCCCCGCGGGCTCCGGAAAGGACGACCAGACGCGCGTCATGACCCCGCTCGAGGCCGCGCGCGCGGGAGCGGATTTTATCGTCGTCGGGCGACCGGTGTTTCAGGCCGCCGATCCGACTGCCGCGGCCGAGGCGATCCTGAAGGAATTGGCCGGCGCGTAAGTTCATGCCGCGCACCGCCGCCATCCTCCTTGCCGCCGGCGGCAGCCGCCGCATGCGGGGGGCCGTTTCCGACAAGATCCTCGCGCCGCTCGGCGGAAGGCCCGTCTTTGCCCATGCGGCGGCCGCGTTCATGGCCAGCGGAGTGGCCGATTTTTATGCGATCGTGTACCGGGACCAGCGGCAGATGCTGGCCCTCGCGGCCTGTGCGCCGACTCCCTCGGTCTTCGTCCGGGGAGGACGGGAAAGGCAGGACTCGGTCATGAACGCCCTGGACGCCCTGCCCTCCGACGTGGAATACGTCTTCATCCACGACTGCGCGCGTCCGCTCGTGCGCCCGGAGCAGATTGCGACGCTGCATAGGATCGTGCGCAGGCACCCGGCTGTGGTCCTCGCGCACCGCGTGACCGACACGATCAAGCAAAGGGGCCGGGCCACCAGTCGTGACATTCAATTCACGACTGGCGGACTGACCCCTTCCCGCCTGAAGACGCTCGACCGCTCGCGGCTCTGGGCGATGGAAACCCCGCAGGTGTTCGCGTTCCGGCTCATCGCGAAGGCCTACGCGCACGTCCGCGCCCGCAAGCTGCAGGTCACCGACGACGCGGCCGCGGTCGAGCTGCTCGGCGCGCCGGTGGCGCTCCTCGAGAACCCCCACCCCAACCCGAAGCTCACGGGCCCGTCGGACCTGGCCTATGTCGACTTCCTGATCGGGCAGGCCCAGTGAGCAGTTTCGCTCGCTTCCGCCGCGTTTCTGACTTTCCGCCTTAGCGTGACAACCAAGCCCTATAGCTTAGACCCATTTCATGCTTAGAATCGGACATGGCTACGACATCCACAGGACAGTCCCGGGCCGGCCCCTGGTGCTGGGAGGCGTCCGCTTCGAGGCTGATTTTGGGCTCGAAGGCCACAGCGACGCCGACGTCCTGACGCACGCGATCTGCGACGCCCTGCTGGGCGCCGCGGGCCTTCCCGACATCGGGCACTTCTTTCCCAACACGGACCCGGCCTGGAAGGACGTCGATTCCCAGATCCTGCTTCGGCAGGTGATTAAGGAGCTCAGGGAGCGCGGCTTCGAGCCGGTGAACGTGGACGCCACGCTGATCGCGGAAAGACCGCGGATCCAGCCGAGTCTGGCCGCGATGAAGGCCGCGCTCGCCGCCTCCACGGGGCTTTCGGCCGATGCCATCGGAGTCAAGGCCACGACAAACGAGGGCGTGGGCGAAATCGGCGGCGGCGGCGCCATCGCGGCGCACGCCGTGGCCCTGATTGGGAAAGTCAAGGCCAAGGGGTCGGGCCGCGAATTGTGAGATGCATTTCACAGCTCGCGGCCTGACCCCTTCACCCGTGCGCCGCCTGGGGCCGCGCCTGCTGGCGCTCGCTGCGGCGATCTTCGCAACGGCGGGCTGCCTCAGGCGCGGAACCGCGGTCGATCAGGGCAACAACGGACAGATCCTGCACCGTGGCCTCGGCTACGAGGTGACCGACCTCGATCCGCAGCTCGCGACCGGAATCGCGGAGGGAAATGTCATTGCGGGTCTCTTCGAAGGGCTCGTTTCCGAGGACCCGCGGGACCTGCATCCGGTGCCTGGCGTGGCCGAGAGCTGGGAGACATCCCCCGACGGGCTCACGTATACCTTCCACCTGCGGGCCGATGCGCGCTGGTCGAGCGGCGCTCCCGTGACGGCGCAGGATTTCGTGGATTCCTGGCATCGCATGCTGACGCCCTCGCTCGCTGCGGAAAATGCGGACATGCTTCATATCCTGCAGGGAGCCGAGGCGTTCCACAGGGGCCTCACCCGTGACTTTTCGCAGGTCGGCGCAGCGGTCCTCGACACGCGCACGCTCAAGGTCACCCTGGAGCACCCGAGCGCAACTTTTCTCGCCCTCCTGACCCACTGGGCCTGGTCGCCTGTCCCGATGGCCGCGATCGCCGCCGGCGGACCGCTCTACGAGCGAGGGAACCGCTGGACGCGGCCGGGGCGCCTCGTGGGAAACGGCCCCTTCACGCTCAAGTCGTGGGATGCCGACAAGGAGATCGTCCTGGAAAAATCTCCGGCCTACTGGGATGCGGCCCGCGTGAGGCTTAAGGAGATCCATCTCTATCCGATCTACAGCCCCGACGTCGAAGAACGGGCGTTCCGCGCCGGCCAGCTTCACGTGACCGATGCCCTGCCGATTGGAAAGATCGACGCCTACCGGCGGGACGGGCCGCAATTCCTGCGGATCGATCCCTACCTCGGCACGGACTACTACGCCTTCAACCTGCGGCGGCCCTATCTCGGGGATGCGCGGATCAGGCGCGCCCTGTCCCTGGCCGTGGACCGCGTGGCGATCGCCGGGAAAGTCCTGCGCGGAGGGGAAACCCCGGCCGAAGCGTTCACGCCGCCCGGAATCGGGGGCTATGTCCCGGAGGCCGCGCTCAAGACCGACTTCGACGAGGCGAGGCGCCTGCTCGCGGAGGCGGGCTATCCAGGCGGGAAGGGCCTGCCCGCCTTCGAGCTTCTATTCAACCGCTCCGAGAACCGGCGGCTCGTCGCGGAGGCGGTCCAGGAAATGTGGAGGCGTGAGCTGGGCATCGAAGTGCGGCTGGCAAACCAGGAGCAAAAGGTCGTGCTGGCGTCGCGCCAGGCCGGGGACTTCGAGATCCTGCACGGCGACTGGATAGCCGACTACGCGGACCCTGCGTCCTTTCTCGGGGTCTGGCGCGGCCAGAACGGCGCCAATCACACCGGCTGGTCGGATCCCGCCTACGACACCCTGCTCTTCGCGGCGGAGCGCGCCGCCGACCCCGCCGCGCGCAACGCCCTGTGGCAAAAGGCCGAGACGCTCCTCATGGACGCCGTCCCCATCATCCCCATCTTTCACTACAACCACATCTTTCTGATACAGCCGTCGGTCCAGGGCTGGTACCCCACCCTCCTCGATCATCACCCGTACAAATATGTCTGGCTCGACGCAGGCAAATAACCGGGTCGTTTTACTGGCCGGCGCGATGATCGTCCTGGCGACGGTTGCGGCCTACCACGGAATTTTTTCCGTCCCGTTCATCTTCGACGACTTCAACGCGGTCACGCTGAACCCGACCATCCGGCACCTGTGGCCTCCCTGGGACATCCTGCGCACGCCGCAGGGCAGCGGGTCCGGGGCCGACGGACGGCCGCTCGCCAATCTTACCTTCGCACTCAACTACGCGGTCAGCGGAACGGACGCCTGGAGCTATCATGGCTTCAGCCTCATCGTGCACACGCTGGCGGCCCTCACCCTGTTCGGCGTCCTGAGGCGGACGATGTTAAGGCAAAGCGAAAAGCGAAAAGCGGAAAGCGGAGACTCGAAATCGGATGCGATCACAAATCCGACCGTCACCGCATTTCTTATCGCGCTCATCTGGGCAGTTCATCCGCTTCAGACCGAGTCGGTGACTACCGTCGTGCACCGCACCGAACTCCTGGTGAGCCTGTTCTACCTGCTCACGCTCTACTGCTTCGTCCGTTCGACTGCAGCCTCCCGCCTCCGCTCACGGCAGGCCTCCGCGCCGGGGGCGGACGTCCTGGGCGAAGTCGAAGGGCGGCCTTCCAATTCCTGGGCGACCCTCTGCATTGCGTCCTGCTTTTTTGGCATGCTGAGCAAGGAGGTGATGGTGTCGGCGCCGCTCATCGTCCTTCTCTACGACCGGACGTTCCTGGCCGGAACCTTCAAGGAAGCCTGGCGGCGGCGGCGGACCGTCTATCTCGGGCTCGCCGGCACCTGGGCGGCGCTGGCGCTCCTGCGGATACTCACGCCCCAGCGGGGCTCGACCGGCGGATTCGGGCTCGGGATAAGCCCGTGGGCCTACGCGCTCACCCAATGCCGGGCGATCATCCACTACCTCAGGCTGTCATTCTGGCCGCACCCCCTGATACTCGATTATGGCCACGGCGTCGCGGGGAGCGTCAGCGAGATCCTGCCCCAGGGCTTGCTGCTGATCCTCCTCCTGGCGGGAACGGCCCTGGCGCTCTGGCGCAGGCCGCCCCTGGGTTTTGCCGGCGCCTGCTTCTTTGCCATCCTCGGGCCGAGTTCGAGTTTTGTCCCGCTGATCACGCAGACGATCGCGGAGCACCGGATGTACCTGCCGCTCGCAGCGGTCATCGCCGTCGCGGTGTGCGCCATGGAGGCCGCCGGCGCGGCAACCGGCCGGAAGTTTCTATCCCAGGCGCACCTCGTCGTGCTTCCTCTCGTGGCCGGTCTGTTCGTGTTTCTGACGGCTGAAAGAAACCATGATTACCGGAGCGCCGTGGCGATCTGGACCGACACCGTTTCCAAGGTTCCGGACAATCCGCGCGCCCACAACAACCTCGCCAACGCGTACCTCGAGCTCAACCGAACGCCTGAGGCGATCGCCGAGTACGAGGCCGCGCTGAAGATAAACCCCGACGACGCGCAGTCCCACTACAACCTCGGCGGCGCGCTGCTTCAGTCCGGACGGGTCTTCGAGGCGATCGATCACTACGAGGCCGCGGTCCGTTCCGCCCCGTCGTTCGTCCGGGCGCACGACAATCTCGGCGCCGCCCTCCTCAAGGTCGGCCGGCGCGCCGAGGCGCTGGAGCAGTTCGCGGAGGCGGTCCAGGCGGACCCCGATCATGCCGAGGCACGCTACAACCTCGCAAACGCGCTGGCGCAATCGGGTCGCCTGGACGACGCAATCACGCAGTACCAAGCGGCCGTGCGCCTGGCGCCCGAATTGACCGACGCCCATTTCAACCTGGCCCAGGCGCTGGCCGCGTCGGGCCGGAGCCGCGAGGCGATCGCCCAATATGAGATCGTCCTGATCCTGAATCCCGCCGATGCCGAGGCCAGAAGCAACCTGGAGCAGCTCGAAAAGGCGAAGGGGTCAGGTCTCGGAAATTGATATCGCGGCTACAGCGATATCAATTTCCGAGACCTGACCCCTTTCTAATTCTTTCCCAATTCCCGTCTGAGCTTTGCGATTTTCGGCTGGATGATGACTGCGCAGTACCCCTGGTTTGGGTGCTTCGCAAAATAGTCCTGGTGGGCCTCCTCGGCGGGCCAGAATCGCGTCAGGGGCGCGATTTCAGTCGCGATCGCAGCGCGACAGCCCTTCTGGGCTTCCGCACGCGATTGTTCCGCCGCGTCCCTTTGGGCCTCGTCCGCCCAGAGAATGACCGAGCGATACTGCGTCCCCTGGTCGTTGCCCTGACCACCGACCTGAGTCGGATCGTGGACATGCCAGAAGTAGTCGAGGAGCCTCTTCAGCGCGACCTTCGAGGAATCGAACTCGATCCTGATCACCTCAGCATGCCCCGTTCGCTCGCCGCAGACCTGCTCGTAGGTGGGGTTCTCGGCGCTGCCTCCCGCATAGCCGCAGGTCACGCGTGTCACGCCCGGCAGGAGTCTGTAGGCCGCGTCCGTGCACCAGAAGCAGCCGCCGCCAAGGACCAGGGAATCGTTGGCGCCCGGACCCGGGGACGTCATGGAAGGCGGGCGGCCAGCCAGGCCTGGTACTCCTTGCGCGGCATGAAGCGGAGCGACGCGGAGTTGATGCAGTAGCGCATGCCGGTTGGCGCGGGCCCGTCCTCAAAAACATGCCCCAGATGGGCGCCGTCCACCGGACAGCTGACCTCGGTCCGTGTCATCCCGTGGCTCGAGTCCGTCTGGGCGGAAACGAAGGCCGGCTCGATCGCCTTCGAAAAACTCGGCCAACCGGTCCCGCTTTCGAACTTGTCGCGGCTGTCGAAGAGCGGCGTGTCGCTGCAGGCCGAGAAATAGACGCCGTCCGCGTGGTTGTCCCAATAGGCGTTCCGGAAGGGGGGCTCCGTCCCCTGCTTCCGCGTCACCTGGTACTGGGCGGGCGTCAGGAGCTCGCGCCATTCGGCATCCGTGCGCGTTACCGATGCCTTTGACATGTCTATGACCGCGTTCGACGGGAGGCCGCATGGCGACCTCGGCCCGTCGATCCTGCAGGCCGTGCCGCTCGGGGCTTGGGATGGGTTCTTCATTGGGGACACAGGGCCCAACCTATATGCGCGAATTCCCGAAACGCAACGGCCCCGGGGCGGCCTAATTCTTGAGGCCCTCGGCATCCCGCTCCTTGAACACGTCGCGGGCCGAGAGCGCGGCGTTGATCGCCGCCGGAAACCCCGCGTAGATCGCCAGTTGGATGATGACTTCGAGGATCTCCGCGCGGCGGCATCCGACGTTGAGGGCCCCATGGATATGCCACCTGAGCTGCGGCTGGGCATGCCCGAGCGCCACGAGGCAGGCCACCGTCGCGAGCTGCCTCTCCCTCAGGGTGAGCCCCTTGCGGGAATAGACGTCACCGAAGACGAACTCCTCCGTGTACCGGGACAGATCGGGAACGGTCTTGGCCAGCATCGCCATCACCGCCTCGCCGCGCGTGCCGTGGATCTCCCGCAGCTTCTTCCGCCCGCGGGCGCGCCGGCCGCCGCCCTTCCCGCGTTTCTTCTTTGAAGCGGTCATGTGGATTCGCCGGGGCTCAGGATGCCTCCGGACCGGAGGGGAGGAAGGCAAAATTGTTGCAGTAGGATTCCGGGTCGGACGGATTCTGGTGCCGCGCGGGATCGAACTCGGCGAGCGGCCGGAGCTCCTTCCCGCAGAAGAAGAATCCGCCGTAGCCCAGGCCGGCCAGCCAGGCGAACACCCCGGCTATGCCGCCACCCCCGTGGTGCCGCTCCTCGCATTCGAAGAGAAGCGCGGGGCGTTCCGTCCGGAGGGTGCGCTCGGCACCCATGAAGACCGCAAGCTCGTGCCCCTCCACGTCGCACTTGATCAGGCTCACGCGGGGATGGGGGCCGGCCAGGCGCGCATCGAGCGTCGAGACATCGACCTCGAACCTCCGGGCCGCAGGCGCGGTCGCCCGCGCGGCTTCGAATGAGGCCCCCGGCGAAGGACCCGTGCCGGGGACGTTCAGCGTCAGCTGCCCGTTCAGGTTTGAGAGGCCCCGGTTCTCGATCGTGACATTCCTTGCTCCCTGGAACGCAAGCCGAAGACGCGCGGCGAGTTCGGGCTGCGGCTCGAAAGCGATAAGGCGTCCCTCCGGCCCAACCCCCCGGGCCATCCAGTAGGCGTAGCCGCCCTTGTGCGCGCCGATGTCGATTGCAGTGGTGCCGGGCCGGGCGTGGGCCAGCACGAACGCAATTTCGGCCGGGTCGAGCTTCCAGCGATAGCGGTGCGCTCGGTAGAGAAGGCGGGCCCGGCTGTAGAGGCGGTTCACGGGCGGGGGGAGCGGGACTTGGCCGCGACCGCCTCGTAGAGGCAGGCGTAACGCAGGAAGGTGTAGTGGGCCGTGATAAGCGCCGCGATCAGGCCGGGAAACCCGTCCAGGAATCCGCACTTGAAGACATAGCCGCGCACGAACCTCCAAAGGGAGCGGCTGACGATGCCGATCCGCGAGACCGTGACGCCAGCCTCGGCCCGCTGACGGGCGAAGAGTTCGGCGTAGTTCGTGATCTTGCGCTGCTGCGCGGCCAGGCTCTCGTACGGGCGGTGGTTCAGGTCCCCCTCGAGCGTGGCGACCGGGCCGGAGCATTCGACCTTTTCGTGCACGAAGGCGTCGCCGCCCCAGCGGGCCCGGTCGGGCCGAAACAGCCGCAGGCTGAGATCGGGATACCAGTCGCCGTGCTCGATCCATCGGCCGAGAAACATGACCCGGCGGGGAAACCGCGCCCCGGAAAAGCGCCCCGCCCCGTCCCCGACAAAAAAAGCTCCGATGGAATCCCGAAGCCCCGGGGATACCTCCTCGTCGGCGTCCAGGGCCAGCACCCAGGGCTGCGATGCCAGGGCGAGCGCGGCATTCTTCGTGTCCCGGTAGCCGTTCCATGGAAGAGATTCGACGCGGGCGCCGAATTCCCTGGCCACGGCCTCGCTGCCGTCGGTGGTGTCGTTCAGGGCGACGACCGCATCGGCGACCCAGCCCCGGACGCTGCCGAGGCAGCGGGGAAGGTTGCGCGCCTCATTCTTGGCGACGATGACGACGGAGATGGGCAGGGGCTCGGCCACGTTGGAAATTTAGGCTGAGATCTTTACCGCGGGAAGCCGGGCGGAGTCAAAGGGATGGCGGGGGGACGCCGCGGCGATGACCGTTCCCGCGCCCGGGATTGGGTTTGCAAAAAGGCCGCGGCCCGGGTGGTCGTATACCGGAATGGACGTCGCCATCGTCATCCCTGTGTACAACCAAATCGCGTACACACAAGGTTGCCTTGGCTGCCTGGCGCCGGACATGGCCGGGGGCGCGGCCGTCATCCTGGTCGATAACGGTTCAACCGACGGCACGGGCGAATGGCTGGCCCGGCGGGAGGGAGTGACGCTCATACAAAACAAGGACAACCGCGGCTGCGCCGCCGCCTGGAACCAGGGCTGGAAGGAGCGCAGGGCGGAATGGACGATCATCATCAACAACGACGTCCTCCTCCCCGCCGGCTGGCTGGGCGCCCTTCTCGGCGCCGCCGAAAGGGAGGGACTCGACATCGCCAGCCCGGCATTCCGCGAAGGGGATATGAATTACGCCTTTAACGACTACGCCCGGGAATTCACCGGCCTGATGTCCGCTGTCGTGCGCCGGGGCGAGGCGCATGGGATCTGCTTTGCCGTGCGCAGGCGCGTGTTCGAAAGGATCGGGGGCTTCGACGAGGCCTTCAGGATCGGTCAGTTCGAGGACGCCGATTTCTTCCGCAGCGCCCGCGCGGCCGGGTTTGTCCTCGGCACGACCGGGGCGTGCTTCATCCATCACTTCGGATCCGCCACCCAGAAAGCGCTGCGAAAAGGCCCCTCCCCCGGATCGTACGTGTCCGAGAATCGCGCGTACTTCCGGAGGAAATGGCGCCTGAACTGGGCTCGGCGGCGCTGGGAGCGCAGCCTGGGCGCGCTGCGTCATTGGTTCTGGCGCACGCGCGAACGGCGGGCGCACGGACACAGCCTGATCGAGAAGTGGCAGGCGGGACGCCTGCGGTTCTACTGATCCGCGGCCGGCTGCAGCCTGGCGCGCAGCGCCGCGAGGACGTCGGTCACGGCTATGTTGCGGACGCAGTGGTTGAAATAGGGCTCATTCGGAAGGCACACGCCCGGCGAGACGCAATTCACGCAGGGCAGCGGCGGCTGGAGGACGATGTGCTGCGGGCCCAGCGGACGCCAATTTGCGAGACTCTGGGAGCCGTAGAGGGCCACGACCGGGGTTCCGACGGCGGCGGCAAGGTGCATCGGGCCGCTGTCATGGCAGAGGACGCAGTCCACGGAAGACAGAAGCGCGGCCAGCTGGGGCACCTCGAGCGGACCCTGCAGGCGGGCGACGGGCGTGCGCATCCGCTGGCGGATCGCATTCACGATTGCCTGCTCGGCGGGACCGGCGACCAGGAGGACGCTCGCAGCTCCTTCAGCCTGAAGCCGGTCGCAGACTTCGGCGAACGCCTCGGCGGGCCAAACCCGGTAGCTGCTGCGGCTCCCCGGATGGACGAGCAGCCGGGGCCTTCCGGCCGGCAGTCCGGCGAATTCCGGAAGCTGGCGGACGAAATCCAGGTCGGCCGCTCGCGGAACGAGCGAGAATGGCCCGGGATCCAGGGGAACGTTCACGGCCCGCAGCATGCGGTGGTAGTAGTCGGTGATATGCCGGCTCACGAGAAAGTCGTCCTCGACGATCTCGTGGCGGGTATAGAACCCCGGAAGGCAGACCCGGGGCCCGTGATGGAGCGCCACGCGGCAAGACGCCCCGGAGAGCCGGGCTATCAGGGCCGTCTTGCGCCGGTTGTCAAAGTCGAGGACGAGCGTGAACTTCTCCCTTCGGAGCGCGCGGAGGAGGCGCAGCCACCCCGGCAGCCCATGCGGCATGTCCAGGATGGAGTCCACGGACGGATTCAAGGCCAGGACGCCCGCATAGGCGCCCTCGACAAGAACGGTCAGCCGCGCCTGCGGCCAGTGCTTGCGCAGGCTGCCGAATACGGAGCCGAGAAGCACGACATCGCCCAGGTAGCGTCGGCGGATGACGAGGATTCGGGGCTTGGAGTCGGATGCCTGCGGCATTCCCCAAGGAGACAGGGCCACCCCCGCGCAGGTCAAGGTCCGGGAACGGCCCGCTTGGAACGGAGCGCCGCCAGGAAGTCACGCTGCTCGGTCGCGACCTGCGCCGCTTCCCGGAGCCGGAGCAGCCGCACCGCGCGCCTCAGATTCTCGGCGGGCCGGGTCACCCGGTGGAGCACCCAGCACAGGATCCGCCACGGAAGCGGAATCTCCTTTCGAAGCAGCGCCGAGAGCGCCATGAAGTCCGGGTCTGTGGAACCGCTCTTGTTCAGGTAATAGAGGCTGCGGAACAAGATCCGCCTGTATGCGAGCGGGCCCAGCCCCGCCCGCTCGCGGAAGGACATTGAAACAAGGCTTTCCGCCAGAAGCCGGACCATCTCCCGGTCGCCGACCCGGGACTGGCTGTTCACAACGGTTTGCTGGCCGACGTGCCGGCGGAACACGCACAGGGGCTCCGTCGTGTACGCAAGATCGCCCTGCTGAAGCAGGTGAAACCACATCTCGAGGTCCACGATCTGGCGCAGCCTGGGGTCGAATCCCCTGAGACCCGCAATCCTGCGGAACATAACGGTCGATGGCTCTCCTATCAGGTTGACGTTCTTCCTGAGGCAACGGGCTATGACCCGGGGCCCGTCGTGGAGCCCCGGCCTGCCAAAATCGTCCCAGAGGCCGGTGACGTTCGAATTCTCGTCGAGGATGAAGCGAGCCGAGGCGGCGATCGTCGCTCCCGGGTTCGCATCGAGCAGGGCCGCCATCCGCCCGAGCGCGCGGGGAGACGCGAGGCAGTCGTCCCCAAAGAGGAATTTGACGTGCTCCCCCCGGGCCTCTTTCAGGCACCAGTTCCAGTTGGCCACCATCCCGAGGTTCGATGCATTCAGCTGCGCGCGGATGCGCGGTTCCCTCGCAGCGTAGCGCCGTATGATGTCGGCGGAATCGTCGGACGACGCATCGTCGCTGACTATGATCTCGTAATCCTTGAAATCCTGCCCAAGGACCGACTCGATCGTCTCAGGCAGGTACCGGGCGTAGTTGTAGGTGGGGATGAGGACGCTGACCTTGGGGAGGGAGGAACTCATGCCGATGAGACTGGCCGGGTGAGCGATTGATCCATGAACACGGCCGCAACCTCAGCCGCAGCCGGAAGGAGACTCCCCTCGATTCGACTTCGACTCCTCCGAAAGTTCCGCGAGTAATTGCTCCAATTGCCCCAGGCGTTCGCGAGCGTGATTCTGTCTTCCGCGAATGAACCGGAATTGAGCTCGAAAGACAATCGCCATAGCAAGAAGGGATATTGTCAAAACAAGGAGGGCAATGGCGAGAGCAAGAGAAGGAGAGACCGCCGAGGCTAGAATGGGAACTGCTCCTTTGAGGATCGGGATGTTCTGACCAAGAAGCCCAACCCCCACACAAAATGGGACAATAAAGTACCAAATGTTTCCGGCGGATCGAATCCGATAGCGGGTTTGATGGATTTGAAGCTTCACTGCGCCAAGCAGGCTGTCGTCCGGCATCGGCATCTGGGCCCGGGCTCCAAGAAGATTGATCGCAACGACGCCTGCTGAGATGAGGAAAAACACCGCTGCCGTCCAATCCATCGCTAGGCGAGGCGTCGGACGCTCAGCCAGCATGACAGCGATGAAGCTTAAGCACACGCTCCGGATGATTAACCTCAGATCGAACCAAACGATCAAGCTGCCGTGATTTTGCCCCTGACGACGCAGGACGGAGGAAAAGTTTGCGGCGCTCCGCGAAGGCAAGATCGGCGATCCCAATCTGATGATCACGACTTTCGCCGCCACCGAAAGGGCAAGGACAAGCACCCCGAGAATTTTCCATATTGCAGCCAGCTTCTCGGGTACGTCTGGAAAATAGTTCGCGGCAATCACCGCGCTGAGCGTCAAGAACGCCAAAGTGGCAATATCCATGAGGGCCGCCACAACGACCAGTGCCAGAAAACGTCCGTGCTGCTGCCGAATTTGCTCCACCTTATCCTGTTCGGATCCGGACGTGGATGTCGGGGGCGCCGGCCTCTGTAATTCCCGACCCATGTGCGGATCTTTAGAGGTCATGAGGTTGAGTCATGTACTCGCGCGCATCGGATCGAAGCGGACCTGCCTGCTTTGTCGCGCTATTCATCCCTGCAGCCCATTCGCGGGCAGTACCGATGTCGACCTTTGCCCTCCGCGCAAACTCTGGCCATCGCATTACCGCCTTATCGATTTGGCGGAAGGCATGGATCGCAACGTTCCGTGCGATCCCTCCTAAAGCCCCTAGTTCGAGCAATTCCGCAAAACGTTGTGGAATTTCCGGACCATCACCCCAACGGATCGCAGTAAGCGATTCTCCCAAGCTTGGATTCAGGTCATAAGCGGGCGCAAGCGACCAAGTGCGATTGCGCCAGTCGTAAACGAAAGCGTGGTTGCGACCATGGTCATCACGATTCGTGGCGAGCAGATTGAAAACCACCCGTCGAAACGCCTCCAAGGCCTCCTCCGGGCCGCCCAGCCGGTCAGCTGCGGTCACCAGATCCTCGTAGCGGATCGCACCGACAGCATTCTGATGAAGCAGGGCGCTGAGGCTCTGCACATGCAATCGCACCAACGAACGATTGCCCTCCAAAACACGGTCGAAACGCTCAACAGCAAAATGCAGGCCGCCAGTTTTATCTTCCAACAAACAAGCCGGAGGAAGCCTGAGGCCGGCTGCTTGTGCCATCAAATGGAAAGCATACTCCACGCGTCCCGTGGACTCATCGTCGTTCATAGGCGAGAACTTCACGATGCCCGGCAGAAAACCGCTCACCGGATTTCCTCCAATCAATATCCGCGGAAGTGGAATGATTCCTCCCTTCCGAATTGCCTTCGGCACTTGAGCGCCAACTTTCGGATAGACGCCCCCAAGAGTGCCACCGGTGCCAAAGGTCCCCGTTTGGCGCCGGGGCACGGGCTGCTCTTTTGCAATTTTCTCGGCGAGTTGAGCCATTTCAGCAAGATCTTCGGTCTTTGGTTCGCCCGGGACAGGCGCAGCTTGGGCCGGTAGGCGATAAGCAATGGCGCCAGGCCCACCACCCCCGACGCTCGCGAGACTATCCATGATACTTTTGCCGCGAGTCGGGTTCTCGCTGCTCAGGAGCAATTGGCCCCACTTATCCGGCAAAGAATCTACGATGAAGCCCGGAAGCCCTCCCAGGAATGGAGTAGTCGCTTCGGGATTGCCATGGAAGAGCACAAGTCCGGAGCGGAATCGATCAAGCCGAGGATAGACAATGGGCGCAATATCATGGCCGCTAGCCAGGAATTCCGGCAAGAGTTCGATCGCGTAGGTGCGATCGGCGGCCCGATAAAAGAGCCGCCCCATCGATAGATCGCCGAGAAACAGCTCAAGTTGCTCAGGGATGAAATTGGTCGCGCGTGCCATATCGCGTGCCTCCTAAACATTGATCTCCCTCACGCGAATTCGCCGAGAGGATCGATCACCGCGAAGAAATTCCTCGCCGCTTTTCGGCCCCACGGATGGGGCTGCGGCAACGGCGATAGCCTTCTGAATGGCTTCGCCCAAATCGAGCGCGACGAGAATGCGAGCGAAGACATCAAGCCTGACGTGGCCAGTACGCTCAAACCGAACGATAGTCGCTCCCGTAACCCCGCATCGAGCTGCCACGTCACGCTGACGCAGGCCAAGCGCTTGGCGCTTCGCCTTGCAAGCAGCCGTGACTGCAGCCACTAATCTTGTCCCGGAAGTAAGCATCGTTAAATATTATCTTATTGCCTAAAAATGAGCCTTAAGCAACTGTTTTTATTTGTTTAATATTTTTTGATTTGGTTGGTTCTCGTAGCTAAAAGTCCTTGGTCAAACCAAGTCATTCAAGCCAGCCACCGGAAGGTTCTGAATTCGTGCACAAACTATTCCGAGCGGATCACGCGATGGGCCAGAAGCCATGAAACGAGCGAGTGCTCTGTCCATAGGCTTCGACGATTTCCGAAATCAAAGCATTTAATCTTTGGTGTAGACCCGTCTTGCCCGCCTCCGCCCGTTGGGCTTCGGCGCGGCATCCTTTCGCATTGCGAAAGGATGGTGGACCCTACTGGACTCGAACCAGCGACCTTTTCCATGTCAAGGAAACGCTCTAACCAACTGAGCTAAGGGTCCGAAAGTGGCGGTCGGAAATTAAGCCGAAGGGGAGCCGGTCAGGGCAAGGAAAAATGCCTGAGGGCTTCGCCGACGTCCCGGGCTATCTGCGACTGGAGTTCGTCGAGGCCGGCAAACTTGATCTCGGGCCTGATGAAGCGCAGCCATTCCACGGTGATCAAGTCGCCCTGGTTGAACGGACACGCGCCGAGGACATGGGTTTCGAGCCGGGGCACCGACGCCTCGCCAACCGTCGGGCGCAGCCCATAATTTGCCACCGCCGGCAGGGGGGACATCGATTTCGGGCCGGATACGCGCGCGACATAGACGCCGAGCCTCGGCCGCAGGTCCGGCGCCCAATCGAGATTCAGGGTTGGAAACCCCAGGGTGCGTCCGAGGCGCCGGCCGGACACTACCGGCCCTTCCGCATAGTACTGGTAGCCGAGGAGCGCCCCGGCCGCGGCGACCTCGCCCGACTCGAGGAGGTCGCGGATCCGCGTGCTGCTGACCGGCTCGCCGTCATAGTTCACCGGGGGCGCGCTGAATACCGATATTCCGAGCCGCCTCCCCTCCTCCACAAGGAGGGCGACATCGCCTTTCCTTCCCGCCCCAAAGCGCCAATTCTGGCCGACATAGATCGCGGATAGTCCGGGCAGCCGCTCCCTGAGCCAGGGGAGGAAGCCGCGGGCCTCGATCCGCGCGAATTCCGGCGTGAACGGCTGCGCGATCACTGCGTCGACCCCCAGGCGGAGGAGGAGCCGGGTCTTTGTCGAAAGCTCCGTGATCATCCGCGTGGGTTGGTCGGGACGAAAAAGGACGCTTGGATGGGGATGAAAGGTGAGGACGCCCGCGAGCCCGCCGCTGCGCCGCGCGGACTGCAGCGCCGCCTCGACGACGGCGCGGTGCCCCAAGTGCACGCCGTCGAAGATGCCAATCGCAAGGTGCAGCGGCCGGGCCGGGAGCTGCGCGGTCTCGAGCGAGGAAAAGACCGTCGGCTTCACCGGGCCGTTGCCTCTTGCGCGGAAATGAGCCGCTGCTCGATCTCCGGGAACGACAGCGCCTCGAGCTGCTCCAGGGTCAGCGCCTCGGAGACGTGGAAGGCGCCCGTGGCCGTGCGCCGCAGGGCCGCGAGGTGCGCGCCGCAGCCCAGCTTCTGGCCGAGGTCGTGCGCAAGGGTGCGCACGTAGGTTCCCTTGCTGCTGCGAAGCCGGAAATCGAACCGCGGCAGCGCGAGCCCGAGGAGATCCCAGGAGACGACCCGGATGAATCGAGGCTCGCGCTCGACCTCCTCGCCCCGGCGCGCGCTCTTGTAGAGCGGAACCCCGCCGATCTTGATCGCCGAATACATCGGCGGGAGCTGGTACTGGTCGCCGATGAAGCCCTGCATCGCCGCGCGGATCGCGGCCTCGTCGAGCGGCGGCACGGGCCGGGTCTCCATCACCTCGCCGTCCGCGTCCTGCGAATCGGTCGTCTTGCCGAGCTCAATCGTGCCCTCGTATTCCTTGTCCAGGCTCACGAGATATTGGGAGATCCGGGTCGCCTTGCCGACGAGGATGACGAGGAGCCCCGTGGCCATGGGATCGAGCGTGCCGGCGTGCCCGATCCGCTTCATCCGCAGGATGCCGCGGAGCCGCGCCACGACATCGTGCGAGGTGTGGGCCGTGGGCTTGTCCACCAGCAGGACTCCCTCGATCTCCTTGGGCGGCATGAGCATGGGGTTAAGCCAAAGCGGAAGTCGGAAAGCGGAAAGCGAAAAGGTTCAGTTCGGACGATCGGCCTGCTTGGCGCTGCTTCCGCTTTCCGATTTCCGCTTTCCGCTTTGCCTGTTCTCCTCGTCAACGGCGGCGAGCCTGCGGGAAAGCGACGCGATCAGGCGCGCCTGGAAATCGGGCTGGGCCGACGTGAGGTTGAGCCCGGCCGCGCACGCGTGCCCTCCCCCGTTGAATTCCGCGGCGACCAGGTCGACGCGATAGGCCGCCTCCTTCGCCCGGAGGCTCGCCTTGATCGCGCCATCGGGCCTCTCCTCGATGAGGACGCCGATTTCCACCCCGGCGATGCTGCGCGCATAGTCGACGAGCCCCTCGGTGTCCTCGGCCGTCGTCCCGGTCCGCTCGAAGATCCCCTCGGTCAGGGTGCCCAGGCAGACGCGGCCGCCGCACTCCATGCGCAGGGAGCCGAGAAAATGCTGGAGGAGCCGGAGCTTGCCCGGGGATTCGCGCTCATAAAGTTCGTCCCCGGCCACGGCCGGCGAGGCGCCGCGCGCGACGAGTTCGCCGGCGAGGATAAACGAGCGGCGCGACGTCGAGGCAAAGCGGAACTGCCCCGTGTCGGTCAGGATGCCCGCGTAGAGGGCCTGCGCCGCGACCGCGTCGAGCGGAAGGCTGCGGTCGAAGACGAGTCCCGCCAGGATCTCGCAGGTCGCGGCCGAGCCGCTGTCCACGAGATTGATCGCGGCGTACCCGTCGTTCGAAAGGTGATGATCGATGTTGCCGACAGGCGCGGGGAAGATCGCCCTAAGCCGCTCGCCCGCCCGGGCGTTGTCCGCGCAGTCGACGAAGATCGCGGCGCAGCCCTCGAGGCTGCCCGCCAGGTCGCTCGTCGCGAAAAAGGGCGTGTCGCCCACGAGAAACTGCAGGCGCCGGGGAATCGGGTCGGAATTCACGCAGACTGCCTCGTGGCCGCAGGCGGCCAGGACGCGCGCGAGCGCCACCTGGGAGCCGATGCAATCCCCGTCGGGCCGGGCGTGCCCCACGACGGCTACCTTCCGCCCGGAGAGCGTTGCCAGCAGGCGCTGGAACGGCTCGGCGAACTCCGGATAAAATGGGTCCCCGCTCGGATTCATTCGGCGGCGGCCGGCGGCGGCAATTCGTCGAGGAGCCTCATCACGTTCAGGCTCTTGACCGACGACTCGTCGAGCACGTACTCGAACTTGGGGAGGTACTTGATGACAATGCGCTTCGCCACTTCCTCCCGGATGGCCCGGGCCTGGCGGCGGAGCCAGCGCATCTTGTCCTCGGCCACCTCCGGCCCCCCCACGACGGAGACGAAGACGCGGGCATCGCGAAGATCCGGGGCAACGCGCACCTCCGTGACCGTCAGCGCGACCGACTCGCTCTGGTAGCGTTGGCGGAGTATGCTGCTGATCTCGCGCTGGACGAGCTCATTGAGGCGGATGGTGCGTGAGGACATGGGAGCCCATCACCTTGGGATCAAAGGGTCGCCCGGACCTTCTGGGCCTCGTAGCACTCGATCACGTCGCCGACCTGGTAGTCGTTCCAGTCATCGAGCTTGATGCCGCACTCGAGGCCGGCGCGCACCTCGTTCGCATCGTCCTTGAAGCGCTTGAGCGCGGCGATCTTGCCCTCGCGCACGATCTCCTTGCCCCGGCGCAGGCGGGCGGCGGCGTTGCGGCCGATCTTGCCCTCGGTGACGAGGCAGCCCGCCACGAAGCCCTTGGCCAGCGGGAAGGTCGCACGGACCTCGGCGGCGCCAAGCTTGACCTCCTTGATGTCCGGCTCGAGCAGGTCGGCCAGCATTTCGCGCACCTTGTCGCCAAGTTCGTAGATGATCTCGTACGTCTCGATGCGCACGCCGTGATGCTTCGCGAGGGGCGTCACCCCGTTTTCCAGCTTCGTATGGAAGCCGATGATGATCGCGCCGGCGGCGCCGGCCATGAGGACATCGCTCTTGGTCACGAGCCCGACGTCGGCGGAGACGACTTCGAGCGACACCTTGGTGCTCTTGATGTTCTCCAGAAGCTGCCGCACGGCCTCGGCCGACCCGAAGACGTCGGTCTTGACGATGACCTTGAGGGTACGCTGCTGGGTCGCCGCAATGTTCGCGAAAAGCTGCTCAACGGAGACCTCCTTCGGGGCCACGGTGCCCCCGATCTTCTTCAGGCGCTGCTGCTCCTCCTCGGCGAGGTTCTCGGCCTCGCGGGCGTTCTTCATGACCTGGAAGGTGGCGCCGCTGTCGGGCGTGCCGGACCAGCCGATGACGCGCGCCGGCGTCCCGGGCGGGGCCTCCTTGAGGGCTTTGCCCTGGTCGTCGTACATCGCGCGAATCTTCGCCCACTGGGCGCCGCAGACGACGGCGTCGCCGACGCGCAGCGTGCCGCGCTGGACGATGACCGTGGCAAGCGGGCCGCGGCCGACGTCCACCTGGGACTCGATGATGACGCCGCTCGCCTCGGCCTTGGGATTTGCCTTCAGCTCGAGGACATCGGCCTGCAGGAGTATCATCTCCAGGAGGGAATCGATCCCCGTGCCCTTGGTCGCCGAGACGGGCTCGGTCGGCGTCTCGCCGCCCCAGTCCTCCGAGGCGATGTTGCGCTGCTGCATCTGGCCCTTGACCATTTCCAGGTTGGCGCCCTTCACGTCCATCTTGTTGACCGCCACGACCAGGGTGACCTTCGCGTCGCGGATGTACTGGAGGGCCTCGTCGGTCTGCGGCATGAAGCCGTCGTCGGCTGCGACCACGAGGACCGCGATGTCCGTGACCTGTGCGCCGCGGGCCCGCATCTTGTTGAAGGCCGCATGGCCGGGAGTGTCGAGAAAGGTCACCTTCCGGCCGTTGAACTCGATCTGGTAGGCGCCGATATGCTGGGTGATGCCGCCGGCCTCGCCGGCCGCGACATTTTCCTTCCGGATGGCGTCGAGAAGGGACGTCTTGCCGTGATCCACGTGGCCCAGGATGCAGACGACAGGCGGGCGCGGCACGAGATGCAGGGCCTCGTCCTCCTCGGGCTTCTTCCTGTCCCTGTCCTTCTGGACCTGCTGCTGCACCGCGACGTCGCCGCGGTGCTTGATGTCCAGGACGAAGCCATACTTCTCGGCGACCTTCTGCGCCACGGCCTCCTCGATCGTCGAATTCATCGAGGCGAAGCCGACCAGCTGGTTCAGCTCGGAGATCAGCTTGAACGGCTTCAGGCTCAGGGCGGTCGCAAAGTCCCGCACGATGATCGGCGGCTTGAGGTGGATGGTCTTGATGTCGCCCTCGATCGTGATGACGGGCGCCGCCGTGGGAAGCGGCGGGGGCTGCGGCGGAGATTGCGAGGCGGCGGGCGCCAGGCTGCCGGCGGGCGGCACCGGCGGCGGAGCGGAGGGCGCGGATGCCGGACGGGGGGGCGGAACGGGCCCGGGCTGGGACGGCGCGGAGACCTTGGGCGGTGCCACGGTGCCGAAACGAGGGGCCGGAGGCGGCCTCATGCCAAAGGACGGACGCGACGAGCGCGACGGGCGCGATTGCGGCTGGGACTGGGGCTGCGGAGCGACGGGGGGAGCCGGCGGGCGGACAGCCGGGATCGCCGGCGCCGGCTTGGCCGTTTCCTTGTCCCGGGCGACATCCTGGGCGGTCCGGACAAAGGCGCCGATAGGCATCCGGGCCTTCGGGCCGGCCGCTGCCTCAGCCGGCGCGGGAACCTCCGCAGGCGGCGCAGGGGCCGCCGGGGGAGCCGCGGGAGCGAGAGCCACCGGCTTCACGCCGAACTCCTTCTCGATCTCCTCGACGTAAATCTTGCTGACCGTGCTCGAGACTGACTTCGTATCCGCCGCAACGTAGCCGCGCTGGGTGAGCAGGGCCAAAAGGTCCTTGCCCTCCATGTTGACGCGCTTGGCCAGTTCGTGGATGCGTACGCTCATTCGGTTTTGTTCACCCGCCCGATGATGTCCTGCGCTTCCTCGGCGGTGAATCCGGCGCCCACCAGGTCCTCCGCGACAACGCCCTCGAAGGCGGCGGGGGAATTGATGCCCATGTCCACGAGGCGGCCCGCGATGGCGGCATCCAGGGTGAAGGCCTTGACCAGGGACGCGACGGCGTTGCCCCGGGGATCGTCGCCCGCAGCCTTGAATTCCTCGATGTCGATCCGCCAGCCGATCAGGCGGGAAGTAAGCCGGGCGTTCTGGCCCTTGCGGCCGATGGCGATGGCGAGGTCGTCGGTCGCCACCTTCAGGATGATCCGGTGGTTCTTCTCATCCAGGATGATCTCGCGCGGCACGGCGGGCTTGAGCGCCTCCATGACCATCTCCCGGGGATCCGAAAAGTACTTTATGATGTCGATCTTTTCCCCGCCGAGTTCGCGGACGATCGTCTTCACGCGCGCGCCTCGCGCACCGACGCAGGCCCCCACGGGGTCCACCTTGGGATCGCCGCTCGTGACGGCGATCTTGGTGCGGTATCCGGGCTCCCGGGCAAAGGCCTCGATCTTGACCGTGCCGTCGGCGATTTCAGTCACCTCGAGCTCGAAGAGGCGGCGCACAAATTTGGGGCTCGCGCGCGTGAGGATGATCTCGGGCCCCCGGGGCGTGTTCTCGATCTCGAGGAGCAGCGAGCGGATGCGGTCCCCCGGCTGGTACTCCTCTCCCGGGACCTGCTCCCGCGCCGGCATGACGGCCTCGGCCTTGCCGAGATCCACGTAGATATCGCTCCGTTCCCGGCGGCGCACCGTCCCGGTGACGATGTTGCCGACCTGGTCCTTGAAATCGTCGTAGATCCGGTCCTTCTCGAACTGCCGAAGGCGCTGCATCACCGCCTGGCGGGCGGTTTGGGCCGCGATGCGACCGAGGGAAGACGGGTCGATCACGCGCTCGACCATCTCGCCGAGCTGCGCCCCGGGCTTGATGGCCTGCGCCTTCTCTATGTGTATCTCCGTCCGGGGGTTGCTAACCGAGTCAACCGTCTTGAGAACCGCCCAGGCCTGAAGCTGCCCGTTCTTGGGATTGATCTCGATCTTGAGCTCCTGGCCGGAATTCATACCCTTCTGGGCAGCGGTCTTCAGGGCATTCGTGATCGTGGCGATCATGTCGCCCCGGGGAATGCCCTTTTCCTTCTCCATGTATTCGAGGACGGAAAGAATTTCGCTGCTCATAA
>CAZJNA010000025.1:21069-33435 GCA_964547325.1 uncultured Opitutaceae bacterium | reverse complement strand
TTCCGATCTCCCGGGCCGCGCAGAAATCAATGTCAGGCTCCTGAGCGGGGAGAAAGAGGCCCCGGTCGTGACCGTGCTGCCGGTGAACTGGCGCGCCGGGCTGAAGGGCGCGCCGCCGCCCGATGTCGCCGCTCCCGTTCCCGGGGACCCGTCCCTTCGCCACTCCGAGCTCTGGCTCATGACATCCGGGTCATACAGCGTGCACGTCGCCGTCGCCGGGCCCCGCGGATCGGGGACGGTGATCGTGCCCGTCCTCTCGGTGGCGACGCAGCGTCTCCCGATGTCCCCGGCGCTCGGAACGCTGCTTGCGGGGCTCGGGGGCCTGCTTTTTTTCGGCGCGGTCGCCCTGGCAGGCGCCGGCGTCCGCGAGAGCACGCTGCCGCCAAATGCGGTTCCGAACGCGAGGCAGCGGCGCCGCGGCTGGGAGGCGGCTGTCATAGCCGCGGTCGCCCTCGGCCTTGCGCTGGGCGCGGGCAAGCGGTGGTGGGACTCCGAGGACCGGAATTTCCGGATGAACGAAATCTACCGTCCGATGCCCATCGATGCCGCGTTGCGGGAGGTGGGCGGCCAGGCGGTCGTCCACCTCGAACTTCCCGAGGTCGCCGGTGAGGACAACGATTCGTCCCGGCTGATTCCCGACCACGGGAAGCTGATGCATCTTTTCATGATCCGCGAGCCGCAGCTGGACGCGCTCGCCCACGTTCATCCCTTTCGCACCGGGAAACGGAGTTTCGACGTGTCCTTTCCGCCGCTGCCGGGCGGCCGTTACCGCCTCTACGCGGACGTCACCTATGAAACCGGGTTCGCCGAGACGCTGACCACGACGGTGGATGTGCCCGACGCACCCCGGGATGCCGGATCGATCGGGGCGGTGCCGCGGGATCTCGACGATTCCTGGTTCCTGGGGACGCCATCGGCCGCCCCCGACGGGGAATACCGGCTCCAGCGCACAGGCCCCGCCGCCGTTCGTGCCGGACGGGACCTGACGCTGGAATTCGCGCTTCTTGACCGGGCGGGACGGCCGGCGCCGCTCGAGCCCTATATGGGCATGCTCGGGCACGCGGCGATCCGCCGTTCCGACGGCTCGGTCTTCTCCCACATCCATCCGATCGGAACCGTTTCCATGGCGTCGCAGATGTTTTTCATCCAGCAGGCCTCGGAGCAGACAGGCGCGCCGGTGGCCATGGACCCAAGCATGCATCTGCGGCATGCCACGGGCGCAACCACGGTCTCATTCCCCTATCTCTTTCCCAAGTCCGGCTCATACCGGATCTGGGTGCAGACCAAGGCGGGCGGCCGGGTCGTCACGGGAGCCTTTGACATCGACGTCGCCGGAAAATGAGCGGGTACCGGCAGGATCATACGCACGTGGCCTCCCTCTGTAGATTCCTCCCGGTCGCCGCAGCCCTCGCCGTCGCGCGCCTCGCGTCCGCGGAGCCGCCGGTTTTCGTCTATGTCGGGACGTACACGCATTGGGATGAGCTGCCGCTCCACCACAACCCGCCTGGCTCGGCGAGCCGGGGAATTTACCGCTTCCGCTTTGACCCGGAAAACGGCCGGCTGACTCCGCTCGGGCTCGCCGCCGAGACCCGCAATCCGACCTGGATCGCCTTTGCCCCGTCGGGCCGTTTTCTTTACGCCGCGAACGAGATCTACCGTTTCGACGGCCGGGCGGCGGGCGCGGTGAGCGCCTACGCGGTGGACCCGGCGACCGGAACCCTGGCCTTCCTCGATCAGGTTTCGGCCGGGGGAACCGGCACCTGTTTCCTGCGCGTCGACCATTCCGGCCGGAACGTCCTTCTCGCCAACTTCGGCAGCGGCAGCGTCGCCGTCCTTCCGGTCGGCGCCGACGGCTCGCTGCGGCCGGCCTCCGCATTCGTGCAGGACACCGGCGCGGGGCCCAATCCCCGGCAGGCGACGCCACACGCCCATTCGTTCAACGTCTCCCCCGACAACCGCCTGGCCGTCGAGGCTGAATTCTCCACCGACCGGCTGATGGTCTACCGGTTCGACGCGGCTGCGGGCGCGCTCCGCCCGGCCGATCCCCCGTTCGTCGCCCTGGCCCCCGGATCCGCGCCCCGGCATTTCACCTTTCATCCGAATGGCAGGCTCGCGTACGCCCTGGACGAGATCGACAGCACGCTCGTCGCCCTGGCCTACGACGGGCGGGCCGGGAGATTCGGGATACTGCAGACGATTTCCACCCTGCCGGACGGCTTCAAGGGGAAGAACACGGCGGCCGAGGTGCTGGTCCATCCTTCCGGCCGGTTTCTCTACGCCTCCAACCGCGGCGACAACTCGATCGCCGTCTTTGCGATTGGCTCGGACGGCGGGCTTCGCCCCCTTGCCTGGGTGGCGAGCGGGGGGCGGACGCCGCGGGGATTCTGCCTGGATCCCGCCGGTCGCTGGCTGATCGCGGCGAACCAGGACACACATAATATAACCGTGTTCTCCATCGATCCCGCCACGGGGATCCCCGCGCCGACCGGGCAGAGCCTCGAGGTCCGCTCGCCCGTTTGCGTGCAGTTTCTTCCGCGGCCGGACTGAAGGCCTGCTAGATCTTGTCGAGCCGGGTCTGGTAGGTCCGCTGGTGGCCCGTGGCCGGAATCGAGATCGTGTAGGACTTTCCCGAGGGGTCGACGGAGAGCTTGATGATGTTGGCCGGGCAGTTCTTTGCGTCGCCGGCGGCGTTCGCGATGAACTCGTCCGCCGTGTTGTCCTCCGGATCGGCCGGCCGGAGGTTCTTGTGGACCTGGTACATGGCCTGGATGCCCGGCGAGGATTTCAGGGTGGTGACCGTCGCCTTGGCGGTGCCCTTCGTGGCCCCGTTGTTCATGACGGAGACGGTGGGGGCGAGGCTGTGGACCAGGACGGGATTGTTGCTCAGATCGAGGCCGTGGTGATCCACCTGGTAGACGTCCACCTGGCCGACGCGATTGACCGGCGTGACGATCTCGCCCTCCATGTTCCAGGTCAGGTCGCCGCCGTCGTAGAAGCGGAAGGGCCCGAAGTCCAGGACCCACGAGCTGCTCATGTCGTTGTCGGTCGGGGGCAGGTTGTGGTGGGAATTCTCCCCCGCGATCGGGTTTGGCGGGGAGCCTTCGGGAGCATCGACGAACTTCTGGCCGCTTGCGATGCAGCGGAGCTGCAGATGGGGGGCCCCGCCGGCCTGCGTCAGGGGAACCAGCAGGCCGGGCACCACCCGGTTCCTTCCCTCAGCCCGGAATTCGCGGTACGGCTTGCTCATCCGGATCCAGAGGGCCTCGGCGCTGCCCGTGCCATGGTCCGGATCGTGATCGGGAATGCCCCGGTCGTAGACCTGGCCGATCGGAATCAGGGTCGCCAGCTGCGCTATTCCCCCGAAGTGATCCAGATGGTAGTGCGTCAGGATGAAGAAATCGATCTTCCGAAGGCCGGCAATCTCGGCGGCGGTCCGGCGGATGCGGTCGGCGTCCCGGGTGCCGGGGCTGCCTGAATCGATGAGAATCGATTCGCCCGCCGGAGTGACGATCAGCGTGGCGCCTCCGCCCTCGACGTCGTTCCAATAGATGTCGAGGCGGTGGTCGGCCTGGTCGGCGCGGGCGGCGAGCGACAGACCGAGGACAAGGGCGAGAATCGGGGCGGGGGATTTCCTGGGGAGGGGGGAATGCTGGCACGAATTCATGGCGGTCGACAAACCTTACCTGCCGCGCATCCTCGTGGAATGGACTCCCCCTCCTGGCGCCGCGAGTTCGCCCGGGGGCTCGGGGCCCTGTGGCCCGTGAAGCTGGCGGGGACCCCGGCTTTCATGACGGCGTTCTTCGTCTGCTATTTCTTCGCCCTGAACCACCCGATCTTTCCGGTGACCGTCATGCCCGTGACGGCGCTCGACCGCTGGATCGGCTTTCATCCGGCATCGCTTGCCCTGTACGTGTCGCTTTGGCTTTATGTGCTGCTGCCGTCAGCGCTGATCGGCGAGCGGTCCGAATTGGCGCGCTACGCGCTGGCGGCGACTGTCCTGGCCGTCGCGGGGCTTGCGGTCTTCGTCGCGTGGCCGACCGCCGTCCCGAAATGGGACGCCGCCTGGTCGCATTCGGGAGCATTTGCGCGCCTGAAGTCCGTCGACGCCTCGGGAAATGCGTGTCCGTCGCTCCACGCCGGTTTCGCCGTATTTTCCGCGATCTGGATAGGGCGGCTTCTCCGGCGCGCGGGTGCGCCAGCCGCGCTGCGGTTCCTGAACGGATGCTGGTGCCTGGCGATACTCTACTCGACCATGGCGACACGCCAGCACGTCGCCATCGACGTCCTTGCGGGCTCGGCCCTGGGCTGGCTGGTCGCGCTGCTGATGCGGCCGCGGCCGGTCCGGCTCAGTTGACGAAAAGGACGCAGATCGCCCTCGGCTCCACCCGGGAGGACGGCACGCCGGTCAGCCGCCCCGTGGCCGGATCGATCCTGAATACGGCGAGGACCGGCGACTCCTGGTGGGCGCAGACCAGCCATTTGCCGTCGGGAGAAATCGCAAAATTGCGCGGGACGCGGCCGCCCGAGGGAACGATCTCGACCGGCGTGAGCCTTCCGGTCTGAAAATCGCGGGCGAAGACGGCGATGCTGTCGTGGCCGCGGTTCGCGGCGTACACAAAGGCGCCGTTGGGATGGATGCGGATCTCCGACGCCGTGCTCTCGCCTGTGAAGCCGGCGGGAACCGTGGACAGGGTCTGGAACGGCGAGACGCTCCCGCTTGCCGCATCGTAGGAGCACGCTGTCACCGTGTTCGCGAGTTCGCCGACGACGTAGAAGAATCTTCCGTCCGCCGAGAACTTGCTGTGGCGCGGCCCCGTGCCAGGGGCGAATTTCGCGTACGGCGGGTCGAGCGGGGCGAGCTGTGCAGTCGCCGGATCGATGCCATAGGCGAAGACGCGGTCGAGCCCGAGGTCGGCGACCATGACGTACCGGTCGTCCGGGGAATACGCGCTCGAATGGGGATAAGTCTTCTGCTGGCGCGTCTTGACGGGCCCCGGCGGGCCGTCGTTGTGGAGGCGGCTCGCCGGGAGCCCGAGGCTCCCGTCCGGCTGGATCGGGTAGGAGACGATGTGGCCGCCCGTCCCGCTCACGGTCATCAGCATGCGCCCGCTGGGATCCACGGAGACGTTGCTCGCGAACGGGTCGCCGGTGGCCCGGGTGTTCAGGAGGCTGAGCCGCCCGGAGGAAGGGTCCAGGGAGAAGGACCTGATCGCCCCTCCGACTTTTCCGTCGGCTGTCCTTCCGAGGTCGCAGTGCGCGTAGACGAACCTGTGGCTCGGGTGCAGCGCAAGGAAGCTCGGGTTGGGCGTCTCCGCGGCGAGGTCGGGCGCGGAAACGGCGCCCGTGTCGCCGTCGAGGCGCACCGCGTAGATGCCGCGGTTTCCATCCCGCGTGTAGGTCCCGAGCAGGATGAGGTGGGATTCCGCGGCCGCCCGGCCGGCGACGAGGAGCGCAAGCAACGCCATGAGGGGTTTCATGGGAATTGTATTAATAGCGCCAAAACCCGCCGGCAACTTCTAAGCCGGGTCGGGGGTGTTCCTCCCAGAACCAAAACGCACGATCACCAGCCTCCGGCATAGGTTGCGTATTGCCGGGGGCGGGTGCACTTTGGCGCATGACAACGAATCCGAAGCCCATCGCCGCTGAAACGCACGAGCTCTACCTGCACCTCCTGAACCTGAAGCAGCCCGGCGGCGAGGCGGCGACGGATCCTGTCCAGCTCCACCGCGATATAGCGAATGCGCCCGAGGGGAAGGCCGCCAATGTCGATGCGGCGGCCCTTGAGGCCTTCTATGCCGGCACGGGCAGCGCGGACGCCGCCCAGCTCACCGCGATCCGGACCGTGCTCGATCGGGCGCACCACCATGCGGTCGATCCGAAGTTCTGGCGGCCCCGTTGGCTGAAGACCCGGCAGAGCGCCCAATTCACGCACCCGAGCATACCGAATCACGCGCTGCACCACCATCCGATCGGCTGATTAGTTTCCCAGCAGGGCCTGCAGGCCCTGCCGGGCACCCGTCAGGTTCGGATCGAGGCGGAGGGCGGTCTCATATTCGATCATCGCATCGGTCGTCCGTCCGCATCGGGCGAGGGCGTTGCCCAGGTTGTTGCGCGCCTCGGCATTGTTTGGGGCGAGCCGAACCGTGCGTTCGTACTCCTCGACCGCATCCCTGAACCGGCCGGACTGCAGGAGGGCGAGACCGAGGTTGTAATGAGCCTCGGCGTTTTCCGGGAACGTGCGGATTGCCGCCTCGTATTGGGGAACCGCTTCCTCAGGCCTGCGGGTTCTCAGGAGCGCGTTGCCGAGATTGTAATGGGCGTCGGCGTTGGAAGGCTGCAGCCGGAGCGCGGCCTCGAGATGCGCAATCGCCTCGGGCATGCGGCCGCCGGCCTGGAGCGCGACGCCGAGATTGTTGTGCGCCTCGGCATACCGGGGGCGGATCTCAAGCGCGGTCTCGTATTGCGCGGCCGCCCCGTCCGGCCGCCCGGACCGCAGGAGCGCATTGCCATAATTGTAGTGCAGGGTCGCGTCCTCGGGCGCCAGGCTCACGGACACTTCGTATTCAGCAAGCGCCTCTCCGATCCGGCCCGACCTAAGGAGCGTGTAGGCCAGGTTGGAATGGGCCACGCCGCTCACGGGGTTCTGGCGCACCGCATACGTCCACAGGGTCTCCTCGTCGATGAACTTTCCCGCATAGGAGCGGCTTTCGACGGCCATCGCCGCGACGAGAAGGACGATTGCGATCGAAGGGGCCAGGTCCCGGAATCTGCCGCGGCCGAGAAATTCCGCGGCTTGAATCCTTGTAAGCCACGCATCCAGGCCCGCCGCCGCAAGCCCGGCGATTCCGGCAAGCGGAAGGTAGGCCAGGTGGTCGGCCACGCTTGAAATCCGAAGGTAGTACATCGGCAGAAAGCCCAGGACCGGCAGGAGGTTGATCGCGAAGAAGCCGAGCCCAAACAGCGCGTGCCGGCCCCAGCCATCCCGCCGTTTCCAAAGCCAGGCGCACGCGCCGCCGAGCGCGATCCACGGCAGGAGCTGCCAGAGGGCGGGCGCGCCGACGGGCCAGCGGGAGTAGATCGGAGCGGGGGCGGACGGAAGCAGGGCGTGCCCCAGGTAGAATGCGAGCGAGATTCCGGCTGCGGCCAGCCGCGATAGCGGGCCGCCCAGTGCGAGATCCTGCCCGTCGATCACGCGGTGCTCCTGGAACCACACGGCGGTCGCGCCCAGGAGGGCCGAGATTGCGAAAAAGGGCGCGCTCGCCGTCCAGTCGCGGAGAGTGATGCGACCCCGCCGCCACCAGCCGTAAAGGAGGATAATGACCGGAAACATGACCGCCGAGCTCTTGCTCAGCATGGCGAGCAGGAAGAAGAGGAGGGAAGGTGCCAGGGCCCGGAAATTGCCTCCGGCGGAAGTTTTCGGAGCGTGGCCCCTTTCATCGAAATCGACATATGCGATCATCGCGAGGAGCAGGAATGGGAGGGAAAGCGTGTTCTTCAGCTCCGATATCCATGCCACCGATTCGACGGCGAGCGGATGGACGGCGAAGAGGAGCCCGCCGAGCCATGCCCGTCGCACGCCGAGCCTTCCCAGCAGGCTCCAGATGAGAAACGCGCCCGCGAGGTGGAGCACGACGTTGACGGCATGGTGAAGGAGGACGCGGTCGCCCCACAGGTGCCATTCGAGCCACTGAATGGTCCCCTTCACGGGAAGATAGTCGAGGCTCGCGGTCCCGAGCCAAATCTTGGCCAGGCCGGACCCGCTCCGGAGGAGCGGGTTCCTGGCGACCTCCATCGCGTCGTCCCAGAGCCAGCCGCCATGCAAGGCGGGCGAATAGCAAAACCAGCCGGCCAGGACGATCACCGCCGCCTGCAGCGCCCCTTGTGCCTTCGTCTTCGCCGGAGCGGCCATGAAGTCGCCGATGATCGGAGCCGCGACGCGGCGCCGCAAGGGCCATGTCGGGTATTGTGCTCCCTCGCATCGTCGCTGCACAATGCTCAGCCCGACCCCTTCCCCTGCGATGACGCCCCCCGTCCCCCTCCCGGACCGCCTGCTCCTCCAAAGAATCGCCCATCGGGTGATGCAGGAGAGGGGCCTGGAGCCGGATTTCCCGAGGCCGGCGCTGGCTGAGCTCGGCGAAATCCGGGGGGCCGCGGCCCCTGAAGGCCCCGATGTGCGCGACCTGAGGAGCCTCCTGTGGTGCTCCATCGACAACGACGATTCCCGCGATCTCGACCAGCTCACGGTTGCCGAGGCCCTCTCCGACGGCGCAGTGAGGGCGATCGTCGCGATCGCGGACGTCGATTCGCTCGTCCGAAAGCAATCCGCGCTCGACAGCCACGCGCGAAGGAACACGACCTCGGTCTACACCGTCGCGGCGACCTTCCCGATGCTTCCGGAAAAGCTGTCCACCGACCTCACGTCGCTCGGGCCGGGAGCCGACCGCATGGCGATGGTCGTTGACATGGCCTTCGGGCGCGACGGATCCCTGAAAATGTCGGAGCACTACCGGGCGCTCGTCAGGAACCGGGCGAAGCTTGCGTACAACGCGGTGGCGGCCTGGCTCGACGGAGCCGGTCCGGTTCCGCCGGATGTCGCGACCGTCCCCGGCCTTGATGACAACCTCCGGCTCCAGGACGCGCTCGCCCAAAAACTCAAGATCCGGCGCCAGCGCAAGGGAGCCCTCGACCTCGAGACCATCCAGGCCCGGCCCGTCTTCGACGGCGCCACCCTGAAGGATCTGGCGCCGGACAAGAAAAACCGCGCCAAGGAGATAATCGAGGACCTGATGATCGCGGCCAATGGGGCGACCGCGAGATTCCTCGCATCCCGTCGCCGCTCATCTCTGCGGCGCGTCGTCCGAACGCCGAAACACTGGGACCTGATCGTCGAATTGGCCGCGCAAAAGGGCGGGAGCCTGCCTGTGGAGCCCGATTCCAAGGCCCTCGCGGATTTTCTCGCCGCGGCAAAGGTGGCGGATCCGCTGAGATTTCCAGACCTGTCGCTGAGCGTTATCAAGCTGATGGGCGCCGGGGAATATGTCCTCGAGCGTCCCGACGGCGCTTCCGCCGGGCACTTCGGGCTGGCTGTCCAAGACTATACCCATTCCACGGCGCCGAATCGGCGCTATCCCGACGTGATCACGCAGCGGCTCCTGAAGGCCGCGATCGACGGGGCTCCCGCGCCCTATGGCGACGGCGAGCTGGAAACCCTCGCCAGACACTGCACGGAGGCGGAGGACGCCGCGAAGAAGGTGGAGCGCCAGGTCGCAAAGTCCGGGGCCGCCCTCCTGCTGCGCTCCCGGGTCGGCGAGCGCTTTGACGCGCTCGTCACCGGCTGCAACTCCCAGGGCGTCTGGGTGCGGATCGCGCAGCCGCCGATCGAGGGAAAGCTCGTGACCGGCTTCGACTGCTCGAAGGTGGGAAACGCGCTCCGGGTCGAACTCGTGGGCGTCGACGTGGAGCGCGGCTATATCGACTTCAAGAGCGCGGGCGCTTCTTAGTCTTCCGCCGTTCGGGCACGATCTCGACCGGGAAGCTGAAGAAGCCGTGCGAGCGGTACATGGCGACGCCCGCCTCGACGAGGCCGCGGACGAATTCGGCGGCGCCGATCCGGTGCGTCTCCTCGATTTCCTGCATGGCGGTGCGCAATTCCGGGCGCAGGCGGACGGTGATCTGGTCGGTTAGCTTGTGCATGGCGGAGTGTGTCGGGGCGCTTCCGCGCCGTTTGATCTTAGGTTTGCAGTCATGTGCGGTGATCTGGAGCTTTTGCATTCATCGAACTTCGAGGCATGCCAGCCTCTCCGGTTGCGCGCCGCAAAAGGTGAGAGTACGTACGTGCGCTTCGTAGTTCTACGCATCCCGTCAAGTTCACCCATGAAATCCAACCGCAGGAGAGGGTGATCCCCGCGCGGGTCTCCGGCGCCTTTAGCCTCGTAATGTCCCACCGCAACGCGTAGCTCACGGCTACGCATATGCATTGGCCGGTCGCAATCCTGACACTCGCAGCCGGGCTCGAATTTGTGCTGGCGGTCCTCCTGCGCACGCGGATGCGCACGTTGGCTGCCTCCCCGATTTCGCTCGGCCTCGTGCTGAGCGGGCTCTGGGCCATGAACTACGCGATGGACCTCAGCACGCCCGGCCTTGCGGACAAGCTGCTCCTTTTTCGCATCCGCATGCTGTTCATACCCTTGGAAGGCCTGGTTTGGTTCGAGGCCGCCTTTCGTTTCGCCTATGGGAGGAAGTGTCTTTGGGGCTGGCGGCTGTATGCCGCGCTCTTTCTCCCCGCGGCGACGGCCTTCCTCGCCTGGTTCCCCGTTCCCGTTCATTTCCTCGTTTTTCGGTACAACTATTGGGTCGATTTGAGCGGATCGGTTCCGACCCTGCGCTTCGCGTCGGGACCCTGGTCGCTCGTCATCTACGGCTACATTTACGCTCTCCTCCTGACGGCAATCGTGATGCTGTGGCGCTCGCTCGGCCGTGCATCCTGGGATCGGAACGCGCACCGGCTTTTCCTCGCAGCCCTTGTCTTCAGCGCCGTGGTCAACGCCGCGTATCTCATGCATCTGACGCCGACGCCCGGCATCAACTATGCGCCGATCCTCTCGCCGATCACCTTCGGGCTCGTGGGAGTCGCCCTCCTGCGCGGCCGCCTGCTGGACCTGGCGCCCGTGGCGCGCGCCACGCTGATCGAGAACCTCGACGAAAAGCTCGTCGTCATGGACGCCTCGGACCGCGTGATAGACATGAACCGGGCGGCCAGCGCTCTTCTCGGGCTGCCCGTGGAGCGGGCGCTCGGCCGCACGGCTGCTGAATTGTTCGCCCCGTGGCCGGCGGTGGCCGCGCGGTGCCGCGCGCAGACTCCCGGGAAGATCGAGGTGACGATAAACGGAGCGATCAACGAACTCACCCTGATGCCCGTAAAGGACGGGCACGACGAGACCCACGCGCGGATCCTCATCCTGCGGGACATTACCGACCGGAAAAAAATCGAGGAGGAATTCCGGCGCGCCAAGGAGACGGCCGAGGCCGCCGACCAGGCCAAGAGCAGCTTCCTGGCGATGATCAGCCACGAGATCAGGACGCCGATGAACGCCGTCGTCGGCTTCACGCATCTGCTCAAGTCCACGACGCTCGATTCCGAGCAGCGCGAGTACCTGAACCTCATCGACCAGGGAGGAAGGAGCCTGCTCGTCATCATCGACGACGTGCTCGACTATTCGAAGATCACCTCCGGGCGCCTCGAGCTCGAGGAGGCGCCCTGCCAGCTCACCGAGCTCGCTTCCCGGTCGTGCCGCCTGCTGCTGCCCCGGGCCCAGCAGAAGGGCCTCAACCTGCAATGGAGCGTGGAGGCAGGCGTCCCCGCAATCATCCTCGGCGATCCGGTCCGGATCGGGCAGATCCTCAGCAATCTCGTCGGCAACGCCATCAAGTTCACGGAGCGGGTGCGAGTCGACGTGGAGATCGCGAGCGGGGAGCACATCCTGGCCGCCCCCGCGTTTGGGCGCCGCATGCTGACCCTGACCGTCCGCGACACGGGCGTCGGCATCGCGCCCGAGGCGCTAGAACGCATCTTCAGGCCATTCAGCCAGGCCGACAATTCTATCACGCGAAAATACGGCGGGACGGGCCTCGGCCTCGCGATCACCAAGCGGCTGTGCGAGTTGATGGGGGGCGGCCTGAGCGTGGACAGCCATCCGAACCAGGGCTCGACCTTCACCGCCCTGTTCGAGGTCGGCATACCCCCGGACGACAGCCGGATCTGGCCGGCGACCGCGGACATGGGCATCGCGTCCGGCCCTCCCGGGCGATCCCTCAGGCTTCTCGTCTTCGAGGACAACCGGCTGAACCAGCACGTGCTCAGGGCGCTGCTGAACCAGCTGGGGCATCGCGCGGAGTTCGTGAACACGGGCGACGAGGGCTTGGCCGTCCTCTCGAAGGATGGGTTTGACGCCGTGCTGATGGACATCGAGATGCCGGGGATCGACGGTTATGAGACCGTCCGGAGGCTCCGCGAGAGCGAGGCGGAGGGCGTCCCGCGCCGCTACATCATCGCGGTGACCGCCCACGCGATGGTCGGTATCCGCGAGCGGTGCATCGCCGCCGGCATGGACGATTTTCTGACGAAGCCGATCGATCCCCGCCTGCTCCGCGAGGCCCTGCTGCGCTGCCCGGCCCGGTGAGGGCGGGGCAGCGCCCAAGATTGGCGACAACCTCCGGAGCCCGGCTGCGTCTTGCCGCCGGCCCCCCCGGGGGAAGCCTCCCCCTTCGATCATGAATACCCCATCCCCGATCCTGCGCGCCCTGGCCCTGCCCTCGGCGCTCCTCCTTCTGTCGCTCCCCATTTCCGGCCGCGCGGATGCGCCGGCG
>CAZJNA010000025.1:0-20969 GCA_964547325.1 uncultured Opitutaceae bacterium | reverse complement strand
ACGATCTACTACCTCAAGGCGACGGACGACCCGCTCTTCTCGACGCTGTGGTCCACGAACGTGGACACCGGCGAGACCCGCAAGATCGCCGACCTGCCGCGCCGCGGCGGCATTTTCACCATCAATGCCGACGAGACCCTGGCCGCCGGGACGTACATCGAGGGGGATGGGGCGGACTACGGAGGGCCGGGGACCATGCAGACCCACATCCTGGACCAGCCCGTCAACAAGCCGCAGATGATGGCCGATCGCCTTGCCGCCCGCCTGCCGATCGACATGTACACCGTGGACCTGGCGAACGGCAAGTCGACGATCCTCCTGCACAGCACGGACTGGCTGAACCACCTTCAATTTTCCCCGACGGATCCGACGCTCCTCATGTACTGCCATGAGGGGGCCTGGCATCAGGTGGACCGCATCTGGACCATCCGGACCGACGGCAGCCAGAACCAGCTGATCCACAAACGGACGATGGAGATGGAAATCGCGGGCCATGAATGGTGGGGGCTCGACGGCAAGACCGTCTGGTACCAGCTGAGCCTTCCCCGCGGCGTGCCTTCCTCCGAGTTTCTTGCCGGCTACAATGTCGAGACCGGGGAGCGGATCTGGTACCACTACGACCACGACGCGGCCTCGATCCACCACAACATTTCGCCGGACGGGACCGTGTTCTGCGGCGACGGCAACCACGGCAACCCCTGGATCATCCTCTGCCACCCGGTGCGGATCGCGGACGACCACACGCTCGGCTCGAATCTCATCAAGGGCGGATACTTCAAGGTCGAGCGGCTGGTCAACATGGCACGGCAAAACTACCGGCTCGAGCCCAACCCGAGCTTCACGCCGGACCAGAAGTGGGTTGTCTTCCGCGCCAACATGTACGGCGCGACCTATTCCTTCGCCGTCGAAGTCGCCAAGGCCGGCTCGCCGTAGGCCGTGTTCATGTAATATCAGGGTTTAAGCTCCCCATCCGCCATGCGCCGGGATAGCCTGCCGCATGGAAAAGCGTCCATTCAGCGAACTTGGGCTCTCGCCCGACATCCTCAAGGCCGTCGCCAAGATGGGCTTTGAGGAGGCCTCGCCGATCCAGACCGCAGTCATACCGGTCGCGCTCACCGGCCGCGACGTCGTCGGACAGTCCTCGACCGGCTCCGGCAAGACGGCGGCGTTCGCAATTCCGGCCCTCGAGCGCGTCGATCCCCATGTGCGCGCCGTCCAGGTCCTCGTCCTGTGCCCGACCCGGGAGCTCGCGGTCCAGGTGGCCGAGGAAGTGGCCAAGCTTTCCTTCTTCAAGCGGGGCGTCCAGGCGGTCCCGATCTACGGCGGCCAGTCGTACGACCGGCAGTTCCGCGCGCTCGCGGCCGGCACCCAGGTCGTGATTGGCACGCCGGGACGCGTCATGGACCATATGGACCGCGGCACGCTCAGCTTCGAGAAGCTCAAGGTCGTCGTCCTCGACGAGACGGACCGCATGCTGGACATGGGCTTCCGGGACGACATCGAGCGGATCCTGAAGGCCATGCCGGAAAAGCGGCAGCTCCTGTTCTTTTCGGCGACCATTCCGCGGGCGATCCAGGACCTGATCGGCCGCTACTCGCACGATCCCGAGTGGATCCGGATCGAGTCGGTCGCCCAGAATGCCCCGCTGGTCGAACAGGTCTACTTCGAGGTGGACCGCCGCTCGAAGATCGAGGCCTTGACGCGCCTGATCGACGTCCACGATTTCCGATACGGAATCATCTTCTGCAGCACGAAGATCATGGTGGACGAGCTGGACGAGCACCTCCATGCCCGCGGGTATGCGACCGACCGGCTGCACGGCGACATCAGCCAGGCCCAGCGCGAGCGGGTGATGGACAAGTTCCGGCGCCGGGCCTTCGAGTTTCTGGTCGCGACCGACGTCGCGGCCCGCGGCCTCGACGTGGACGACCTCGAGGTCGTCTTCAATTTCGACCTGCCGAACGACGCCGAGGACTACACGCACCGGATCGGCCGCACCGCCCGCGCCGGAAAATCGGGACGGGCCTTCACCTTCGTCTCCGGCCGCGAGCTCTACAAGCTCCAGGGGATGATCCAGGTCGCGCGGCTCAAGATCCGGCGCGAGAGCATTCCCTCGCTCGACCAGGTCGGGGAGGCGAAGGCGAACGTCTTCTTCGAGAGGATTCGCGCGACCCTGGAGGCGAAGGAGTTCGCGGCCCACGACCGGATGATCGACCGCCTGCTCGACAACGGCTACGCGAGCACGGACATCTGCTCGGCGCTGATCCATCTCCTTCAGGGAGGCCCGCCGGCGAAGGCGGCTGCGACCAAGCCCGTCAGGCCGGCCCCCGCGGCGCCCCTTCGACAAGCTCAGGGCGGGCCGGAGCCGCGGGCCGCGGATGATGCTGACGCCAGGCCGAAGCGGCCCTACGGGGGCCCCCGGCCGCATGCCGCCGAGAAGGCGGAAAGGAATGCGGACAGCGCGATTCCTTCAGCGGGCCCGGCATCGCAGCCGGAGCAGGGTGCCGCAGAGGCTTCAGGGGAGGAGAGCGGCGGGAATTCCCCGGCCCGCCGCTCGAAGTACGAGCGAGCGCCCCGGACCGGGCGGGAGCCGGGCATGGCGACCCTCTTTCTCAACGTCGGCCGCAAGCATCTGGTCACGCCGGCCGACATCGTCGGCAAGGTGGCCGGGGTCACGCGTCTTTCCGCCGATGTCGTCGGGGCGATCGACATCCACCAGCGTCACACGCTTGCGGACGTGGCGGAGGAGCACGGGGCGCTGATCGTCAAAAAGCTCACGGGAATCCGGCTGAAGGGCGAGGCCCTGGCGCCGGCCATCGTGGGCGCGGATACGAAGCCCTAGGGCTGGAAGGAAAGAGAAGCAGGCCCGGGGAAAAAAGCGCTTGCAATATAGCTAATAGTTATATCTGATAGCTACATGGCCCGCGAGAACCGAACGCCTTTCGTCGTCCTGGGAATCCTCGGAATTCTCGAGGGGAAGCCGCTTTCCGGCTACGACATCAAGCATGTGATCGACAACTCGGTGTCGCACTTCTGGTCCGAGAGCTACGGCCAGATCTATCCCGTCCTGAAGCAGCTCGCGTCCGAAAAGCTAATTCGGGCGATGGCGGGCGGGGAGGGTGGGCGCAGGAAGGTGCTTTACAAGATAACCGCGAAGGGCGAACGAATGCTCAGGGAATGGCTTTCGAAACCGCCGGAGGAGGGGCCGATGCGCGACGAACTCGTTCTCAAGCTTTTCTTCGGCAGCAAGACGGAGGTTCCCGTCCTGATCCGCCACCTCCAGGGGCGCAGGGATCGCTGGTCGGCCGGGGTCCAGCAATTGTCGGGGTGGCTCAAGCTCGTCGAAGGGCAGAAGGCGGAAAGCTACACGCCGTTTCAGCTGATCACGCTCCGCGGAGGACTCGCCCTGTGCGAGGGGTTCGTGAAATGGGCGGACGAATCGATCGCGACCCTGAACCGGATGGGATCGGAAAAACGCTGAGGCTTTTTCCGAAGGACCTGCCGTACCCCTTTCCATGACCAAGAAACCTTCCCTGAGAGAATTCGCGCCGGGCAGCCCCTGGGCGAGGGCCGCCGCCTTCGCCGTGCTCATCCTGGGCGCACTCGGAATATTCCTGCCCTCCATCGGAGCCTGGATGGGCGCGCTCGGCGCGGCCTGGTTCATGGGAACGGTGCGGCCGTGCCGCGGCTTCGTCATCGTAGCCTCCCTGGGATTCGTCGCGAGCGCAGCGACCCATGTGGGAAGGCTTCCCGTATCCGGGGTGGCCTACCTGGCCTGGATGTTCGCAGGCGCCCTCCTCGGCGCCCTCCCGTACCTCCTCCACCGGATCACCCAAAGGCGGCTGCACGGGCTACTCTCCACGCTTCCGCTTCCGCTGTGGGGCGTGGCGGCCCAGGCGCTGGCGGCGCGCCTTCTTCCGCCTGCTGTCTTCAGCGTCTTTTCCCTGGCCCAGACCCAGCGTTCGAATCCTCCCCTCATGGAAGTCGGGGTGCTTTTCGGCGCGGCCGCGGTGCCCTTCCTCATCTACTGGGCCGCCGCCCTGTTCAACTGGGCCTGGGACTACGATTTTCGGCGGGACAAGGTTGGCTTCGGCGCGGTGTCCGCCGGGGTTTTCTTTGTCGTCGCCATCGCCTGCGGCCTGGGGCGCCTGTTCGCCGGATATACGATACCCGATGTCCTGCCGGCCGGAGCGGTTCTGGAACGATGCGCTCTCCTTGGCGCCGTCGGGCTCAGCGCATGGGCGCTCACGAGGTCCGGGAGGCCGGATAAATCGTTTGCGGGCCGTCCGGAGCTGGTCGGCCTCCTCCGCAGCCCTGCGACGGGAGAGCCGCTGCACGTTGTCACCGATGGCGGCCGCGAGTTTCTGGCCAGCCGATCGGGCGAGCGGTTTCCGGTGCGCGCCGGGATACCGGATTTTCTGAAGGCCGAAGACATCACCGGCCCCAATCGAAAGTACCTCCGCCTGTACGAGGGGATCGGAGGCCTCTATGACGGCACGCAGAAGATCGGAGGCGCATTGGGCGGCATAAGCATAAGGCACCTCTTCCTGAAGTTTGTCGGCTACCTGGAGATCAAGCCCGGCGACCGGGTCCTGGAAACCTCCGTGGGAACGGGCCTTGTGTTTTCCTACCTGCCCCCGGGTACGAAGCTGTTTGGTCTGGACCTTTCCCCCGCGATGCTCGCGGCCTGCCAGCTGAACCTCGAGCGCTGGGAGAGGGACGCGGAGCTCTTCCGCGGCAACGCCGAGTGCCTGCCCTTTGCCGACGACTGCTTCGACGCCGTGTATCACATCGGAGGCATCAACTTTTTCACGGACCGGGCGAAGGCGATCCGGGAGATGATCCGGGTGGCCAAGCCGGGAAGCCGCATCGTTATCAGCGATGAGACGGAAGAGCATGTGAAGCAATACTACGAGAAGACCCCCCTTGCCAGCGGCTACTACCGGAATCGGAAGGAGAAGGTTATCGAGCCCTCGGACCTCGTGCCCGCTGAAATGCTCGATATCCGCAGCGAACAGATATTCGGCGGGCAGAGTTACGTGCTTACGTTCAGGAAGCCCGGGTAGTTCAAGGCCGCGCGTCATTCATCCGGCCGTTAAGGGTGGAGCGCGTTGTCCCCAACGCGCTTACTCGGGCAAGTAGTTTGCCCAGCGCGTTGGGGACAACGCGCTCCACCCCGTGTTGAATAGACCTCAACGGAAGTTGCGGGCGGGATTATCTTCCCCGGCCGAGCGCCTGGAGATTGGAATAATGGCGAGCCACGATCGCCAGCGTGCTTTGATCGCAGTCGAACACGGTGTTGAGACCGGACGGCTCCTGCAACATGTCGCCCGCGCCGATTCCGTCTGCGGGTGGTCCGGCACCCGGGCTCGACGGCCGGCCCTCTCCACCCCAGAGCCAAAAATCCGACCCGGCTGCGGAGCCGCCGCTCGCGGCGGAATTCTCGATCAACCGGAAGACCTCCGAATAGAATCGGTCCCGTGAGCCGACGCCCTTGTCCGTGGCCAATCCGCCGTCCCTGTCCAGGCCGAATTCCTCGATGACGAGGGGCTTGTTCAGCGAATCCGTGACGGCGATGTGCGGGAGTATGTACGCCCGGGCATTCTCAAGGGTGGCACCGATCGTTTCCTGAAAACGGTCCCGTTTGAACCACCCCCAGTTGTTCGGCCATACGTGGATGACGGCGTAGTCGATCGTCTTCACGGCATGCACCTGCCGGAAATAGTCCACCGATTCGAGGCACCCCCTAAGGCCTTCGCTGCCGGTGGTCACGAGATGATGGGAATCGAGCGAATGAAGATATGCCGAGACGGATTCGACCCATCGGAGGAATTCCATGAAGACGGCTTTGTTGTCGTCTCCCTCGCCCGGTCGCGGCTCGTTGGCCAGCTCCCATGCCATGATGGCTGGATCGTCGCGGTACTTGAGGCCCGTCAGGGTGTTCGTGCGGTCAACCAGCATAGCCATATACCGCCTGGCCATCTCCTGGCCGGCCTTGTTGGTGTAGAACGTTGCCTGGACCCGGTTCCATTCCCGCCAAGGCAGGCTGCCCAGACCCCGGGCGGGCCGTCCGGTGGCCCACGCGAGGTACTGGGGCATGCCACCGGACCAATCCCAATAGTTGTTCAGGAATATGACCAGACGCAGCCGCCGCTTCCCCGATTCGCCGATCAGGAAATCGAGGCCTTGCAGCATATCCTCGTCATAGACTCCGGGGCTGAGCGTGATCGCGGGCCGGAGGGTCCTGGGCACGGCGCACTGCTCGGAAGCCCCAAGGACCCGGAGCTGGTTGATGCCGAGCTTCTGCAGCCGGTCGAGTTCGCGCACCAGGCGGGCGCGCCCCAGGGGATTTGATGGACGGCCGAGATTGGCGCCATACCAGAGGTTGGCGCCGCACGCATACCAGGGGCGTCCGTCCAGGACGAATTGCCGGCCGCTCACGGTGACGAATTCTCCGGCGAAGGATGCGGGCGCGGCCGCCACCGCCATCGCCGCGAGGCCTAGGGAATATCCGAGCATTCGCATCATCGGCAGGACGCGGATTCCGCGGCGATGCCGGTTCGGCGGATCGCGGTCATTTTTGGGGCACGTATTCCAGGGTCCTGGCCGTGCCCACCTCCACGCGGCCCTCGGGGAATGCCTGGTGGGTCAGCCCGTCGCTGCTCCGGCCGAAATACCGCGACGCGCCCCGGGTCATCGCGGCCAACTGCCCGCCAAAATCATTGCCGCGCTCCCGCATGCTGAAGCGCGTTTCCCAAAGGAGCTTCTTCTGGTTATGCTTCCACAGGAGCTGGAAGTCATAGGCCATCAGGACGACAAAATAGCGGTCCTCCTCGAGCTCATCGAGCAGGTCCTGGAGGCGGAGGTGGCCGTACACGGTCCCCGAGAGAACGGCGGTCGACCGCCACCAGGACTCGTACCCCAGGATCTGCGCATTCTGGAGATTGATCCGGCTTCTCCGCTGGTTCTCGACGGCGACCGCGCTCGCCGCGCTCGACATCAGGCTGTCGGCCTCCAGCATCTCGCCCTTGTCGCCGTGCGCGCGCGCCATCGACATCTGCTCCGTCGCGGACTGCATGAGCTGATAGCCCGGCAAGCCGGCTGCGTGTTCCGGCGCCCGGGTGACGCCCCAGTACACCATGATGAGTAGCCGCGTCGTCGCGGGGTCCTTTGCCGGAACGTAATTTTGCGCCGCAAGGGGACCGGCTATCGTCCCCGCAATCGTCGTGAAATCCAGCCTTCCGATGGCGTCGCCGCCGGTTGCGCCGGTCCACAGGCCGCCTCTTCCGAACGCATAGGGTTCCGGAAGCAGGGATCCATCGGCACGCCTCGTGCGGACGTAATCATCGCTGGTCCGCGAGGAGACGGCCAGGGCTTCGTTGCTTTCCGCCCGGAGAATGCCGGCTGCGGCGAGAACAAGAAATTTCAAAAGCAGGCTTCGCGTCGGGCTCATGGGGTGGGGCAATGGGAGGCTGACACCAGGGCGGTGTGCTATTGCCGCGTCTTCGCACGGGCAACGTATTTCTGGAATCTTCCGCTGCGTTCACGTCTTCCGGCGTCCGCCGATAGTGCAAGGTTTAACGTTAAATTTCTGGATTTTTTTTGTTTCTTAGGCCTGGCTGACTGGAACCCCGCTTTCTTCCGCTTCCAGGAAAGACCCGGCTCGGCGATTCGAGAGCAACCCCGAAATCCGCTCATTGGTTTTATGAACACGATCGCGATCGCCAGGCTGGCGCTCCTCCTTTTCGCATCGGCGCCCTTTTCGGATCTTTGCGCAGACGGGGGCGGTGCGGCGGATTCCCCCGTTTCCTCCAGGGCATCTCGCGTGCGCCCGATCCCGAACGGCGTCGAAGTGTCTGCCGACGCACAGACGATCCGAATCGAGTTCGAGGCTGAAGGCATCGTGCATGTGACCAAGCGGCTGCCGGGAGCCGCTCCGGGGGCGGCCAGCCTGATCGTGCTGCCGCGCGCATTGCCCGCGCTGAATGTCGGCATCTCCGAGGAACCTTCCCGGGTCGTCATGAGTTCGGGGGTCCTGCGGGTCTCCATCGCCACGGGCAACGGCGAGATCTCCTTTCGGGACGCCTCGGGCGAGACCATCCTCGAGGAACAGGGGGCCGCATCGATGGCGCCTGCGGCGGAGCCGGGAGCCTGCTCGGCGGAGATCCGCTTCAAACTCAAGCCCGACGAGGGAATTTACGGGCTGGGCCAGCACCAGTCCGGCCTGATGAATTATCGCGGCCACACGGTGAAGCTCGTCCAGGCAAACACCCAGTCCGCGATTCCGTTCCTCGTGTCCACCCGTGGCTACGGGATACTCTGGGACAATTATTCCAAGACCGTGGTCTCCGACACCGCCGACGCCTGCTCGTTCTGGTCGGAGATCGGGGACGGAGTCGACTATCACTTTGTCTATGGCGGCACGATGGATGGGGCGATCGCAGGATACCGGGAGCTCACCGGAGCGGCGCCTCTCTACGGGAAGTGGGCATACGGCTACTTTCAAAGCAAGGAGCACTACAAGAGCCGCGATGAACTGCTCGCGATCGCGGCGGAATACCGGGCGCGGGAGATCCCCATCGATTGCATCGTGCAGGACTGGGATTACTGGGGCGAGGGGCGGGGCGCATGGAATCAGCTCGTCTTCGACGGCAAGTCCTATCCGCGTCCGACCGAGATGATCGACCTGCTGCACCGCGAGAACCTCCACTTCATGATCTCGATCTGGTGCGGCTTCGGGGCGGAAACGCCCGTCTACCAGGACATGGATCGGCATGGATTTCTGTATCCGCCGGTTGGTTGGGCCGGATTCAAGTTCTTCGACGCCTACAATCCCGCGGCCACCGACCTTTACTGGAGGTATGTCAGCCGGGGGCTTTTTCAGCACGGGGTGGACGGCTGGTGGATGGACTCCACGGAGCCGGACATCGTGAATGCGCTCACGAAGGAATCGGAGGAATATGAGATGAAGCGCACGGGGTCGAACCACCTGGGGACGTTTGCCCGCTATCTGAACACCTATCCGCTCATGGTGACCGAATCGGTCTACCGGAACCAGCGCAGGGAGACGGACCGCAAGCGGGTCTATATTCTCACCCGCTCGACATTCGCCGGCCAGCAGCGGGCGGCGGCCACGACGTGGTCGGGCGACATCGGCGCGAGCTGGGAGGTGTTCCGCCGCCAGATCGCCGCCGGGCTCAACCACAGCATGTCCGGGATCCCCTATTGGACCTTCGACATCGGCGCCTACGTCCTGGGAAGCTATGGCGGCGTTTTTCCCGGCGGGGGCAAGGACCCGGCCTATCAGGAGCTCTACACGCGCATGTTCCAGTTTGGCGCTTTCTGTCCGATCTTTCGTTCGCACGGTTCCGAAACGCCGCGCGAGATTTGGGAATTCGGCGAATTCAGCCCCGTGCTCGCCTCCTTCGACCGGCTCCGGTACCGGCTGATGCCGTATGTGTACTCGAACGCCTGGAAGGTGACGAACGAGGGTTATACGCTCATGCGCGGCCTGGCGATGGACTATCCTGGCGACGGGAACACCTACGGAATCGCCGACCAGTACCTGTTCGGGCGCTCCCTCATGGTCTGTCCGGTGACCGAATACATGCTCCACCGTCCCCCCGGGCAAAGCATCCCGATCGCGCCGGAATATTTCCGGACGAAGGACGGCCGGCCCGGCCTCGACGTCACCTACTACGGCGACGATCATTTCGGCGCGGCGGTTCACTCGCAGACGGAGCCGAACATCGCGCTCGACTGGTACACCGGCTGGCCCTCGTTCATCCCGCGCGCGACCTTTTCGATGCGCTGGGAAGGCAGGCTGGTCCCGAGCGAGACAGGGCCGCACCGCTTTCACATCAAGGACTTCGGCCCGAGGGAGCTCCTGCTGGATGGACAGCCCGTCACGTGGAGCTACACATCCGTCGAGGCTGTTTCCGAGCCGGTGCAGCTCGTGGCGGGCAGGGAATACCGTTTTTCCTTTGCCACGTCCAATTCAGTCCTGGGTGCCTTCAGGGCCCTGCTCTACTGGAAGACGCCCTCGATGCTCGCAGCCGATGCGGCGCCGGAAGGCGAGCGCCCCCAAACCCGGCAGGTCTATCTGCCGGCGGGCAGCGCCTGGTTTGATTTCTGGACCGGCCAGACGGCGGCCGGCGGGCAATCGATCGCGGCGGCGGCGCCCATCGAGAAGATTCCGCTGCTGGTTCCCGCGGGCTCGATCATCCCCATGGGGCCTCCGATCCAGTACGCGTCCGAGAAGCCGGATGCTCCGCTCGAAGTCCGGGTGTACCCCGGCGCCGACGCCTCGTTCACCCTCTATGACGACGAGGGTGACGGCTACGATTACGAAAAAGGAGCCTATGCGACGATCGGACTCAGCTGGAACGACGCCACTCGGCGGCTTTCGATCGGCGCCAGGAAGGGCGCCTATACCGGCATGCCGACGCAACGGATCTTCCGCGTGATGATCGTGAGGCCGGGCCATGGAATCGGACTCGGCGGCCCGGAAAATCCCGATCGATCGATCACCTATTCCGGAAATGCCCAGACCCTGCAATTTTAACCCGACCATGAAAACTCGCCTCACGCTTCTCTTTTTCGCTCCGGCCGTGCTCTGCGCGACGATGCCCGTCCAGAGCCTCCCGGATGGCATCCTCATTGATCTGGGAAGCGCCCGGGAAAGGGTTTCCGTCTACGCCGACAACATCATCCGCGTCACGGTTTCCCCCGAATTCGACGCGTCCGTGCGCCCGAGCATAGGCGCCCTGCCGCCGGCGCGAACCCTTGTCGCATGGCAGTGGCATCCCGGGGTTGACGCCGGCGTCCTGAGCACCGACCGGCTCAAGGTCAGGATCGATTTGAGGACGGGCAGGCTCGATTTCCTCGATGCCGCCGGAACTCCCATCGTGGCCGAGAAGGCCGGGGTGGACAGGCTGATGCCCGCCGTGGTGCAGGGAGAGCCGACTTTCCATGTGCGCGAGAAATGGGAGCCGCATGCCGACGAATCGTTCTTCGGGCTCGGACAGAACCAACTCGGCGTCGTGGACATCAAGGGCCACGACCTGGATCTCTGGCAGCACAATACGGCCATCGCGGTGCCCTTTCTGGTCTCGAGCCTCGGATACGGGATTCTGTGGGACAATTGCTCCTACACACGATGGGGGGACCTCCGCGAATGGAGCGCCATTCCCCCGGATCAGCTTTCCGACCTGGAGGGCAAGCCCGGCGCGCTGAGCGGCTCCTATTACGCGGGGCGCGAATTCTCACGGCTGGCAGACCGGCGGCGCGACTCGGACATCGACTTCCGCCTGCCGAGCGGCAACGACGGCGACAACAATGGGGTCCATCTGAAACTGCCGCGGGGCGAGGCCTCGGTGCGCTGGGAAGGCGATCTGGATGCCCGCGAGTCCGGGGATTACCAGCTGCTCGCGAACTTCAACGGAGACTTCAAGCTGTGGATCGATGGCCGGCTGCTGATCGACCACTGGCGCCAGGACTGGCTGGCTGCGGAGGACAGGATCGTGGTCCCGCTGGAAAAGGGGAGCCGACACCATCTTCGGATCGATTGGATCCGGGACAGGAGCTCCACCACGTGCCAGTTGCGCTGGAAGACGCCGTCGGCCGACAACGCCAGTTCGCTGTGGTCCGAGGTCGGCGACGGCGTCGACTACTACCTGGTGTACGGGCCATCCCTGGACCGGGTCGTGGCCGGTTATCGGCGGATCACCGGCCAGGCGACGATGATGCCGCGGTGGGCGTTCGGACTGTGGCAGTCCCGGGAACGCTACCAGACCGCTCAGCAGAGCCTGGACGTGATCGACGAGTTCCGGCACCGCGGCATCCCCTTCGACACGATCGTCCAGGATTGGCAATACTGGAAGAAGGACCAATGGGGTTCGCATGAATTCGACCGGGAACGGTTCCCCGACCCGGCCGCCTGGGTGGGCGCGATCCATCAGCGCCACGCCCGCGTCATGATTTCCGTCTGGGGGAAGTTCTACAAGGGCACCGGCAACTACGAGGAGATGCGGCGGGCCGGATTCCTGTACGAGCCGAACCTGAAGGCCGGCGAGATCGACTGGCTGGGGTATCCGTACGGATTTGTCGACGCCTTCAACCCGGCGGCAAGGAGGCTTTTCTGGGAGCAGATCAGGCGGGCGATCTTTCCGACCGGAGTGGATGCCTGGTGGATGGACGCCTCTGAGCCGGACCTGACCGCCACCCCCGAGCTTCAAAACCAGAAGGCGCACATCAATCCCAACTATATGGGAACCGGCGCCCGGATGCTGCTCGGCTACCCCGTGATGATCGCCAAGTCGGTGTACGAAGGACAGCGGGAAGCGGCTCCGGACAGGCGGGTGGTCAACCTCACCCGCTCGGGTTTCCTCGGCCTGCAGCGCTACGGCGCGGCCTCGTGGTCGGGAGACATCACCTCCACCTGGACGGCCATGCGCAAACAGATTGCGGCGGGCCTGGGGTATTCGATTTCCGGGCTGCCCTACTGGACGATGGACATCGGCGGGTTTTCCGTCCCGTTCCGCTTCCTTGAGGAAAACGCCACGCCGGAGCGGGTCGAGGAGTGGCGGGAGATGAATACCCGCTGGTTCCAGTTCGGGGCGTTCGTCCCGCTGCTCCGCGTCCACGGGCAGAAGCCGTTTCGCGAGATGTGGCAGTTTGGCGACAAGGGATCGCCGTCGTACGACGCCATGCTGGATTTTGACCGGCTCCGCTACCGCCTCCAGCCGTACATCTATTCCTTGGCGGGCGCCGTCACCCAGGAGGGCGGCGTGATCATGCGTCCCCTCGGCATGGATTTTCCCCGGGATCCGGCAGCTCGCTCGCTCGCGGACCAATATCTCTTCGGCCCCGCTTTTCTCGTAAACCCCGTGACGACCTATCGCGCCCGCACGCGGAGCGTCTACCTTCCGGCGGCGGCGGGCGGCTGGTATGATTTTTTCACGGGCGCCTGCGCCGGGTCGGGGAAGACGATCGAGGCGGACGCGCCCTATGCGCACATTCCGCTCATGGTTCGGGCGGGGTCCATCGTGCCCCTCGGCCCCGAAATCCAGTACACGTCCGAGAAGCCGGACGACCCCGTCACCTTGCTCGTCTATGCGGGCAGCGACGGGCACTTCCAACTCTACGAGGACGACGGGGAATCCTACGCCTACGAGAAGGGGGCTTTTTCCCAAATTCCCATCTCCTGGAGCGAGGCCGCCCGGACGCTCACGATCGGCGGGCGCGAAGGCGGGTACGACGGGATGCTCGCGAAGCGCCGCTTCAAGATCGTCCTCGTCAGCCCCGCCCGTCCCGTGCCGTACAATTCCGAACTCAAGCCGGACATCTCCGTCGAATACGATGGAGAGCCGCTCAAGGTGCGACTGTAGCAGGCCCGAATCTAGTTGGAATGGCTGAGCACCTTCTTTTTCTCCGACTGAAATTCCTCATCCGTGAGGATGCCTTTTTTGCGCAGCTCATCCAGCTTCGTCAGCTGCGTATAGAGGTCGCCTGACATCGGCGCCACCGCCGGGGCCGCTGGAGCGGCCGGTGGCGCCTCGACGGAAGCGACCGGGGCGGGTCCGCTCGCCGTCAGCTCGGGATCCCCCGCGTCAAGCGCCTTGAAGACGATCGTGGCGGTGGCGTAGCCCGTGAGAAAAAGCGGCTTGTTCGCGGTCAGGGACACGATCTTAAGCTGCTTGCCCCGCGAGGCGCAGAATTGCGCGGCGGAATCCTTGACCTGGTCTTCCAGCGCGTCCGTGTCGCGCTCGAGGCCGGATCCGGCCTGACGCGTGATCGTATAGGTGTTGTTCGCCGTCGGTAGGGTGCTCGTCGTCCCTGCGCATCCCGCCAGGGCTGCGACCGCGCCGAGAATCGAAAGGATCCGGATGTGGGGAATTTTATTCATCACGGCAATGTCGGCGGGCCGGCGACAGGGGTCAAGGTTGCGCTGGCTGCCGGGCATGAAGCATGACCTCGGCTGACGAGAGCCCTGGCGAACTGGCCGTCAGCCGGATCGGGCCGCGTTGCCGGCCCGAGCGCACGATGACCTGCGCCAGCCCGTTGAAGACGCTGCGGGTCCATGAGGCCGGGCGCGGGGGGCCGATGTAACGCAATTGCACGCCCCGGTTGAGGCCTCCGTTCGCGCCCCAGGTGGTCAGGGCCACGGCGACGGTGTTTTCGCCCGGATGCAACAGGGCCTTCACATCGTAGCCGGAAGCAGAGCTTGGGTCGCCCCCCGCTCCGATCCTGCGGCCATTGAGGTAGACCGATCCGTCTCCCGATATCTTTCCGAACCACAATTCGATCCCCGGCGCATTCATGTCCTCGGGCGAAACCGTGAACCTCGTGCGAAAGACGCCTCGTCCCATGGGGCCGAGCGGCCCGCTGTCGGCCGATGCGTCGGCCGGCATCCAGCCGGAATCGTCATAGGCGGCGCTCTCTTCCGGCAGGTTGGCCCGGTAGGTGTCGGCTACTTTCGTCCAGCGCCAGCCGTCGACGGGCATGGTGCGGATGGATGGAACGCCGACACTGACGTCGGCCTCGTGGCTGCTCGGGTCGCCGTTCCCCATGCCCGCGATCCGGCCGGCCCCCTCGATCGTGAATGCGATGCGATTGCCGGCGAGAGGGACCACGCGGCCACCGTCGTCGACGACGGATACCGTGACGATGGAGCAGTCTTGGCCATCGGCGTCGACGATGGTCCGGTCCGGCGCGAGCCGCACCGCGGCGGGCGCTCCCGTCGTCTCGACGCTCGTCTCGGCCACGACCTTCCCGCCGATGAAGCCGCGGGCGGAGAGCGTCCCCGGCGCATAGGCGACCGACCATTTTAGCTCGGAGTCTCGGCGCATGGCCTGCCGGCCGAGGCTTTTCCCGTTGAGTAAAAGCTCGACCTCCTCGCAGTTGCTCAAAGCCCGCACATCGATGTTCCGGCCCTCGCTTCCGCTCCAATTCCAATGCGGCAGAAGATGCAGGACCGGCTCGCGCGTCCACCACGACTTGTAATACCAGAAATTGTCCTTTGGAAACCCGCAGGTGTCGAGAATTCCGAAATGCGAGTTCACGCACGGCCAGCCGTAGGGCGTCGGCTCGCCGCGGTAGTCGAAGCCCGTCCACACGAAACCCCCGGACAGCCAGGGCCGGGGTTCGAAGAAGCTCAGCCACTGCTCGGCGGTGTTGGACCAGCTCTGCGCGTTGTCGTCGTACGCCCTCACGTACCCGCGCACGGGGTCGTCGGCGTAGATTCCCCGCGTGCCGACGGTGCTGCCCTGTTCGCTGCCGACGTTCGGCTGGCGCGGGTGCGCCGCGTGGTAGGCGTCCATGTTCTCGGGCCCGATGTGATAGCTCCATCCCCGCACTTCGATGACCCCGTTGATGCCCGAAAACTCGTTGCCGAGGGGCGCATTGTAGGTCACCGGCCGGGTCGGATCCAGCCGCTTGACCAATGCCTGCATGGACGCCGCCACGCGGCGCCCCTCGGGCGTCGTTTGGACGGAAAACTCCTCGTTGGCCAGCGACCAGATGGCCACGCTCGGGTGGTTCCGATCGCGCCGGATCTGGCCCGCCCATCGTTCCAGGCCCCGGGCGTCGCTGCCGAGCAGCCGGTTCTCGTCCATCACGAGAAGGCCGAGCCTGTCGCAGGCTTCGAGGAGTTCGGGCGCAGGCGGGTTGTGGGCGGTGCGGTAGGCGTTGCAACCCATTTCCTTGAGCAGGGCGACGCGATAGTATTGCAGCCGGTCCGGCAGCGCCGAGCCGACTCCGGCATGGTCCTGGTGATTGCAGGTGCCCCGGATCACATAGGGCGAGCCGTTGAGGATGAATCCCTTGTCCGGGTCGAACCCCACCGTGCGGATGCCGAATTCGGTTTCGATCCGGTCGACGATCCGGCCCTCGCTGGCCACGGTCGTGACCAGGGTGTAGAGATTCGGATGTTCGGGGGACCAGAGCGCAGGGGACTCGAATGTGGTCGTCTGCTCGAGATCGAGCTCGCCCGCGGGATCGACGCGCGCGTCCTTGCCGGTGGTTGCGACCGTGCTTCCGTCGGGTGCCCGCACTTCCCAGCGCACACGAGCGTCCGCCGGCTGATCGCCCGCGTTCCGCAGCCGGGTTTCAATATGAATTTCCGGGTGACCGTCGGGAACGTTGCCCTTGAACCGGCTGGACACGAACACCCCGTCGGGAGCGATCGCGAGAGGGGCGGTCTGCACGAGCCAGACGTGCCGATAAATGCCGGCGCCCTCATAAAACCATCCTTCGAACTGGGATGCGTCGACGCGCACCGCCACCACGTTCCTGCCGCCGTCGTGGATGACGTCGGTCACGTCGTAGCGAAAGCTGTCATAGCCTCCTTCATGGTGGCCGACGCACCAGCCATTGACGTACACCATCGCGTCCCGATAGATGCCGTCGAATTCGAGCCAGATCCGTCGCCCCGGGATGCCCGGCTGCAGTTCGAAGGTCCGCCGATACCAGCCGACATTGTTTTGCGGGAAGCCCGCTCCCAGGGCCTTGAACCCGTGGGCGCAATCCGCCGTGGAATCGAACGGAAGCTCGACGGCCCAGTCGTGGGGCAGATCGACGCGTCTCCAGCTCGCATCGGGAAATGTTTCGCCCGCAGGGCCGTAGCCCGTGCCGGCCTTGGCCATGTTTTGGCCGATGCCCCACTCATTTCCCAGGTGAAACGTCCACCCGAAGTCCATCAGCTGCCTGCGGGCGTGAGCGGGTTCTCCCTGGCCGGCGAGGTGCGCGGCGCAAAAGGCGATCAATGACAGAACGATTCCCGGGGTCCGAATGTTCATCCGGCGAGTGGTAACACGTGATCCGCCTCCTGCAAGCAGAGTTGCTTTGAGGCGACATCTCCTCGCTTTTTCTCACAGACGTCCTTAACCCGTTCGCCCGATGAGCGCATTTCGCCCCCGAATCGCGGCTGCGGCAGTTTTTTCGCTCGTCCTGGTCTCCTTCGTTTCGGCACAGCCCGCCGCATCCCCTGCGCCCGCGGGCGGGCACCGCAATTTTGCCGTTGCCGTCTACGTGCCGGTCATGGCGGTCCGCCGGCTCGCCGATCCCGGGATCCTTGCCTCCGAGTGGGAGCGCATCAGCAGCCAGGTGAACGTGGACAAGGTCTACCTCGAATCCGAGCGCAACCGCGTGGTGGCCGATGACGCGCTCCTCGAGCGCCTGAAGGCCTTCTTCGCGGCCCGGGGGGTGCGCGTCGCAGGCGGGATCACATTCTCCGACGGGGAGGAGTCCGGGCAGTTCCGCTCGTTCTGTTACACCGACCCCGCGGACCGGGCGTTCGTGAAGAGCGCCGCGGAACAGGTGGCCCGTCACTTCGACGAGGTCATCCTCGACGATTTTTTCTTCGTCACAACCAAACGCGACTCCGACATCGCCGCCAAGGGCAGCCGGACCTGGACCCAGTTTCGCCTCGACCTGATGGACGACGCGGCCCGCCAGCTCATCGTGGGAGCCATGAAGGCGGTCAATCCCCGCGTGCGTGTCACGATCAAGTACCCGAATTGGTATGAGCATTTCCAGGGTTTGGGCTTCGATCTCGATGCCGGGCCGAGAATATTCGACGGGATCTATACCGGGACCGAAACGCGCGACCCCACTTCTACCGACCAATACTTGCAGCAATACGAGAGTTACCAGATCGTCCGCTATTTCGAGGCCATCGCCCCTGGGCGCAACGGAGGGGGCTGGGTGGACACGTTCAACCTGCGTTACGCGGATCGCTATGCGGAGCAGCTTTGGGACACCGTATTCGCAAAGGCCCGCGAAATGACCCTGTTTTCCTGGGGCGGCCTGCTCGAGCCGGCAAGTCCCGGGAGACGCGAAGCCTGGCAATCGCGCGATACGAGCTTCAATTACGAGCGGATGCTGTCGTACCGGCCCGCCGGGGCGGCGGCGGCCGCGGCACCGCCGGCGACCATGGCCCGCGTCGCCGGGTACGCCTTGGATCAGGTCGACGCGGTGCTGGGAAGCCTGGGCCGGCCGATTGGCATCGAGAGCTATCGTCCGCCGCACGCGACCGGAGAGGACTTCCTTCACAATTACATCGGCATGATCGGAATACCGATCGACCTCCGGCCGTCATTTCCCGAGGACGCGCCGGTCGTCCTCCTGACCGAGGACGCAAAGGCCGACCCGGAACTCGTCGAACACATCAAGCGCCAGCTACGCGCCGGCAAGTCGGTTGTCGCAACCTCGGGGCTTGTCCGTGCCCTGCAGGGACACGGCATCGAGGACATCGTGGAGCTCGAATTCAGCGGCCGACGGATCCTGGCGGACGGCTATTCGATGGGAGCCGGCGCGGGCGAGCGCTCTCTCCTCTCCAATGAAAGCACGGGGGCCCGTCCCGTGCTTTTCCCCGAGGTCGGTTTCCTGACCAACGATGCCTGGGCGCTTGTGAGCGCGATGTCCGACGGCGTGGGCTATCCGCTCCTCCTGATCGACCGCTATGGGAGGAGCGGCCGTTTCTACGTGTGGACGATCCCGGATAATTTTCACCACCTCTACCAATTGCCGCCTCCCGTCGTGGGCGCGCTCAAGGACGTTCTTATGCAGGGTTTTCCCGTCCGCCTCGATGGCCCGAGCCAGGTCGCTCTTTTCGCCTACGACAACGGCACATTCGTCGTAGAATCATTCCTCCCCGTCCCGGTTTCAGTGAAGGTCAGCACGCTCGGCCCGTCGCGGACGCTGAGGGATCTCGTTTCGGGAGAAATGGTACCCGGCGATCTGGAAATAGGCGCGCGCGCCGGGCGGGAGCGCCGTGTCGCATTCGAGTTGCGCATCCCGCCTCACAGCTACCGCGCGTTCGCGGCGAAGCCCTGACACGTCTGATCCCGCTGGGGCGAACGGAAGATCCAGCCCACAATTTAACGCTAAATGCCATTTTCCGGCCTTGACCGGAATTTTTCCATGCGTCTGCCTGCATCCCCGCGTCCATGACCCATTCCCCGCGCCCCCCCGTTTTCCCGAATGGTTTCGTCTGGGGGGTCGCGACGGCCGCCCCGCAGATCGAGGGTGGCGCCTCTGCCGATGGGAAGGGTGAGTCCATCTGGGACCGCTTTTGCCGGGTGCCCGGCAAGGTGAGGGGAGGCGACACCCTGGATGTCGCCTGCGATCATTACCACCTGTACGGCCAGGATTTCGCGCTGATGCAGGAACTGGGCGTGCGCCATTACCGGCTTTCGCTCGCCTGGCCGCGCATCTACCCGCGCGGAGACGGCCCCGTGAACCCGAAGGGTTTGGATTTTTACAATCGGCTGTTCGACGCTATGCTCCTGCGAGGAATCACGCCCTGGGTCACACTCTTCCACTGGGATCTGCCCCAGGCGCTGGAGGAAAGGGGAGGGTGGTGCGACCGCGGCACGGTCGACGCTTTCGCCGGCTACGCCGACACGGTCGTGAAGGCGTTCGGAGACCGGGTTAAGCATTGGATCACCCTCAACGAAATCCGGTGCTTCACCCTGCTCGCCTACGCCCCGGGCGGCATGAAGGCGCCCGGCCGGACGGAGACGCCGGCGGTCGTGAACCAAACCTACCATCACGCCCTGCTTTGCCACGGTCACGCCGTGCGGGCGGTACGCGACCATGGGGGAATAGGCGCGCGCGTGGGTTTGACGGACAATAGCGACATGCCGGTTCCCGTGACTGAGACGCCTCGGGACATCGCGGCAGCCCGGATCTGGTTTGCCGAAAAGAACCTTCACCTCCTCGATCCTATCTATCGCGGAGCCTACGCGCCGGAGTATCTCGCCCGCTGCGGGGCCGCCGCACCCCGGGTGCTTCCCGGGGATTTCGAGCTGATCGGCCGCCGCACCGATTTCCTGGGGATGAACGTGTACAGCGCCACCTATGTCCGCGAGGGGCGCGACGGCCGCCCGGAAGAGTTGCCGGTCCCGGCGCACTATCCGCGGGCGGACAGCCCGTGGCTGAACTGGATTCCCCAGGCGATCTACTGGGCCCCGCGGCTCGCGCGTGAAACGTATGGAGTCGAGAATATCTACATCACGGAGAATGGCTGCGGGTATGACACGGAGCCGGTGGTCGGCGGCGAAGTGACGGACCTTCACCGCCGCGAATTTCTGCGGGCCTACCTGAGGGAATTGGAGCGGGCGGTGGCGGACGGATTGCCGGTGCGGGGGTATTTCCTGTGGTCGTTCATGGACAACTACGAGTGGGAGGACGGGTATGAGCGGCGATTTGGCATTGTCCACGTGGACTTCGCCACCCAGCAGCGCACCCCCAAGCTCTCCGCCCGCTGGTACGCGGAGGTGATCAGGACGGGAAGAATCGTATGAAGGAAGTGATTTAGCACTAAATGGCGGTTGCGCCCGCTAGCCCGGATATTTCATGAACACGGGCCAATCTCGCACAAATCGCCGGGCAGAAAGTGCCTCATGCTCCCTCGATGGCCTTCTAGGCCACCTTCGGTCGCCTTCTGCCCCTTCTGCTCCACCGCTTTGTACGATCTTTCTCCCGTGTTCATGAAATATCCTGGCTAACGGCCAATCAGGAGGGTGATCGCGAGCACCCCGAGGGTCGTCGCGGACGAGGGATTCGAACGCAGACAGATGGTCTTCAGCGTGGCTCCGGGACTGGGGTTCACCCATTCCAGGGTGTAGAGGTAACGCTCATACTCGTAGGGATCTCCTTCATGGGAGATCACGGCGTGCTTTACCCCAGGAGCGGTGAATTGGGGAAAGTCGGCCCACCAGTCCTGGATATTGGGCTGGGGCGCCCCGGCGACCGGCCGCCGCAGCCCGCGCGACGCGATCGGGACCGACACCGAACGCCTCCCCGACAAATCGAAATCGTACCAGGCGAAGGGGGCGGGCTCGCCGGCAAAGCCGCAGCCGTGGAGAAAGTAGACGGCCCGCACCCGATGGCCGACGGGCAGGGTCACCTCGAGCGGGAGAGCCGGGGCGGACGATGGGGGCGCGCGGTGCGAACGCAGGACAACG
>CAZJNA010000024.1:0-33945 GCA_964547325.1 uncultured Opitutaceae bacterium | reverse complement strand
ACCTTGAAGTGGCTGCCGCCGGTGATGAGGTCCATCTGGTAGAGGTAATAGGGCCGGACGCGCATCCGCAGCAGGCGGTGGACGAGCGCCTTCATCACATCGGCGTCGTCGTTTACGCCGCGGAGGAGGACGCTCTGGTTGCCGAGCGGAACGCCCGCGAATGACAGCCGTTCGCAAGCGTCGCGCAACTCCGCGGTGCATTCCCGGGGATGGTTCACGTGAATGCTCATCCAGACCGGGCCGTACCTCTTGAACAGGTCGCAGAGTTCGGGGGTGATGCGCTGGGGGAGAAAGACGGGGATCCGGGAGCCGATCCGGATGAATTCCACGTGGGAGATCCCGCGAAGACGGCTCAGCAGGTGCTCGAGCTTCTTGTCCGAGAGAAGGAGCGGATCGCCGCCTGAAAGGAGGACGTCCCGGATCTCCGGATGCGCCTCGATGTAGCGCAGGCCGCGCTCGAATTCCGGGTGAAAATTGTAGTCCTGGGCGTTTGAGACGAGCCGGCTCCGCGTGCAGTACCGGCAGTACGCCGCGCAACGGTCGGTGACCAGGAAGAGGACGCGGTCGGGATACCGATGAACGAGCCCGGGGACGGGCGAATGCTCATCCTCCCCGAGCGAATCGATCATCTCCTCCTCGCTGACGACCATTTCCGCGCCCCGCGGGATCACCTGCCTGCGGATCGGGCAGTCGGGGTCGTTGCGGTCGATGAGGTTGAAAAAATAGGGCGTGATCGCGAGGGCCAGCTTCCGGTTCGCAAATTCGCAGCCGGCCTTCTCCTCGGGCGTGAGCGTCATGTGGCGCTCCAGCTGCTCCGTCGTCGTCAGGCGGTTCTTGAGCTGCCAAATCCAGTCGTTCCAGTCGCCCTTGGGGATGTCCTGCCACAGTCCCTGGCCCTCGAACCAGGCGGAGCGGTCTTCGGAATAGGGCATCGTGGTGCGCAGGAATGATTACCAGGACGGCCCGGGTGTCAAACGGCCATGTTCAAATAGGTGGGCCTCCGTTTTCGCTTTCCGCATTCCGCTTTTCGCTTTTCCCTAGCCGAATGTCCCAATCGTCCGCCAAACCTGCGATCCTGGCCCTGGAGGACGGCAGCGTGTTTCGCGGCCGGGCCTTCGGCGCCGAAGCGACGATCGCCGGCGAATGCGTCTTCAACACCTCCATGACCGGCTACCAGGAGATACTGACCGACCCGTCGTATTTCGGGCAGATCGTGGCCATGACAGCCGTCCAGATCGGCAACTACGGGGTGAACGCCGAGGACGCCGAGGCTGCCGCGCCCAAGGCGGGCGGCTTCGTGGTCCGCGAACTGTCCCCCGTCGTGAGCAACTGGCGCTCGCAGCTTTCGCTCGACGCCTACCTGGGGCAGTACGGCATTCCGGGGATTAGCGAGGTGGACACGCGGGCCCTGACAAAGAAGCTTCGCGTCGAGGGCGCCATGAAATGCTGCCTGAGCACGCTGCCCCTGGGCGAGGACGAGGCGGTCCGCCGCGCCCGCGCCGGACAGGACATGGAGGGCAGCGACTACGTCAAGGACGTCACCTGCAAGGAGCCCTACATCTGGAAGGCGGCTGATCCGGCGAACCACAACAAGCCCTACCAGCCGGTCGGCACGACCTTCGGCACCACCTCGGCGCCCACGCCCCGCTTCCGCGTCGCGGCGTTCGATTACGGCGCAAAATACAGCATCTACCGTAAGCTCGTGCAGCACGGCTTCGACGTCCTTGTCCTCCCCGCCGGGGCAACCGCGGAGCAGGTGCGCGAGAACAAGCCCGATGCCGTCTTTCTCTCGAACGGCCCGGGCGATCCCGCGGCGCTGCCGTATATCCACAAGACGGTGACCGCACTTCTTCCCGACTATCCGATTTTCGGCATCTGCCTCGGCCACCAGATGATCACCCACGCGCTCGGTGGAACGACCTTCAAGCTGAAGTTCGGCCACCGCGGCGGAAACCAGCCGGTCAAAAACCTCGAGACGGGCAAGGTGTCCATCACGGCGCAGAACCATGGCTTCGCAACGGACCCAAAGAGCATCGAGAACCGCGGCGCGCAGGTCACCGAGATCAATCTGAACGACCAGACGGTCGAGGGGCTCAGGCACAGGGAGCTGCCCGTCTTCTGCGTCCAGTATCATCCGGAGGCCGCGCCCGGCCCAAACGATGCCGACCCCCTCTTCCTGGATTTCTATCGGATGGTGGAGAAACGGAAGGCCGGAAAAATCTAGCGGCCGGTTAGCTCAGCCAGGCCTCGAAACGCTTCGCGTCCTCGGGCGTGTCGACGCCGATCGCGGGATCGTCGGTCAGGCCCACGGCGATATTGTGGCCGTTCTCGAGCACCCGCAGCTGCTCCAGCTTCTCGATCGTCTCCAGTCGGCCGGGAGGCAACTGCGCGATCCGCTGCAGGAGATCGGCCTTGTACGCATAGAGCCCCAGATGCTTGTGGCAGGGATGGGCGCCCAGCCGCGCGTCGTCGACCTTTCCGCCGGCTTCACGCGCATACGGAATCGCGGAGCGCGAGAAATAGAGGGCGCGGCCGCCGCCATCGAACACGACTTTGACCTGGTTCGGATTGTGGAAGTCCTCGGCGGTCCTGAAGGGCGTCGCAAGGGTCGCCATTTCGGCCGGACCCGAGATCAGTTCGGCCAGCATGCCGATCTGCCGGGCCGAGACCAGGGGCTCATCCGCCTGCACATTGATGACGCAATCCGCACGGATCTCGCGATTTGCCTCGGCCAGCCGGTCGGTGCCGCTCGGATGGTCCGCACGGGTCCTAATGGCGTTAAATCCGGATGACAGGACACAATTATACAGAAGTTCATGATCCACAGCAAAATACAATGGATATTCCGGCGCCTGAGCCGCAATCCGCTCAGCGACCCAAAGCACCAGCGGCTTGCCCTTTATAATATGCAAGAGCTTGCGAGGGAAGCGGGTGGATTCCAGCCGACAGGGGACGATAATTGCCAATCGGGCCATGCTTGGCACGCTGGCAGCTGGTTTTGAGGTTGCAAGCCGGTCCGGGCTGGCGGATTTTGCCCACCCCTTTTTTTGCAGATATTTCCATGAACAAGACCGACACCACACCTGCAGGCGAGCAGCTCATCAAGGAGCTGATCGTGCAGAACAAGATGGGCATTCACGCCCGTCCTGCGGCCATGATTGTCCGGATCACGAACAAGTTCAAAGCCGAGGTCTTCGTGGAAAAGGACGAGGAGCAAGTCAACGGCAAGAGCATCATGGGCCTGATGATGCTTGCCGCGGGCAAGGGTTCGGCCGTCAAGTTCATCGCCACCGGCGATGACGCGACGCAGATGCTGACCGAGCTGGAGCAGCTCTTCTCCCGCAAGTTCGACGAAGCGTGAGCAAGGGGCCAGGCCCCTCATAAGCCGAAAAAGGCCCGCGCATTCGAGGTCGTCGTGGCGGCCAGCTCTTCATAGCTGACGCCAAACATCCCGGCGGCGTATTCCGCCGTATGGCGGAGGTACGCCGGCTCATTGGGCTTCCCGCGAAGGGGCGCCGGCGCAAGGTAGGGCGCATCGGTCTCGATCATGCAGCGGGCGAGTCCCTGTTCGCGCGCCGCCGCCCGGACTCCATCGGCATTCTTGTAGGTGAGGATTCCCGTGAACGACGCCCGCCCGCCCCGGCGCGCGAGCTCGGCCGCCTCGGCCGCGCCCTCGCTGAAGCAGTGGAACACGACCCGGGCCCAATCGACGCCGCTCGCGTCGACCATCTCGACGCACTCCCGGAACGCCTCGCGCGAATGAATGACGATCGGGCATCCGAGGCGCGCGGCGAGGGCGAGCTGGGCCGCGAAAGCCTCCCGCTGCCAGCCGAAGACCCGGGCGGCCTCCGGGGCATCCTTGGGCAGATGGTACCGGTCGAGGCCCGTCTCTCCCAGGGCGACGGGCTGCGGGCGTTCGGCGCCGGTCCAGAATTCCTCCATTCGGGCGACCTTCCCAGCCCAGTCCCCGTCCACGCAGCAGGGATGCAGGCCCACCGTGTGGTGCACGAACCCGGGATGGTCGCGGGCGATATCGCGGTGCACGGTCCAGTCCCCGGGCTCGGTGCCGATCGCGATCATGGCCTCGAGCCCGGCGCTCCGCGCCCGCGACAGCACTCCCTCGAGCGCCGCCGGGCGCGCGTAGGAATCGATATGGGTGTGCGTGTCTATCAGGCCCATGGGGAGGAAAAGCGGAAATCGGAAGGCGGAAATCGGAAACCGATCCCTGATCTTGTCCCTTATTCTTCGGGTTGATCAAGGCCAGTTCCCTCTCAGGCTGGCGAGACATGGCCAAGCCTTTGATCCTTGAAATCTCCGGTCTGACCGTGGTGCGCGGCACCACGACGATCCTTGGCGGCGTGGACTGGCGCGTGCGGCGCGGGGAGCACTGGGCGATCCTTGGCTCGAACGGGTCGGGCAAGACATCGCTTCTAAAGTCGCTGACGGGCTATCTCTCTCCCACCTCCGGCGCCCTCACGTTGCTCGGCCAGCACTATGGGGACACCGATTGGCGCGAATTGCGCCTCCATGTCGGCCTCGTGACAAGCGCCCTTCAGGCGTCGATCCCACCGGCGGAGCAGGCGATCGAAACGGTCGTAAGCGGCAAATACGCGCAGCTCGATCTCTGGAAGCAGCCGACCCGTGTGGACCGCGCGGAGAGCCTGCGGCTGCTGCGCTTCGTCGGGATCGCAGGTTTGGCGGCGCGGGAATGGCTCTTCCTGTCCCAGGGCGAGCGCCAGAGGATTCTCATCGCACGCGCGCTGATGGCGCGCCCCAGGCTTCTGATCCTCGACGAACCCTGCGCCGGGCTGGATCCCGTGGCTCGGGAAGAATTCCTGCGCTTCATCGAGGCGCTGGCCGGGCGCCGCGGCGGGCCGGCTCTGGTCCTCGTGACCCATCACGTCGAGGAAATCACCCCGGCCTTCACGCATGCGCTCGTCCTGCGCGCCGGTTCCGTATTCGCCGCGGGACCGAAGGAGCGCACAGTGACGAGCCGCGTCCTGAGCGGAGCCTTCGGAACATCGATTTCGGTCAGGGGCAGCCGCGGACGCTACCAGGCGACCGTGAACATAAAGGGTCCGGCCCGCCATCTGTAGCGGCCCGGCCCCGTGTCAGATGAACGCGGACCGGTGGGATTGAATCCACGCGAGGACGGTTTCCGCATTCTTGTCGGGAGGAAAAACAGGATAGAATGCATGAACGATCTTTTTCCTGTTCAGGACGAGGGCGAGTCGGGCGATCAATCGGGTCGAGCGGTATTCAAACGAAGGCAGCCTTAAGGCGTCAGTAAGCTCAAACTTATGGTCGCTTATCACTTCGAACGGGATGTGCATACGCTCCACAAATTCCTGCTGGTACTCCGTGCTTTGGGCACTCGCCGCGAAAACCTTGAACCCTTCTTTCTGGAACTCCTGATGGATGTTTCGAAAGCCGCAGAAATGGTGGTGGCATCCGCGCGCGCCAGGGATCATGTCCCAATCCGGCGGGCTCGGCTTTCCAGGTTCTCCCGTGCGGGGATAGAAAAAAACGACCGTGGGCGTGGCGGCCTCCTCGCCGAAATCGATCCACCGGTTGCGCGTGGTCAGCAGGCGGATGCTCGGGGCGCCGGCTCCGTCAAGGTGTGCGCACGCGCCATCATCTCCTGGCGCCGGGAGATTGGGTGGCAGCGGCGCTGGATCATCCATTGCCAATGGTTACAAGTCGCCTGAGAAGGCGTCAATTTCCCCGGCCGTGACCCCTTAGAATATCTCTTTGAAAAATGCCTGCATCGCCGCCCACGACCGACGGTCGGCGGCCACGTTGTAGCCGATCTTCCCCTCGAGGCCGTTCGCCTTGGCGAAGGCATCCGCGTCCGGATTGGTGAAGGCATGGACGGCGCCGGCATAGCTGATGAACTGATAGTCGAACTTTCCGGCATCCATCGCCGCGGCAAACGCGTCGCGGTCCTTCTTTGGGACGAAGGGATCCACCGCGCCCTGGCATATTAGGATCTTCGCCGTTGTCCGGGACGCCGCGTCGGCGGGGACGGGAATCAGCCCGCCGTGGAAACTCACGATTCCGGCCAGCGGCGTTCCGCTGTAGGCGAGCGCCTGGACCGTCGAGCCTCCGAAGCAATAGCCTATGGCGGCCACCCGCTTTTCATCCACGAGCCCCGTCGAGAGCAGGACACTGTATCCGGCATGGGCGCGTTCCACCATCAGAGGGCTCCCATAGAACGGGCCCGAAAGCTCACCGGCCTTTTTCGCGTCCGTCGTGACAATGCCTTTCCCATACATATCGAGGGCGAAGGCCACGTAGCCGAGCTTCGCGATCTGCTCGGCCCGGCTCTTGACGTAGTCGTTGAGCCCCCACCACTCGTGCACGATCAGGACGCCGGGCTGCCGGCCCAGGGCCGTCTTCTCGTCGTCATAGGCGAGGTACCCCTCAAACAGGACGCCGTTGTGGGTGTAGGCCAGGGGCCGCGTGACAAGCTTGCCATGCATGGTGGAACACAGCGCAGCCGCCAGGAACGCAAACCGGGCGACCGCGCGCGCGACTGGGGAAGCGGGGCTCAGGCGGGTACGCCTCCGGCTATGTAATTCTTGAGGTGCTCGGCCTCGGCCTGGTGCGAGTCGCTCATCCAGCGCGACACATCGCCGCTCGAGAGGAGCCCGACCAATTTGCCGTCGGAGACGACCGGCAGGTGCCGGCAGCGTTTCTCTGTGAAGAGAATGAGCGCATCCTCGACCGTCATCTCGGGGGGAACCGTCATGACCTTGTCGGTCATCACGCTGGCGACCCGCGTGCGCCGTGGGTCAAGGCTGGCGCCAACCACGCGCCGCAACACGTCCCTCTCGGTGAAAATGCCGCACAAGCGGATCCCATCGAGGACGATGACACAGCCAACACAGTTTCGATTCATTTCGGCCACGGCATCGGCGACAGTCATCGTCGGGGTCACGGCGTGCACTTTCGGACCTTTTCGCCCCAAAAGGGCGGAGATCGGAGTCTTCATGGGGATTTCTGGGGATTAACCGGCTGGGACTACAATGTTTCCTTTGGACCGTTTTGCAATCCCGAGCCGCGCCAAGTTTTAACAGCCCGCACGCGGCCTACCGCCTCGCGAAGCTTGCGCGGAAGCGCGCTGCGGCTAGCTTGGAGCCATGAGTGCCGGCAAAACCCTCCTCCTCATCCTCGCCGCAATCGCGGGGATCGCCATCGTCCTCGGCCTGTGGGCCATGGGCACCTACAACAACCTCGTCTCGCTTGAGCAGGGGATGAACGCACAGTGGGCGCAGGTTCAGAACGTGTACCAGCGCCGCGCCGATCTCGTTCCGAATCTTGTGAGCACGGTGGCGGGCGCCGCCAACTTCGAAAAATCGACCCTGACGGCGGTCACCGACGCGCGGGCCTCGGTGGGCCGGGTGCAGCTGCCGGCCGGGGCGGCACCCACCGATCCGGCGCAGCTCGCGGCCTTCGACCAGGCCCAGGGCCAGCTCGGGACCGCGCTTTCCCGGCTGCTCGTCGTTTCAGAGCGCTATCCGGACCTCAAGGCGACGGCCAACTTCCGCGACCTGCAGGTTCAGCTTGAAGGCACGGAAAACCGGATCGCCGTCGAGCGGGGCCGGTTCAACGATTCGGTCCAGGCATACGACACGGCCATCAAGAGCTTCCCGGCGGTCCTCATCGCCGGAATGTTCGGGCACGCGGCCCACCCCTATTTCATGGCTGCCGCCGGCTCGGAAGCGGCGCCAAAGGTGAATTTCGACTTCAGCGGGAAGCCCTGACCGGTTCCGCAGGGCGTGCCCTCCATGCGCCGGCTCCTCCTCCTGCCGCTCCTCGCCGCCTTTTGGCTGGCGGGAGCCAAGGCGGCCGAGGTCATGCCCCCGGCGCCGGCCGCCTATTTCAACGATTATGCCGGCCTGGTGCAGCCAGGCACGGCGCAGGCTCTCAATGCTAAGCTCGAGGAATTCGAGCGCGCCACGTCGAATCAGATTCTCGTCGCCGTCTATCCGACGATGCAGTCGGACTCCTCCATCGAGGACTACACGGTGCGGGTCGCGCAGTCCTGGCGGGTCGGGCAGAAGGCGCGCAGCAACGGCGCGGTCCTCTTTGTCTTCGCCCGGGAGCACAAGCTCTACGTCCAGACCGGCTATGGCCTCGAGGGAGCGCTCCCCGACGCCCTGTGCAAGCGGATCATCGAGGACGAGATCGTGCCCCGCTTCCGCCAGTGAGACTACGACGGTGGCCTGAGCGCCGGCGTGACCGCCCTCCTGGCCGCCACCCGGGGAGAATACAAGGGCACCGGGCGCACCGTGGATGATTCCCGATCCCAGGGCGGCATGCCCTTTCCCATCCTGATCATTCTGGCCGTGGTGTTTATCGGATATTCCTTCATCCGCAGCCGCCAGCAGGTGGTCTATCGCGGGACGGGCATGCGCCGCGCCTGGGGGGGCGTGCCGTGGATTATCCCCGGAGGAGGGTTTGGGGGAGGTGGCGGTTTCGGCGGTGGAGGAGGCGGAGGCTTTTCGGGCGGCGGCGGGGGCTTTGGCGGGGGCGGCGCGGGAGGAAGCTGGTGATGCGCTGGCTCTTTTCCAGCCCCCTTGCCGTGGATCACGCCCGCGTGACCGCCGCGATCGCCGCTGCCGAGGCCGGAACCTCGGGCCGGATCCGCGTCCTGATCGCCCGCCACCGCGCTCCCGATCCGATCGCGGCTGCGCAGCGGCACTTCCGGCGCCTGAGCGTGGCGCAACTGACCCATCGAGACGGCGTCCTCATCTTCGTGGCGCCCCGCTCGCGCACGTTCGCCGTCATCGGCGACAAGGGCGTCCACGAGAAATGCGGCGATGCCTTCTGGCGAGAGCTCGCCTCGGCAATGACCGGCAGTTTCAAAAAGGGCGACTTCACGACGGGCCTTGTCCACGGCATCGAGCGCGCGGGGGCCCTTCTGGCCGCGCATTTTCCGGCCGAAGGCGCCAAACCGGCCCCCGCTAACGATTCAGTTGAAGACGTCGACTGAATCACCACGCTTTCCAGCCCCAGCACCCCATGCCCGCCATCCATCCTCCCCTGCTCCCCGTCCAAGCCCTGCGCCGCGTCGTCCGGGTCGCCCGCCTCGACGGCATGGTCGTTCTCACGCTATCGGGACTGTTCGCGCTCGCCTGCGCAGCGGGGCATGACGAGCTCGGAACCATAATCGGGCTCCTCGTGGCCGGCGCGGGGGCGGTTGAGCTCCACGGCGTGGCGCTTCTGCGGCACGGGGCCGAGCGCGGCATGCGCTGGCTCGTCATGAGCCAGCTCCTCCTCCTGGTCGTGATCCTATGCTACGTGGGCCTTCTCCTCACCCACATCGACACCTCGACGATGAAGCCGCTCTTCACCGAGGCGCAGCGCCTGCAACTCGCGCAGGCCGGAATGAACTTCGAGCATTTCCTCCGGATGATCTACATCGCGGGCTGCGCCATCGTCGGCGTCGGCACCCTGATCTACCAGGGGGGCCTGGCAATCTTCTACCACCGGAGGCGCGCGGTGGTCGCCGAGGCGTTGAAGGGGTCGGGTCACTGACCCCTTACTTCGTCTCCGCCGCCAGGAACCACTCGACCGCGTAGGTGGTGAGCTGCCCGCCCGGGCTGTTGACGTTGAATTCGAAGGCGTGGGTCGCCCACGGCAGGGACACGAACGCGTGGGCCACGCCGGCCTGCCCGAGTCTGTCATTGAGGCGTTCGCTCTGCCGATGCCAGACGAGGGGATCGAGTTCCCCATGCATGAGGAGCGTGGGCGGGCTCGCCGGACCGACCTGCCCGATGGCGCTCGCGCTATCGTAGGCCGCGCTCACCTCGGACGGAGTTCCCCCGAGAAACTGCCGGATGAGAAAAGGCGACTTCAGGACGTCATCCTCCTTCCCGAAGGCGTAGGCAAAATTGAGATCGGCGGGCGCGTAGAGGGCGATGACCCCGCGCACGCCGAGGCCCGGCAGGCCATAGGCGGAGGCCTCCGCAATCTGGCCTCCCGCCGAGCGGCCAAAGAGCACAATCCGCGCGGGGTCGATGCCGAACGAGGCGGAGCGCGCGCGCAGGAATTCCACCGCCGCGGCAACGTCCTCCCGCTGCGCCGGCCAGATCGACCGGGGGGCGAGCCGGTAGGAGATCGCAGCGACGGCATAACCCCGGCACGCGAGCCATCGATTGAACGGCTGGAGCTCCCGGCGATCGCCGTTGTCCCAGCCCCCTCCGTGGATGACGATCACGCAGGGAGCCGGGGTCCGTCCGATGGCGCGGTAGAAGTCGAGATCGAGTTCGCCGGCATAGCGGATCGTTTCGAAGGGCACGGCGGCGGGCTGCGGGGAAAAATGGGCGGCAAGGGAGAAAGGCGGCCGGGAGGACTTTCCCGGGCCGAACGCAGCCCCGAGTTCCGACGAAAGCGACCGGCCCAGCCGCCAGGCCTGATAGGATGGCTTGAGTAAGAGCACAAACGCGGCTCCCGCCAATACGGCAGTTGCGATCCCGCGCGCCGAGCCTCCCGAGCGGCTGCATGCCAGGATGAGGATGCCCAGCGCCATAAGTGAAATCCAGTGGCCGAACTCTCCGGCGAGGAGGGCCAGCCTCCAGTCCACCCAGGGAGGAGCCTTGAAAACGGTCAGAAGGCCGAGCGCCGCGAGGGCCAGGGAAAGGCAGAAGGGAATCCAGCGCATGGTTGATTGTTACGGGCGAGAAGGCCCGGCAGGCGAAGCCTTTCAAATCCGGCTTGCCTTGGGAATATAATTAGGCTCCTAATTATAATCCACCTGATCCCCTTCCCGCCCTCATGAGCAATCCATTATCCCAAAGCCGCAGCCCCGAAGGAAAGGCTTCCTCCCCCAACGGCTCAAGAAACAAGGGCCTGGCAGCCATGGCCACCGCGGTCGTGCTGATCGCCGCCATTCTCGGAATAAAGCACTTCCTCTTCGTCCGCGCCCATGAGGAGACGGACGATGCCCAGGTCGAGGGCGATATCAGCCCGGTGCTGCCGCGGATTCCCGGCTACGTGGCGCAGGTGCTCGTCAAGGACAACGAACGCGTCGCGGCAGGGCAGGCGCTGGTGACGATTGATCCCCGCGAGCTCGATAACCGGGTCGCCTCGGCCGAAGCCGCCGTGCGCAGCGCCGAAGCCGCCGCAAAGACCGCCCAGGCGTCGCTGGCCAACGCCGCGGCCGCACAGGCCGTCGTCCAGGCAAATGGGGTCACCGCCCAAGTGGCGCAGGCCAAGGCAGCCTCCGACCTGGCCCGCGACTCGGGGCTGTTCAGGAACAACGCGATTACCGCGAGCCAGCTTTCGGACATCCAGGCGGCGGCCGACGAAGCCGAGGCGCGCCTGACGGCCACCCGGCGGCAGGCCGAGGCAGCCGCGGCCGAGATCGTCTCGAGCAGGGCCCAGGTTGATTCCGCGCGCGCGCAGATCGACCAGCGGAGGACCGACCTCGACTTTGCCCGTCTCCAGCGCTCGTATGCCACGATCACCGCCCCGATAGCGGGCGTGGTCTCGCACAAGGATCTCGAGCCGGGGCAGTACGTGCAGGCCGGCCAGACGCTTCTTTCCGTGACCGCGGACACGGGCGCGTGGGTCGTGGCCAATTTCAAGGAGACCCAGATCGCGCGGATGCGCACCGGCCAGGGGGTCGAGATCTCGCTGGATGGCTATCCCGGCGTCGTATTCCACGGCAAGGTGGAGTCGATCGCGGGCGCGACCGGCGCCCGTTTCGCCCTTTTGCCGCCGGACAACGCCTCGGGCAATTTCGTCAAGGTCACCCAGCGCATCCCCGTCCGGATCTCCGTCGAGCCCGCCGGCGACGGACTCACGCTGCGCCCCGGCGCGAGCGCCGACGTGACGGTCAATGTCCGGGAGTGACCGGCGGCCGCCATGGCTGAATTCGGCTTCAGGAAGTTCATCATCACAGTCACGGTGATCGCGGCGGCGATCATCGAGCTGATCGACACCTCGATCGTGAACGTCGCGATCTCCGACATGAGCGGCAACCTGGGCGCAACGCTCGAGGACGTCGCCTGGGTCGTCACGTCCTACGCGATCGCGAATGTCATCATTATCCCGATGACGAGCTTCCTCGCCGCGCGCTTCGGGCGGCGGAACTACTACATCAGCTCGATCCTTCTCTTCACGGTCGCATCGATGGCCTGCGGGCAGGCTCACAACATCTGGGAACTCGTCGCCTTCCGCTTCATCCAGGGGATCGGCGGCGGCGCCCTCCTCTCGACCTCGCAGGCCATTCTTTTCGAGACGTTCACCCTGGAGCAGCGCGGCCTCGCCTCGGCGCTATTCGGCGTCGGCGTCTTCATCGGCCCCACGATCGGGCCAACGGTCGGCGGCTGGATCATCGACAACTATTCGTGGCCGTGGATCTTCTACATCAACCTGCCGATCGGCATCGCCGCCGCGATCCTTTCCTGGGTGTTCGTCGCCGAGCCCGCATCGGCGCGCCGCGCCGATAAGATCGACTGGCCGGGAATCGGCCTCCTCGTGGCGGGGCTGGGCTCCCTCCAGGTCGTCCTCGAGCGCGGCGAAAGGGAGGACTGGTTCTCAAAGCGCTACATCGTCGTTCTCGCAATAACGGCCGTCGTGAGCCTTGTCTCCTTCGTCATCTGGGAGCTTTTCACCGAGCATCCCGTCGTGGACCTCCGCGTCCTGCGCAGCCGGACCCTGGCGTCGGCGGCCGCGCTTACCTTTGTCCTGGGCTTTGCCCTGTTTGCCACGGTCTTCATCGTTCCCATCTTCGTGCAGCGGCTGCTCGGCTTCACCGCGATGCAGACCGGCATGCTTTTCCTGCCCGGGGCGGGCGTTTCCATCATCATCCTGCCGTTCATCGGTCGCATGCTGGTAAAGGGGGTTCCTCCGCACATCCTGATCGTCATCGGCTTTATTATCGTGGCGATTTTCGCCTACATGCTTGGAGGACTCAGCCTCGACGCCGGCGCCCACGATTTCTTCTGGCCGGTGATCCTGCGCGCGGTCGGCCTCAGCTTCATGGCAATCCCGCTCACGCAACTTGCGGTGTCCGGCCTGCCTCCCCGCGATATCCCGCAGGGCGTGGCGCTGAACAACATGATGCGCCAGGTCGGCGGATCCTTCGGCATCGCCTTCATCAACACCTTCCTCGATCACCGGGTCGCGGTGCACCGCCAGGCCCTTGTCTCCGATATCGTCGCAGGCCATCCAGCGACGGTCGCCCGCCTCCACGGCCTCGCCCAGAGGATGCTTGCGCACGGCGTCTCTCCCTGGGAGGCGCCGCGCCGCGCGCTGGCCGTCCTCGGCCTGATGGTCGAGCGGCAGGCCAATCTCCTCAGCTATCTCGACGCCTACCACCTGGTCGCCCTGATCTGCGTCGGCTGCCTTCCGCTCATCTTCCTCGCCGGCCGACCCAAACCGGTCGCCCGCGCCGCCGCGGCCGCAGCCGCCGAATCACACTAAATAGACAATGAAATCCGCCGTATTTCTTCTGCCAATCGCCCTGGGCCTCGCCGCTCCGATGCGCGGCGACGATGGTCCGCTCACCCTCGCCCGCACCATCGACACGGTGCTCGCCCGGCACCCCTCCCTGGACGCGGCGCAGGCCGCGATCGACGCCGCCCGCGGCCGCACGGACCAGAGCGGCGCGAACCGCCTGCCCCAGGTCTCGGCGAACGCGGCCTACACCCATTTGAGCCTGAGGCCGTACATCAAATTCGGCCCCACGACGTTTTATCCGGCGATCCACGATTTTTACGACGCAGCGGTGACCGTGCGGGAGCTGTTGACCGATTTCGGCCGCACCGACGCCTTGGTGGACCTCGCCCGCGCCGGCGAAATTTCCGCAAAGGACGCCCTGGATGGAGTCCGGAGCCAGCTCGGCTACCAGGCTATCCAGGCATTCTACGGCGTGCTCCTCCTCAGGGAATCGGTCGGTGTCGCCGACGAGGAAATCCAGGCGCTAGAAGAGGCCGGCCGCATTTCCTCGCAGAGATTCGCAGCCGGCTCTGCCACGAAATTCGACGTCCTTACGACCCAGGTGCGCCTGGCGACCGCGCAAAATCGACGGGCCGACATCGTCGCCTCGCTCCAAAGACAGGAGGCTCTGCTGCGCGAGCTTCTGACCTATGAGCCGACGGCTCCCCTGCCGCTATCGGGCGGATTCGACACGGCCGGACCCGCTCCGGAGCTTTCCGCCACGATCGCCGAAGGGCTGCGGAACCGCCCCGAGATCCGGCTCGCCCGGGACACCGCAGAAACCTCCCGGCGCCGCCTCGGGGTGGCCGATCGCGCCGACAGGCCGACCCTTGCGGCGCAGGTGTCGGGCGGCGTCGAGGACTCCCAGCTCCCGGCGATGTACGACAACAAAGGGTACGTGAACGGCGGCGTCAGCCTGTCGGTGCCGATCTTCACCGGCGGCCGGACGACCGGCGAACGCGTGGAGGCGCGCGCCGAACTCCGGGCCTCCGAGGCGCGCGTTCGCCAGATGTCCGCGACGATCGCCACCGACGTTCAGGATGCCCTCTCCGACCTGACCGCTGCGCGGACCCGGCTGGCCAACACCGATGCGCTCGTCGCCCAGGCCCAGGAAGCCCTCGACCTGGCGCGCACGCGCTACTCGAGCGGCGTCATCACGAACTTTGAACTCCTGGACGCCCAAAGCTCCGCCCGAGCGGCGGAACTCGCCCGACTCCAGGCCCGCTACGACGCCGTCCTCGCCCGCCAGGCCCTCGCCCGCGCCGCCGGCCGGCCGCCGGCGCCCTGAGGCTAAAGGTCCAAAGCATAGCGCAAAGCAGTTTTCACAGCTGCGAATTGAGTCTGAGGCACAAGCCCCAGGCGTCGAATTAGTCTTTCATAGCCGATGCTCATGATCCCCTGGACATTTATCCAGGATTCCTTGTCGAGAAACCTCAGCTTCCCCAACCCGACCTCATAAGCTGAATCCCGGTTTTGCGTAGTCAGCGGAACGCATATGGCTGTGGCGCGACTGCTTGCCGGATCTTCTCGGGAAACGACCATCGCCGGCCGGACCTTTCCGATCATGCCAAGGTCCACGAGATAGAGCTCTCCGGGTTTCGGGCTCACCGCTTGTCCAGATGCGAGTAATCCTCCCGGTCGAGTCCGCCCCACTCCCGGGCTACATGCGCAATGGGCGGAGCGATGACACCTTCCTCCAAACTCACCGGGAATGGTATCGCCTTTCGGCGCTCGATTTGCGCGTAGAGCATGTTCACTGCCTGAGTGGGGGTCACTCCGAGATTTTCGAGGATCCGCTCCACTCTCGCCTTTCGTCGCGGGTCGATTCGAGCACGAAGAATGGCAGTCGCCGGCATAGCACAAAAAGAGCACAAATGTGCGTCAAAGGCAAGAAGTTGAGGGCCGCTTTGGCGGATAAGCATTTCATCACACCTGCTATTATAACAAGTGCGGCGTGAGGCCGACCTCGCGAAACCTCTGCGTGTGTCCCGTCAGACCATCGACACTATCGAAACCGAAAAGTGCGATCCCGGCCTTCCGCTGGCATTCGCCCTCGCGCACATTTTTGGGTTCACGATCGTCGGCGGCGTCAGCCTGCCCGCCCCCAACCTCATCGGCGGCCCGAGGCTACCCCTCATATCTCATAAACATGGAAGATTTTGCGAAGGATTAGGGGCTGGCGCGCGTATTTATTATGATGAAAGACACTTCCAGGACCCTGACCTTCACGTTTCGTTTCCTTCTCGCGCTGGCGGCCTTTGCAACCGCCGCGGCGTTGCGAGCCGACGACAACAGGCCCGTTCCCCCGGCCTCAACCACGCCGACCTTCGTCAATATCGATTTTCCCGGCGGTTCGCTGGCCCAATTATTTGAGATGCTGCCCAAAACATACCGGATCAACATCGTTGGCCCAAAAGCGTATCTTGCCGCTCCGCTGCCGCCCTTTTCCGTACACCTTGAACACTCTGGTGAACTTCTTAACCTTCTCGCGCTATTGCTGGATTCCGATGGTTTCCGACTTGCTCCTATCAGTGAAACAACAGCCGTCCTCTCAAAGCACGACGCTGGAAGTAATGGTGAATTTGTCTCCAGGGATCTCTCGCCCTTCGTCGATGCGCAAAGATCCGTTGACGACATCGTCGATGCGATCCGCACGGCCTGTGCGATGACTTCGTCGGCGGATCCCAGTGCCCTCAAAATCAAATACCATCCCAAGTCCGGCCTCTTGCTGATGGCAGGACCCGAAAGCGAGCTCAAGGTCGCCACCCGTGTGATCGACGGCCTGCTGGCCCATCCCAAGGATGAAAAATTGAAGTCCGGCGCAAATTCCGATTCCATGGAGAAGTGATCCGGACGGTCGCAGCATCCTTCGCTCCCCACTTGGCCTCTGATCCCAAGGACGGCGCCGGCCAGTCTCCTCTTGGGGAGTTGACTGCGAATCTCGCCGCCGGAAGTGATGCCGCGTGGAGCCAATTCCATCGAGATCATGGGCCCGGCATATTCCGCCAGCTATTGGCTGCCTCCCGAGGCGATCATCACCTGGCCAGCGAAGCCCTGCAGCAAACCTATCTGCGGGTGGCGAAGAACGTGAAAACCTGCGACTCCGAAGCGATGTTCAGTGGATGGTTGCGAATCGTCGCACGATCCGCGCTGAACGACTGCCTGAGGAGGAGGTGGAGCTGGGGGAAACTGCTCAACCGCAGGGCCGTCGAACCGGAGGGCCCCGAGGGGCAGACCGCGGACGAAGTCAGCCTCCTCAGCGCGCTCGACTCGGCGCTGGCCCAGATCGCACCGGAGGATCGGGCCCTTCTGAAGTCAAAGTACTTTGCCGGTGCAGACGTGAATAGCATAGCGGAGCAGCTGTCGATTTCCCCGAAAGCCGCCGAATCGCGGCTCACCCGCGCCCGATCGCAATTGCGCCGGCTGCTGGAGGCCGTCCTTAAATCAAATGACTGAAAAGCCAGACCCGCGCACCCGACTGATCGCCGATCTCTTCCATGAGGACTGGGAGAAGGGAATGGCCAGCGACTTTGCGCGCAGCGCGGCGCTGCAGGTTCGCCGCCGTCGAGTCCGCCGGCGGACATTTCTGGCAGCCGCGCTTACAACGGGCGCGGCGGCAGCGTTGGCTATTTTGCTGGTCCGAAGCGATGTCCGCATGGGCGCAAATGGGAACGGGGCTGTCCCCATGATCGGCCCCGCGCAAGTTCAGACCGCAGCGGCACACCCCGGATATGAGATCATCTCCGACGACGAATTGATCGCCGATCTCCGCGATCGTCCGCTGCTGATCCTTGGAAACAAGGACACGGGACGGAAATTCGTCGTCCTTCAGCCCCGACTGGCCTCTACAACTCGACAGGGGATTGAATATTCCCAATAGGTCGAACGGGAAAATCGAGGCAGAGTTGGCGCTCTTCCTTCCGGCCGACGATTAGAGGACTGCTGAACGAATCGAATGTGACTGTGTCGCCAGAGAGGCCCAGTTCTCGAAAAAGCGCGTGAGCCGATGGGAGCCTAACCGGGCAGCCGAAGCAGTCCGCGAACGCGATCCTTCACGTCGAGCTGCCATTCCTCGGCGGTGACGCTGTACATGACGGCGTCCCGAATCGTGCCATCGGGGCGCAGCTTCTGGCGGCGGATGACCCCGTCCTTCTTCGCGCCGAGCCGCTCGATCGCTGCCTGTGAGCGGAGGTTAAGAATGTCCGTGCGCCAGCCGACGACCGTGCAGTTCAATTTTTCAAATGCATGCACCATGAGAAGCCATTTGCAGGCAGTGTTCACGTGGGTTCGCTGCCAAGACCTCGCGTACCAGGTATAGCCGATCTCGACCCGACGAACGTCGGGAATGATGTCGTGATAGCTGGTCGATCCGACAATCGTGCCGCTACGCATTTCTCGGACCACGAATGGCTCGCGGATTCCCTTGGCCCGATCCGCTAGCGCCGCCTCGATGTAACTTAGGGTGTTCTCGGGTCGAGAGACGCTCGTAAAGTTCAAATTCCATAGCTCGCCGTCGGCAGCGGCCGCTTTGAGAGCTCCTTCATGGGCAAGCTCCATCGGCTCAAGTCGGACTCCGGATCCTTCGAGGACGGTCGGGGAGACAAAGACAGGGCTCATTTGGCTGGAGGGCCGCTAGAGAAGTGTCCCTATGAAGCAACGGCAAGATCAGCCCTGCACAAAGTTCGGAAAGTAGCGCGCTCAGGCGCCCGGTACAAAAGACGAGCGCTCAGGGCTCAAGTCGAGAAGCTGAAAAACGCCTGATCGCCGGCCTGCGGTTGACCCGGGGCGGCATTTTGCTGTCAGTTACAGGCTGATGAGCATGTACACGATCATCGGTGGCGACGGGAAGGAATATGGCCCCGTGTCGGCAGGCCAGGTAAGGGCATGGATAGCGGCCGGCCGCGCCGATGAGGACACGAAGGCCAAGGCCTCAGACACCGATGAGTGGAAGACGCTCGCCGACTTCCCAGAAATCTCCGGCGGCGGACCGCCGCCCCTCATTCATTCGGCAGGAGCGGCTCCCGCTCTCGCCGGACGTGGCCAACGCCTCGGCGCCGCGCTCCTCGACACGATCTTCGGGCTGGCGTGCATCCTTCCGGGAACGTTGATGGTCGGCGTCAACACCGTCCTACAGATTGCCCGCGGGGAATGGTCGGATGACATCGAATTCGGCCGCGTCGCGGGCGGCTTTGCGCTTCTCGGCTTTGCGCTCCTCTTCCTCGTCGTCCTTCAGACCTGGATGCTGGTGACGCGGGGCCAGACGGTGGGCAAGCGGATCGTCGGGATCCGCATCGTCCGCTTTCGCGACGGGGCCCCGCCAGGATTCGTCCACGCGGTCCTCCTTCGAAGCTGGGTTCCCGCACTCATCGGGCTCGTCAGGATAGTAGGCCCGTTCGTTCCGTTTGTGGACATCGGCTTCATATTCGGGCCCGACCGTAGGTGCCTGCACGACCTGATCGCCGACACCAAGGTGGTGGTCGCTGAGAAGCCCCGGCAGCCCTAGCGAACCGGAGCGGCCAGGATCTTCGCAAGCCGGGCAGTCAGGGCCGGAGAGGAGGACATCGGGGCGGAGCAGGCGCCGTTGGCGCAGACAAACGCGGCCGCCTGCGGCAGTTCCGGATAGATATCCTCGCCGCGGGGCGCCGGACCCTCGCGGCGATCCCACCATTCAATGAGCTTGTGCGCAGTTGGCGATCGCAGGGCGACCGCATAGAGGGAGCGGGCCGACGGGTCATCCTTGCCTCCGATGACGGCGACGTGGAGCGGTGCGGTGCGGACCTCCTCCTCCGCGAGAAGGGCGCCGCCCACGTAGGCATGGCGGGGCTCGGCTATTCCGGGCGCGAGCACCCAGCGAAGTGCAAGGACTGCCGTTGCGCTGTCCTCGGCCCGGCCGCCGGCGGCGCCAAGGGCGGCGGCGAATCGCGCCAGGCCCACATTCTCGTCGAACTGCGGCTGCGGCCTCGGAAACGATGGCTTCTCCGTGTCGCTGCTGGCGAAGCCGGGCTCCAAGCCGAGGGCAAAATGGGCGCGGATGAAGTCCGCGGCGGATTCCGCCCGGGCGAGCCATGCCGAATCGGCGGTGAGTTCGTAGAGGGCGAAGAAGGCGCGGCCCATCGCAAGGGTGTCCCCGAGATAGGGCCCGGCCGCATCGGCTTCGTCATGGCGGAAGCCGCCGCCTGCCAGCGCCCGGTGCGCGATCACCCAGTTTGCTGCTGTTTCCGCCTCGGCGCGGGCGGCTCCATCGCCGGTGACGGCTGCGTATTGGGCCAGGCCGGCGATCGCCCAGCCGTTTTCGCGCGCATAGCGGTGCGTGTCCACGCGCGGAATGCCCCGCGCCCGCCTTCCGGCGTCATCCAGGGCGAAATATTCCGAGCTGTGCTCGCCCGGGACGAGATCCGCATCCTGGCTCACATAAAAGGCCCCATCGGCTCCCCTGAGGAAAGTGGTGAGAAAGCGGTGGATTGCCCGGGCTGTCGCGAGATCGGCCGGATCGCCCCACTGTGCGTAGGCGAGTGCGTAGATCCGCAGGTCCTCCGCCTGCATCGGCATGATCTTTTCGAAGTGGGGTTCGTCCCAGTCGCCGCCGACGGAATACTGGTACATGCCGCCCCAGACGGGATCGAGAAGCTTGCGTTGCAGCCTGATGGTGTCGCGGGCCATGCGGGTTGCGCGCTCGTCGCCGCGCGCCGCGTCGCGAAGCGCGAGCTCCACGTTGTCCCAGTCCAGAAATTTGTGATCGAAGCCCCAGCCCCCCGCCTTGTCGTCGTAGCCACCCCTCCATTGCCTGCGGAGCACGGCGACGCGCTCCGCGGAAGGCGCGGCCGATGACGCCACGCTCGCCTGGGCGTCGTGATAATTGACCGGCGATGGGTCGTCGATAACGGCCTGGAGGAGCCGGGCCATTCCGTCCGGCTCGACATAGCCCTGTTTCTTGACGATCTCCGTGCCATCCGGCGCATAGATGACCGTCGCAGGCCAGCCGTAGTCCTCGTAGCGGTTTGCCAGGTCGGGCCGGGAGTCCTGGTCCACGCGGACAGAAATATAATGCGCGCCAAGCAGCGAGATGACCCGCGGATCGCGATAGGTTGTCGCGTCCATCACGTGGCACCAGTGGCACCATACGGCCTCGAGATCGAGGATCACGTACTTGTGCTCGCGCTTGGCGCGGGCAAAGGCGTCGTCGGACCAGGAGGTCCAGGCAATGGATTCGGCGCGCGCCGCTGTGGAGAACGCGAGCGCTGCCAGAACTATGAGGAGAGACGGATGCCGAAGCAGGATCATGGGGATGAGGGAAGCCGCCCTCCCTCACCCTTCTACGCAACAAACCGTCACTCGGACGCGGTCTTCTCGCAGAAGATCGCGTCGATCGAGATCTTGCCCGGGCCAAAGACGAATATGAGCACCGCCGCGTAAAGGAAGAGGAACGGATCGGCGCCGGTGAACTTGTCCGGGTTCGAGAATATCGCGTGCAGCGCGGGGCGCTCCGCCGCCAGGTAGGCGACCGTCATCGTGAACATGAGCGGGACAGAAACGATGCGCGCGCAGAGGCCGAGGAGCAGGAATGCCCCGCCAAAGCACTCGACGGAACCCGCCATGATGGCCTGAAGATGCGGCATCGGAAGGCCGAGGCTGGCAAAGTAGCCGGTGATCTTGTCGAGGTGCGTCAGTTTGCCCCAGCCGAAGATGCAGAAGTGCCAGCCCCAGTAGAGGCGGATCGCGAGGAGGAGTATCGGTTTCAGGACGCAGCCGATGGCGCCCAGGATTTCGTTTAGGTTTTTCATATGAGCCGGATTTGGGGGTTACTGCCTACTGCCGCTTGCAAAGCCATCCTAGTTTCATCCACGTGGCAAACCAGTCCCGCACCTGCTCGGGCTTCACCCGGCGGCCGCCGGCGGCGACCGCCTGCCCGAGGGGCCGCCCGGCGCGGAGCGCCTCGAGGATGCGAAGTTCCGGCAGCCCGAGGCGCTTGTAATACAGCCGTCCGCTGTGCCGGTGGACGGCAACGCGGATCCGCCCGCGCTTCGGCAAGGGGACGTGTTTTCGGCGCCTCCCCGACGGCTCGCCGGAACCGATCGCGTTGCTCGCCTCGGCACGGAGGGCGCTGCGCTTCTTCACGGCGATGATGTAATCGTCCAGGGGATAATCGAGGGAGAGGAGCGAGATATAAGGCTGCAGGTCGATCCGCAGCCTTGCCGGCGCCTTGTCGGCGATGTCGTCGGGCCCGAGAGCGGGCCGGGCCTCGCCGTCGAAGGCAACCGTCTGCGCCCATTCAAACCGGGCCACCGCGAGAGCCAGGGCCGTCCGGGGGGCGGTCCATCGGGGCTCCTCGCGGATGAACTGTTCCAGGCGGGCGCACAGATTGCGGAGCGTGAACGAACGCGACGGGTATCTGGCCAGGTACGCGCGCGCGAGCCGCTCGAATCGGCGCTCGCCCAGAAGCGCCCGCATTCCCGGATTGTCGTCGTGAAAGCAGCCGATCAGCCGGAACCAGTACATCCGGTTGTAGATCTCCAGCCGGTCGAAGGCGGTCAGGCGGTCGTTCGGCTTTATGAAATCGGCGGCCACCTCGTCCATCGGCCGACCGTCGATCCAGCGTGGCTGCAGGCGGTCGCCCGGGGCCAGCGGCCGGACGACCGCATGGGTCATCAGCCGCTGAAACGTGCGGAGATCGCCGGTCGAACGGAGCCGCCGCGGAGCGCGCGCCGGCGGAGGCTTGAGCCCGACTGGATTCGCCGCCTTCACGATGAACGGACGGCCCGCCCCGCGGGTTTTGAGGCGGCCTTGGCGCCGTCTATGAAGGCATTGGCCTTGAGCGCCTCGTCGTGCACCTCGTCGAAGGATGGGATCTTGTCGTCCCATTCGAGCAGGGTCGCCGTCACCCCGCATTTGCGGGTCGCGTGGGCGTAGAGCTTCCACACGGGATCGAGGACCGGGTGGTCGTGCGTATCGAGGATGTATTTCTCGAACTTGGTGTGGCCGGCGACATGCATCTGGCCCACGCGGTTGTGCGGGACGCCGTCCACGTAGTCGTAGGGATTGAAGCCGTGGTTCTTCGCGGAGACGTAGATATTGTTGACGTCGAGGAGGATTCCGCAGTCCGCCCGCTCCACGACTTCCGTCAGGAATTCCCATTCGGTCATCTCGGAGACGTGGAACTCCGCGTAGCTGCTGACGTTCTCGACGCAGATCGGCACCTCGAGGTAGTCGCGGACCTGCCGGATCTTCTCGGCGGTCCTCTTCGCCGATGCAAAGGTGTAGGGCATCGGCAGCAGGTCGTGCGTGTAGGTTCCGTCCACGCTGCCCCAGCAAAGATGGTCCGAGAGCCAGGGAGTCCCCGTCCGCTTGACCAGGGTCTTCAGCTTGCGAAGGTGGGCCCGGTCCGGCTTGTCGGCTGATCCGAAATACATGGAAACACCATGCTGGACGACCCGGTACTGCTCGAGGATCTGGTCGAGAACCTCGAGCGGACGCCCGCCGTCGACCATGAAGTTTTCCGAGATGATCTCAAACCAGTCGACGACCGGCTTCCTCTCCAGAATGTGCGCGTAATGGGGGACGCGCAGCCCGATGCCGATGCCGTAGTCGGTGTTTCCGTTGAAGCGGTTCTCCGGCACGGGAATTAGAAACGTAAGAAAAAGCGCGGCCGACAATGACGCCGGCCGCGCTCGGAACTCAAATCGCGTTGGCCGGAATCAGCTCTTGCTGGCGCAGCCGCCCTTGCCCTTGCAGGAGTTCTTGCCCGCGCAGCCGTTGTCGCCCGCGTTGCAGCCGCCCTGGCCCTTGCACGAGTTCTTGCCCTTACAGTCGTGCTTCGTGCTGGTGTCGCTCTTGGGCTGGTCGGACGATCCCGCCGTGCTGTCGGCGGCATAGGTGCGGGCGGCGAGGGCGCCGGCGTAGAGGCCCGCCATGGCGGCGGCGGTCACGAGGAGACGAGTGGATTTCTTCATGTTCTGTCTGGATTGTGTTTTTTGGGAACGATGACCACTCCGCGAAGGCATCTGCCGCCGCATCGGGTCGGTTGACGGTAGTAACTACGCACGCACTTGTGGATCAGATGCAGAAAAAAGACAACTCGTTCAAATATCCAGTGGCGTTACGGTTCTGCGATGGATTGGCCCGGCACGGCTGCTGACCTTGCCTGGCGACAATCAGCACACCCTGTCGGTTAGGGCCTGCCCCCGCTCGAACGCAGCGAGATTTTCGAGGAACAGCTCAACCAGGGCATCATCCTGGTCGTGGCGCCCGCCCGCGGTGTGAGGCGTGATGAAGCAATTCGGCGCCGTCCATAGAGGATGCTCCGGCGGCAACGGCTCCGGCTCGGTCACGTCCAGATAGGCCGCCCCCAGGATTCCATCCCGCAGGGCCTCGAGGAGGGCGGTTTGGTCAACCGTGGTTCCCCGGCCGACATTGTAGAATCTCGCTCCCCGGCGGAAGCAGGCAAGCCGGCGCGCATTTACCCAGTTTCGGGTGGCTTCGCTGTCGGGCAGGACATTGACGACATGGTCCGCCTTGCCGAGGACTGCCGTGACGTCCGCCTCGGCAACGATCCGAACCTCGCGCTCGCTTCGAATCTGCCGCCTGACGGCGTAGATCTCGCAGCGGAAGGGCGCAAGGAGCTCGGCCACCCTCCGGCCGATCATGCCGTAGCCAAGCAGCAGCACGGTGCGGCCGAGAAGGAGGTGAGAACTGGCCCGGTGCTCCAGGAAATGCCAGGACCGGTCCGTCAGTTGGTCGCGATAGGAGGGCAGGAGCTGGCGGTCGAGGGCGAGCATCATCGCCAAAACGTGCTGCGCAGCCGGTTCCGCAAAGACCGCGGATGACTTGGTCAGGATGGCGCCGCGCGCGCGAAAATTTTCACGGAAGGCGTCCGAATCGTAGCGTGCGAATCCGGCCGTGGTCAGCTGGACCCACCGCAGGCGGTCGAAACGCAGGCAGTCTCCGGCGTCGGGCTGGCCGAACGCGACATCGGCTTCCGCAAGCGCGGGGTCGGGCGGCCCCGCCGAGAGGACGGAAGGGTTGCGGTGGGACGAAATGATCAGCCGATGCGCTTTCGTCCCCTCCTCGAGCCGGCGCATCGCGCCGTCCTTCAGCCGCGCGTTGCACCAGATCGAGAGGCTCATGCGGCCGCCGCTCAGTGCACGGGATCCGCCTCGACCGCGTGCGGATCGTTCACGTCGTTCAAACCCACCTCATATTGGTTCGCATTGAAGAGCCGGAGGCGCCCGCCGTACGAGATGCGCACCTCGATGTTGAGGCCGCGGCGAAGGAGATCGTCCTCGGCGCGGTATTCGACGCGGAAGACGACCGGCGAAGACCCGGGATTTCGGACGATCTGTTCGCCCAGGGTCTCCGGGCCGGCCGCCGCCAGGGCGGCGGCCGTTTGCGGCTGGCTGAGAAGCGGAAGGCGGTCCGGGGAAGGAATTCCACCGATGTCCATGTTCGCGGGCTGAGGGTGCCGGTCGACGACCCGGACGAGGACCTCGGCGTCGGGCGGCAGGGTGGTGGGCTGCATGAAGGTGACCGTGCCGATGAGGACGCGGTTGGGGTCATTGGCGGCGGAGTATTCGACGCTCTTGCAGCCGCCGGCGAGGAGCGCGCCCAGGGCGGCCAGGCCGAAAATCAGGTGGGATGGTTTCATGGGAGAGGACCGACGGGAAAACGGTATGAACCCGGAAACCCCGCCCCGCAACCCCACGCTTCTACGTAGAACTCCCCTCAGCGGCCTGTGCTCAGGAGGCACAAAAGCGCCTCATGATGGAGGGGCTTGTTCAGCACCAGCTGGAAGTGTCCCCTGAGGCCCGCCCGAAGCGCCTGGGACAGGCTTGCGGATACAATCGCGCAATATCCCGCCGGGAGTCTCGGGGCTCCAGCGGCAAACGCGCGCGCCAGGTCCGCATCCACTTCGACAAAGACAAAATCCAGGCCGTCAGCCGGGAGGTCCTCGATTGCGTCCACCTCGATGAGCGCCAGCCGCCAGCGCCGGGCGAGACGGGCGAACTCCCGGCGAAACGGCCCGGCGCGGGCTGCCAGGGCGGCCCGCCGGTTGCGAAGGTCGGGCGGCGCGTGCGGCGCGTGCGGCTCCGAGCCAGCGGGAATCCAGAAGCTGAACGTGGAGCCTCGTCCGGGTTCGCTCTCGATTGCGATTTCCCCGCCCATCAGCTGGACGACGTTCTTCGATATCGCCAGGCCGAGACCGGTCCCGCTGAAGCGCCGGGTGGTCGACTCGTCAAGCTGGCTGAAGGGCTTGAAAAGCTTGTCCAGGTCCGCGTCCGCAATGCCTATTCCGGTGTCCCGCACGGCAAACGTCAGCTTCCATCCGCCCGGGGCCTCCCATTGCGAGCGCGACGCGTGCAGCGCGACCTCAACCTCACCCCGGCCCGTGAACTTCACGGCATTGCCGACCAGGCTGACCAGCACCTGCCTCAGGCGCAATTCATCGAGGAGGAGCGTCGGAGGCACACCCTCGTCCACCCAATGCAGCAGTTCCAGGCCCTTGTCGGCCGCCCTGACGGCCATGCCGTCGAGCACATCCTCCAGGCACTGGCGGACATCGCAAACCACGGGCTCGAGCTTCAGCTTTCCCCCTTCGATACGGGCCAGCTCGAGAATGTCGTCGGTCAGCTGGATCAGCGCCTCGCCGCTGGCGCGGATGCTCTCGACGTATTCCTCCTGCTCCGGGGTCAGCGCCGTCCCGCGAAGAAGGCTCGTGAATCCGGCGATGCCATTCAGCGGCGTCTTCATCTCGTGGCTCATCGTGGCGAGAAACCGGCTCTTCGAACGGTCCCCCTCGGCGGCCCGCGCGAGCGCCTCGCGCAGCGTCATTTCGCTGCGCTTGACCTCCGTCATGTCCTCGAAGATCGCAAGAAAGCAGGCGAGGTGCCCGTGAGCGTCGTTGATCGGGCTGACGCAGCCGCGGACCGGATAGAGTTCGCCGTTCTTTCGCCGGTTGAACCATTCGTTCCGCCAGGGCCGGCCCGCCCGAACCGTGGCGACAAGGTCGGCGAGCAATTCCGGCGGGGTTTCCTTCTGCTGAAAGTCGCGCCAGTTTCTGCCGATCAGCTCCTCGCGGGAATAGCCCATCTGATTGCAGAGGCCGCCGTTCGCATATTGGATCCGGCTCTCGAGGTCGGTGATCATGACCGCGGAATAGCTCTGGTCGATCGCCTCCGAGAGGCTGCGGATCACCTCCCGCTGGGCCCACGCGCGGCGTCTTATCGAAAAAAATCGGCTGAATCGCTCGAGCACGGCGGCTGGATTGTGGAGGAAAGAGAGTGGCGGGGCAACCGGGGCCCTGACCCCCAGCTGCGTTTCAACGCTTAGGGGAATACTTTTCCGCTCAGGAAGGACATATAAAAGAATGTACGCATCCGCGCTCATTGCATACCTGGTTACGTGTGAATGAGATATATTCACCGATAGCCTCGCTCCTGGCTGCGCCCCCTGGCCGGACCCGCTGTCAGGCGGCCTGCGCCTTTGAAATCACGACGGCGACGGCGCTTGGCCTCGCAATGGCCTGTTGACGAGCCCGGTGCCCGGGATCGACAAAGGCGAGAACAAGGCCGGCCAGAATGCTGGCATAGGCAAGATTTCCGAGACAGGCATTTATCGTTGAGATCGTCTTCATGACGGATGTGTGTTTTTCTGCGGACTTGTTTGAGGGCGAGAGGAGCGGCGTTTCGCCGTCCCAGTCATCAGCCTTAACGGGCGCATCCCCATCGATCTTTCACGGGTCTTGCAGAATCCCGGCCGCCCGCCCGACCTCGGGGCGCGCCGCTTATCCTGCAAATACGCGCAGCTCGCAGGGTCGCATTGCGAAATGCAAACTCCGGTATGGCGTTGGGGCTTAGCGGCTAGTAACGTTTTTCGGCAAACATGAGCGAATCGCTCGAACGCGTTGAATACCTTTTCACGGAAGCGTTGGGCCGATCGCCCAGCGAACGGCAGGAGTATCTTCTGCAGGCGTGCCGCGAGGACCAGAGCCTGATCGCGGAGGTTGAGGCGCTCCTCCGCGCCCACGACAACGGCGATCTCAAGTCGTCACGCGGCGGCAATTCGGCGGCTCCGGCCGGGGACGCAGGCGCGGACACGTTGCTGGATAAATTTCTCGGGAGTCGGGTCGGCCCGTACAAATTGCTTCAGAAGATAGGCGAAGGCGGCTGCGGCGCCGTCTACCTGGCCGAGCAGGCGGAACCGATCCGCCGCCGCGTCGCCCTCAAGATCATCAAGCTCGGCATGGATACGCGGGAGGTCATCGCTCGTTTCGAGGCGGAACGGCAGACCCTGGCGCTGATGGACCATCCCAACATAGCCCGCGTGTTCGAATGCGGGGCCACGGAGGCGGGCCGGCCCTATTTTGTGATGGAGCTGGTGCAGGGGATCTCGATCACCCGGTTTTGCGAGGACCGCCGCCTCCCGCTCCTGAAGCGCCTGGAGCTGTTCATTCCGGTCTGCCGGGCGATTCAGCACGCACATGAGCGGGGCATCGTCCATCGGGACATCAAGCCGTCGAACATCCTCGTGGCAATTTCCGACGGTCTGCCGACCCCAAAAGTGATCGATTTCGGCGTGGCCAAGGCCACGGAATCGCGGCCTTCGGACAAGACCCTGTTTACGAGCTACGAGCAGTTTATCGGGACGCCGCTCTACATGAGTCCGGAGCAGGCGGAGTTGGGCTCGGCCGGCGTCGACGCCCGAAGCGACATCTACAGCCTGGGTGTGCTTCTCTATGAACTGCTGACCGGGTGCACGCCGTTCGAAAGCATAAACCAGGCTCGCGCGAGCTTCGAGGAGATGAGGCGCCGGGTGAAGGAGGACGAGGCGTTGCCCCCTTCGAAGCGCCTTTCCCTGCTCGACGGGCACACGCTCGCCACCCTCTCGAAGTCCCGTGGCATCGAGCCGCAAAAATTGGCGGGATTTCTGCGCGGCGACCTTGATTGGATCGTCATGCGCTGCATCGAAAAGGATCCCTCCGGCCGCTATTCGACCGCCATCGGGCTGGCGGAGGAGATCGGACGCTATTTGCGGCACGAGCCCGTCCTCGCCGCAGCTCCCGGCCTGGGCGTGAAGCTCCGCCGGCTGTCGCGGCGCCATCGGGCGGGATTGCAGGCCGCCGGCGCGGCTGCGGCTGTGGTGCTTGCCGGCGCCGCCGGTTTGCTCTGGTCGAGGAGCCAGCGAGTGGCCGAAGTTGAAACCACCAGCGCAACCCCAGCGGTGGTGAGCCAGCGGTCCATCGCGGTGCTTCCATTCACCAACCTGAGTCCCGACCCGGCCAATGCATTCTTCGCCAGCGGCGTGCATGAGGATCTCATCAACAACCTCTCGAAGATTCACGACCTGAAGGTCATCTCCAGGACCTCGGTCATGGCGTATCGCGGAGGATCGAACAGCCTGCGGGCCATCGCGGAGGACTTCGGCGTGGCAAATGTCCTCGAGGGCACCGTGAGGCGTTCGGGCGACGAAGTGCGGGTGACAGTCCAGCTCTTCAATGCGCTCACCGAGCAGCCCATCTGGGCGGATAGCTACGACCGGAAGCTCACGGACATCTTTTCGATTCAAAGCGACCTCTCCAGGAGCATCGCCGGCGCACTTGAGGCGAGCCTCACGGCCGACGAGCGACGCCTGATCGACCGGCGGCCCACGACAAGCCAGGCGGCCTACGACCTCTATCTGAGGGCGCGGGCCGTGGACGATCAGCTGGGGAGCAACGCCACGCTGGGAGAGTACGAGCCCATCCTCACGCTCTACAACCAGGCCGTGTCCAAGGACCCAAAATTCGTCCTGGCGTATATCCAGATAGCCATGCTCGACCTGAAGCTTTACTGGTATTCCCGCCTCGACACAAGCGAGGCCCGCCTGGCGCTTGCCCAGGCCGCCGCCGAGGCTGCTGTCCGTCTCGCGCCGGACGACCCCGAGACAAAGCTGATGCTCGGGCATATTGACTATCATGTGGCGCTGAATTGGTCGCGCGCCCTTCTCGAATTCGAGGCCGCGGCGTCTGAGATGCCCAATGACGACCAGGCGATATTCGCGGTCGGATTCACCCTCCGCCGGCTGGGCCGGTGGAACGAGTCAATCGAGTATCTGGAACGAGCCTCCTCGCACAATCCCCGCTCGCTGTCCGAGAGCGTGGCGTTGATCGAGACCCTGTTCTTCCTGCGCCGCTACGCACAGGCGCGCGTGGACGGCCAACAGTATCTGGTTCGCTTTCCCGACAATCGGGAACTGGCCGAATGGCTGCTGCGCGCGCAATACGAACTCGATGGAGACCGGGACGCGTTCCTTCACGGCATCGATGCGCTTCCGCGTGATCCGGATGATCCCTTGGGAATTCTTGACCGATATACGGCGGCCGCAGAACGGGCGGACTGGTCCGTGGCCGGGCGCGCGCTGGCTGACCAGCGGCTCACCCCGATCGCGGACTACGCGGGCATCCTCACCGACCCTCCCGCGCTGTACCGCGCCATGGTCGCCTGCATCAGGCAGGACCAGGCGGCCGCGCTCTTTGCCGACCAGGCGATTGACTATTATCGGAACGGGACCTGGGTTCCGCGTCAGCGGCCGTGGGTGTCCTTGAAGATTGCGGAAGCTGAAGCTTACGCAGGCCGCTTCGATCAGGCGGTTCGCGACGCGCAGGCGGGATGGGCGGGCGTGTTCGGGCGGGATGCCTATGACGCCGCGCTCATGCACGTTCAGCTCGGAAGAATTTATGCGATCGCGGGCCGCCGCGAGGATGCGCTCCAGCTCCTGGGCAAGGCCGCCGGCGAACCCTGCGGCTGGGGGCCGCAGAAGATCCGCCACGATCCATTCTGGTCGCGACTGTCCGACGATCCCCGCTTCGAGACAATTCTTCAGTCGACAACAGCCCTGTAGCGGATGGCGGGCCCCGGCCGCGATCCCCGACCGGGCTCAGGTGCCTCCCCTTGCGTGCAGTCGGTAAAAGCTCTTCGATGAGGGGTCAACCTTGACCACCAGGAACGGCTTTTTCGTCGTCCGGGCGATATCGACGGTCGCCTCGGTCATTGGTTTTTTCGGCTTTTTCGTTTTCTTCGCGGGCATAGGGTTGTTTTTGAGGTTACGTTCGGGGCAATTGAAGCATCTGGCGTGCCCGACGCCAGAAATATAGAGGCGCCCTTGGCCTGAATAAATGGCGGCGCCCGGCGCCGGCGCATTTGTGAAATGCGGTCAGTGCAGCTCTTCCTGAAGCTTGGCGACTTCAGCCTTTAGCTGCCGGGTGAGCCGGTGGCCGATCAGGTAGACGCGTGCGGGGCTGATGCCGAGCTTGGCGGAGACCTTCGGAACGGGCCAGTTCTGGCGCATGTAGAGATCGAAAGCCTGGAAATGCTCGGGCTTGACGCGGCGGGCCATCCGATCGGCTGCGGCCTCCATCAGGTGCAATTGCCATTCGCGGTTCCACTGCTCGTCGGCATCGTCCGGTTCGGGAATCCGCTCCACGGTGCGGGTTCGGTTCCCGCGATCGTCGCTTTCCGAGCGGCGCGGGCTTTGGTTTTCCGCCTTCGGGCGGCTCTTGAACTTGTCGGCGATCCGCCAGCGCGTCAGCTGCAAAAGCCAGCCCCTGAAGGAGCCATCGGCCCGCTTCGGGTCGAACGAATGGATCGTTTGCGCCACGCGCCTGAAGACATCCTGCGTCACATCCTCGGCCTCCGAATGGGACAGGCCCGAGCGCCGCGAAAATCCGTGAACCAGCTTTCGATACAGCAGGTAAAACTCCTTCCAGCCGACAGCGTCGTCCCAATTCCGGACCTGGAGGATCAGGCTGACCCTGGTTCGCAAAGTTGAGGGAGGCTCCGTTTTCATCATCTCGCTGGACCCTAGCACGAGCGGACAGACGGCAATCTTTCAGAAAAAAGCCGCAAAGGGAAAACAATCCTCTATCGCCCTGCCGGTCCGAGCCAGGTCACCGTGGCGCCGGTCAGGGTGGGCATCGTCGGACACCCCCGGGCGGTCAGGCGCCGCGCCAGATCGCGAACCTCGTTCGAGCGCCGGCTTTCGTCAAAGCCGCCGGAAGCGCGAATGATCGCGGTCGGCGCGCTGAAGCAAAAGCTGCTGGCCTCGCGCCAGCGGGCCGACGACGGGACGACATACAAGGGGCGCCGCGCCAGCCGGGAATGCATGATGACGGACCCGTAGTCGATGGTGTCGCGGAATGGAAACAGCTTTGCCCTCGGGTAGAGCCGGCGATAACCGTAGGCAAAGACCGGGCGACCGCCATAAACCGCGTGTTTTGCAACAACATCCGGATCCGGCATGCAATCCGCAGCCAGGAACAGAACGCGCGGGGCCCGCGCATGCCGAACCGCGAGGTTCCTGAGCCTTGAAGACTCATTTTTCCGCGGCTTCATGCTGCCGGGAGCGCGGACGTGCCGGATCCGCAGCCGCTTCCCGAACCGGGCGAAAGCACGGCGGATGACAGCGCTTCCCGCCCCACCCAGCGTGATGACCTCAAAATCGGAGACCCACTGCTCGCACAAGCCCTCGATGACCCATCGCAGCCGGAGTTCGTCGCAGCCATTGGCCGGATGCAGCACGACGGAAAGGCACGGTTTCCCGCGGGTTCCCAGGCGGCGGCGCTTCCGGTTCAGGGCCGACAGTCCGTTCAGCGTCCAGTGATGCACCGCGTAGGCCCGCGGAAAGCGCTCGTGCCGGCGCCATCTTTCCCTGGGCCCATACGGATAAAAAATCTCGGGGGGGAAGATCCTGACTTCAGGGTGCCTATGAATGACGGTCGTCAGGAACACCGGCCCGGTCTGGTAGACCGAAATGGGAGTGTCGGCGATGACGTCCCGCATGTTGGGCTCCGCCTCCTCGACCAGATCCCGGAGAAAGGGGTGGCCCGGCACCGCGCCCAGTATGGCGGTGTTAACGACGGCGAACGCGCCGTGCTCGAATTCCTCGTCGCGATGCTTTCCCGCAAAGCATTCCAGATCGCCGATCAACGGCTCGATGTTCCGAAGGCACTCGAAATCGGTGTCGATGTACACCCCGCCATATCGGAGCAGGATCTCATAGCGCAGAAGGTTCGATTTTCCCGAAAAGGATTGTGAATGGTCGAAGGCCCACCGGTTCGCCAGGGGAGGCATGTTCTCGCTGGTCCAAAGCTTCATTTTCCAACCCGGGTGCAATCGCGTCCAGGACCGGCCAAATGACCGGAATTCGGCGGGCATCGGCCGGTCTCCCAGCCAGATCCGGTGAAAGATGCGCGGAATCTTCATACTTTCATCACAACCGGCGGATTCTTCAGGCGCAGGGGGCCTGCTCAATCAAAATGCCCGGGCTTCGGCCGGAAGACTGGCGGCGCGCATCGATCCGAGGCCGGCCCCGAATTCACGAAATTCGGCGAATTCGTGAAAGATCGGGACGGATGCCTCCGTGAAGGAGGTTAGCTGGGGCGGTCTGACGCCGCTCCGCTCGCCCCCCGGCGAGGCAGAAAATGGACACCAACAAAACGCATCCCACATGAACAAATGTCTCAGCTCAACGCTTTGCGCCGCGGCTCTGACCTCGGCTCTTTTTCTCATGCCCGCCGCCCCACCGGTGGCTGGCAGCGCCACGGACCCGGTGGCCGAAATGCTCGCCGTGTCGGGGGTCGTGCCCGTCAAGGATGCCGGGCCCTACGTTCGCGTTGGCAGCTATCGAGTCCATGTATGGGCGATGCTCGGCCGGCCGAGCTCCATTCTGCCCGACGGGACGTGGCTCTATAAAGGCTTTTCCGCCAAGGGTAGCGCCGCCCGCGGCACCCTGGTCGTCCGCTTCAACAGCGGCCAGGTGATACAGCTCTCACTCATCCCCCCGGCCGTCGCAATGGCGATGGTCGACGCATCCGTGCCAAAGGGAGGCTCCGCAACGATCGCCCAACGCTAGCCCGGGCCCGGATATCGGACCCATCAGGCCGCCCAAGAGCCCCGGGGCGTCCTGTTCAGGTCGAGGGCCCGCTGATGCGCACATTCCATGATAATCAGCGTTCATATTCCAAAATGCGGCGGCACGAGCTTCCGGGTGATCCTTGAGAGCATCTACGGGGGCAGTCTTTGGCTGAACTATGGTGCGATGTTCAGCAGCAAGGAGCTCCGGACGGATCTCATTCCGCGCGGCACACGCTGCATCCACGGGCATTTCCTCGCCGATACCTTTTCCGAACTCGTGCCCCAGCCCGAATTGGTCACATGGCTTCGCCATCCGGTCGAAAGAGTCGTGTCGAACTACTACCATTTCCTTCGAAGCCCGGACCCGCGCGACGCCTGCTGCCGCGAGCTGATCGAAAAGCGGCTCTCCCTGGAAGAGTTCGCCGAGCTCGAATGGATGCGAAACGAGGCGACCCGCTACATGGCGGGCAAGTCGGTCGAGGCCTTCGCCTTCGTCGGCATCATGGAGCGCTACGACGAATCGATTCAGCTGTTCAGCTCCCTGTTCGGGGTCCCCGTCCCGGCCGAATCGCCCAAATTCAATGTGAATCCCCTGCGCGCGACCGAATCCTAT
>CAZJNA010000023.1:3068-34126 GCA_964547325.1 uncultured Opitutaceae bacterium | reverse complement strand
TCTTGGCCTTGATCGTGATGCCCTTCTCCTTTTCGAGGTCCATCGAGTCCATCGCACGCTCCTCCACGTGCTGGTTGGCGCGGTAGACCCCGCCTTCCTTGAGCAGCTTGTCCACGAGGGTGGTCTTCCCGTGGTCGACGTGGGCGATGATGGCTATGTTGCGGATGTCCTGGTTCATGGTGCGGGTCTTGTCGGAAAAAAGAGGTCCAACTTGTGCCGGGCGCACGCGCAAAGCAAGAACAAGGAAATCCAAGGATGGGATGATTTGGCCAAAAGCTTGGCCATATCCTCCCAATTGCGATTTGCGCCTCTGATCGCGCCTTGTTGAGCGTAGGAGCCTAATTCAATGAATCTTACCTAAATTTACCAATCTTATTGATTAAAAAGATAAGATTGGTAAACAATAGTAAAAATCCTACATATGAACCCCATCAAAAACCCATTTTCTCCGGGCGCCGGGAATCGTCCCCCTGAGTTTGCTGGCCGAGAAGCGATTCTAAAACAATCACTTTTGGCGTTGGAGCGAATCAAGTCCGGGAAGACCGAGCGCAGTCCTTTGATGATTGGACTGCGCGGTGTCGGTAAGACCGTCCTGTTGGTTGAAATTCGAAAAAAGGCGGAAGTCGCGGGCTACAGGACAATGATGGTTGAAGCCCAGGAAGAACTGCCTCTGCCAAAACTGCTGCTCCCTGGTTTGCGCAAACTTTTGCTGGGCCTGGATTCGACAAAAGCTCTTGGCGAGAAAGTGAAACGGAGCCTCCGCGTCCTCAAGAGCTTCCTGCTGGCGGTTAAAGTGACTGTTGGAGATATGGAATTTGCCTTGGACGCGCCCCCCGAGATCGGCTCTGCGGACAGTGGGCAACTCGACTCGGACTTAGCCGATGTCTTTGTGGCAGTTGGGGAGGCGGCGGCCGAATGCGAGACGGCCGTGGCGATCATCATCGATGAACTCCAATACCTTCAAGAAGCGGAGCTCAGTGCGCTGATAATGGCCGTCCATAAGATCTCACAGGAGGGGCTTCCTTTGATCGTCATAGGGGCGGGACTGCCCCAGCTGGCCGGGAATACCGGGCGCGCGAAGTCCTATGCCGAAAGGCTATTCATCTTTCCCCCGGTGGGCCCTTTGAAGCCGGAAGACGCCAAAATAGCCCTGCAGGAACCTGTGCGCACACAAGGAGTGATCTTCACGGAAGCTGCTCTGGCCGAAATCAACCTGCAGACAAAAGGATATCCCTACTTTCTCCAAGAATGGGGCTCGCAATCATGGAATGCGGCCCAGAATTCGCCCATAGACGTGGACGTGGTCAGGGAGGCCAGCTCGCGCGCGGTAGCCAATCTCGATCAAAGCTTCTTTCGCGTGCGGTTTGATCGGCTTACCCCGAGGGAAAAGGAATATCTTCGTGCGCTCGCCGAGCTCGGGAACAATCCGCAGCGTTCCGGCGATATCGCTCAGATGCTTGGAGTAAAATCCGAGAGCGTTGCGCCGCTACGCAGCGGTCTCATCTGGAAGGGAATGATCTATAGCCCTCAGCACGGGGACACAGCATTTACGGTTCCGTTGTTCGACGAATTCATGAAACGAATAATGCCCGAACTTCCGAGGCCAAGAAAGAGGCAAGGCAAACTCGCTTCCTGACGGGCGCCCCGAGGCCTTCTTCCAAAAACAATAAGGCCCCGGAACCTTGCGGTTCCGGGGCCAAATTTGGGGGTGGGTGCTCGCCACGCACTCTTTCCCGTCGCACAGTGTTGGGCGCTCTCGCTTTCGCGGGCCCTGTGCTCCCCGACGCCACTCTTCGCGGCATGCGAAGTTCTCGATCTCATGGCGGGATCGCTCCGACCGTTGCCGGCTGGAGTTTATCGAGTGAGGCCTCTTCGCCCGGTTCGGTCACCCCCTGCCAGGGGCGGCACGCCGGACGTGGTGCTGACACGCCTGCTAGGCTAACCTTTCGCGTCGGCACCGTTATCGCGGGGACGGCACCGGCTTTTGGCCGGTCGTTGGCCCCGCGTTACGGGTCTGACCTCTTAACTCTCAGGCTGCGTTCGCTTTGCAGTGGGGTGATACCGCTTTACGGTACCGCCCCATTTGAGGAGGTTTCACGGGCTTTGCCTGGCCCGCTCGCTCCCCGCTGCCGTGCTTCCCTTGCGCGCCCGCCCCGTTGCCGGTGCGGGCCTTTTGGCGGGGTCGTCCCGCCGGGAAACGCGGCTGCGTTCTGGTCTGCGCAGTAGCAGCCATAACCCTCTGGGTAACTGCGTTGGCGCACGGGTCGAAACTTCCCGCGGGCCTAACTCGGCTCGGGCACGGTTTCTAATCGCGCCTTGCCGCTCAGCTCCTGATTCATGTGACTAGCCGGTCATGACACCGGCCAGAGGAGCTGGTGATATCTGCCTGGTCCCTGCGGTCACCCGCAAGGCAGGGGAGGCCGGCACCAGCTGCCGACTTCCTTTCCCCGGTCGCCCGGGATTATCCCAGCCGCGCTCTCGAAAAGTTTTTCAACCCGTCGCGCTCTCGGCTGTTCTTTCAAGGAACGTGGAAGAACGTAATGGCGGGTGCGCGCAAGAGAAGTCTTTCTTATTTACAACTTTTTCACATTTGGAACCCCCGAAAATCCGTGAATAACTTGCGAACAATCCGGCTCACCGGTTATTCGCAGGCGGCTTTCCCCGCCCATGAACCCCCGCGACCTCCCGATCTACGAGCTTGAATCCGCAATCGTCGCCGCCCTGCGCGCCCGGGGCCGGCTGATTGTCCAGGCGCCGACGGGCTCGGGGAAGACGACGCAGATTCCGCAGATGCTTCTCCGCCACGGACTCCTCGGCGAGAAGGGCCAGGCGGTCGTGCTGCAGCCACGGCGGCTGGCGGCGCGGCTGCTGGCGAAGCGGGTGGCGGAGGAGGTGGGCACGCCGTTGGGTGATGTCGTCGGCTACCAAATCCGGCTCGAATCCCGCATCAGCGACGCCACGCGTCTGCGCTTTGTCACGGAGGGCATTCTCCTGCGGCAGATGTCGTTCGATGCGACGCTCCGCGGCGTCACGGCGGTCGTCTTCGACGAGTTTCACGAGCGGCATCTCTACGGGGATATTTCCCTGGCCCGCGCGCTGCAGATTCAAAAATCCACCCGGCCGGACCTGAAGATCATCGTGATGTCCGCCACGCTCGATGCGGGGGCCCTGAAGGATTACCTCGCGCCATGCGAGGTGCTGGTCTCGAAGGGCCGGGGATTTCCGGTGCGAATCGAATACCTGCCGAAGCCGGTCGATTTCGACGCCGAGCCCGTCTGGGACGTGGCAGCCCGCGAATGCGAGCGGGTGGCGGGGACGACGAGCGGCGACCTCCTCGTCTTCATGCCGGGGGCCTACGAAATCAACCGGACGCTGCAGGCTGTCCAAGGCGCCCGTGGGCTCCGCGGCTTCGCGGCATTTCCCCTCCACGGCGAACTTTCTCCGGAAGCACAGGACCGCGCGGTGGCGCGTGGGGAGGGGAGGAAGATCATCGTGGCCACTAACGTGGCGGAGACCTCGCTCACGATCGAGGGCGTCACCGCTGTCATTGACAGCGGCCTTGCGCGGATCGCCCGTTTCGACCCTCACCGCGGCATCAACACGTTGCTCGTCGAGAAAACCTCCGCCGCGAGCGCCGACCAGCGCGCGGGGCGCGCCGGTCGCACCGCCCCGGGCGTGGCCGTCCGGCTCTGGACCGAGCGGGAGCACGAGAAGCGGGCGCTGCACGAGCTGCCGGAAGTGAAGCGGCTCGATCTCTCCGAAGTGGTACTGACCCTCAAGGCCAGCGGGATCGGCGACGTCGTCAATTTTCCCTGGCTGGAGCAGCCGGAGCCCCGTTCGCTGGAAAGGGCTGAGACCCTCCTTGCCGACCTCGGCGCCCTGGCCGGCCCGGACCGCGCTATCACCGAAACCGGCCGGAAGATGCTCCGCTTCCCGGTTCACCCGCGGTACGCCCGGATGTTCCTGGCGGCGCAGGCGCGCGGCTGCGTGCGGCCGGTGGCGCTGATGGCGGCCCTGACCCAGGGCCGCAGTTTTCTCCTGCGGGGCGTCCCGAAGGAGGTCGAGCGGGCCCGTGAGGACCTCTTCGGGGAGGAGCACGAAAGCGATTTCTTCCTCCTCATGCGCGCCTGGCGCTATGCCGACAAGAACGGCTATGCCCTGGACGCCTGCCGACGCATGGGAATCCACGCCCAGGCGGCACGGCAGGTGGGGCCGCTCTTCGAGCAGTTCCTGGAAATCGCCCGGGACGAGGGGCTCGACAGTGCGGAGCGCCGGGTCGACGGGTCCGAAACCCGAAAGTGCGTCCTCGCGGGGTTTTCGGACCAGCTGGCCCGGCGGCTCGACGGCGGGACCTTGCGCTGCGAACTCGTGCACGGGCGCCGCGGCGTTCTGGCCCGGGAAAGCGCGATCCAAAAGGCGCCGCTTTTTGTCGCCGCCGAGATAAGCGAGATCGGGGGCCGCGGCGGCGAGGTCAGTGTGCTTCTCAGCCTGGCGACCGCCGTCGAGGAGCCGTGGCTCGCGGAGCTTTTCCCGGACGACTACCGCGCGGTGCAGGGCGTCGTCTACGACGAGGCTGCGAAGCGGGTCGTGGCCCGCCGCGAGCGGCGGTTTCGGGATCTTGTGCTGGAGGCCAAGGGTAGCGAGGACGTGCCGCTCAACGAGGCCGCGGCGTTGCTCACGAAGGAGGTCGTGGCCGGCCGGATTTCGATCGATGCCTGGGACGAGGGCGTCGAGCAGTGGATCGTCCGGGTGAACCGGCTGGCCGAGTGGTTCCCGGAACTGGAGGTCAATCCGCTGGCGGAGGCCGACCGCGCGACGCTGATCGAGCAGATCTGCTACGGCGAAACGAGCGCCCGCGCGGTAAAGGGCAGGGAAGTCATGCCGGTCCTGCGCGACTGGCTGACCGCAGAGCAGCTGGCGGTTCTCGACGTCTATCTGCCCGAGCGCCTGACCATGGCCAACGGCCGGCGCTCGAAGCTCACCTACGCAAAGGAGGGTCCGCCCGTCCTGAGCGCGCGGATCCAGGAGCTCTACGGGGTGGACGGGAAGTTCACGCTCGGGCACGGCCGCGTGCCCGTGAAGATCGAGGTGCTCGCCCCCAACCAGAGACCCATCCAGGTCACCGACGATCTCACGTCCTTCTGGCGGGATATGTACCCGAAGGTAAAGGCCGAGCTCTCCCGGCGCTACCCGCGCCACGAATGGCGGTGAGCCGGCCGGGGACTATCGCTGGCGCCGGCCAGGGTTCGAAGTTCAATGAGTTCCGCTTTTCGGCGTTCGCGGAACCGTTGTTGGCGTTCGCGGTTTGCCAGTTGATTTTCGGTGGCCGACTTGGCCGGACGGCCCGGCCGCAAACCGAGCGACAGTTCCACGGCGCGGGTGTAGAGATTCCGCCTTTTGAAGGGCAAAGGCGTTTGTCGGAGCGCGGCGAAGCGAAGCGCAGGACTGCCTGCAGGCTCGGCGAACCAGGGCTCTGGCGCGATGCGAGCTCGAGCGAAGGCCCACTTGGGCGGAGGGGTGCCTGCCTGCAAGGCGAGGTGTTCGGCATAAGCCGCCAGCCACGCGTCAGCCGCTGGGCCGCCCGAAAAGAGATTGCGCAGGGGGCGGGGTGTTTCCGCGATGGCCGCTGTCACTTGCGGGCGTGAAGAGGCGCGCCGCAATTCATGCAGCCAGTCGCGCAGCAACCGGCCAAAGTCCTCCTGGGACTCTGCGCGTTCGGCGACCTGCGCCAAGGTTGTCGGCCGCTGGATCATTCCTGGGCTGCCTCCTTCAGGAGCTGGCGGGTCACGTCGCGCTGAACGTCCGACAATCCGTCCTGGGGAAAGAACCGGTCGAAAACAGCCTCTACTTCAGGAAGACTGCGGAGCTCCATTTTGCGGAGCAGAAAGCGGATGTCTTCGTAGTCGCCGGCGTAGCCGGGAAGAGGCGGACGGCAGGCCCGGAGCTTTAGTGCAAGAAGGTATGCGGCAGTGGGCACCGATACCTGCAGGCCTGGGCCAAATTCGTCTCCCTTTAGGTGTCGTTTTGACTCCTTTTCGGAGAGAAATAGGCGCACGTGGTCATTGATCCAATCATCGGGTAGTCCGAGTTCTTCCCCGACTCGAAGCGCGAGCTTGCGCGCGAGTTCTGCCGGGCGAATGAGGGCATCGACATCCAAGGTCGAATCGCGCGAACCGTAGACCAAGGTAAAGACGGCACCGCCATAGAGAGAGACTTCTAAAATTACTCCTTCGGCTTGCGCGAGCTCACCCAAGCGCCGAAGCGCCCGGGTGATGAGGTTCTTGGTTAGAGGATTATAAGGCACAAATAAAACGTTACGTAACGTTTTATTAATATCAAACCGATTTTATGGCGGTGCGCCCCGCGCTCAGACGCTCTTCTTCTTCCGCTTTCCGTTCGCCCGCTCGATGTTGAGGTAGGTCTTGTTCAGCATCTGGCTCTCGTAGAGTTCGAGGAGCCGCACGCCCTCGCGGGGCTTCACCTGGTCCCGGCGGGTCGCCGCGTCGATCTGCGCCTTCATCCTTCGGCAGAGCTCCTCCTGCTGGTACTGGACGCCCTCGATCACGTCGGCGATCCGGCTGCCGCTCAGGGCCTCCTCGATGTAGAACCCGTTCGGCTCATCGTCCTCGAGAAACACATGAACCTCGTTCACGCGGCCGAAGAGGTTGTGCAGGTCCCCCATGATGTCCTGGTAGGCGCCGGTCAGGAATATCCCGAGGTAGTACGGTTTGTTGTTCAGGGGGTGGAGCGTGATGTAGTCCTTCACGTCCTGCAGGTCGATGAAGCTGTCGATCTTGCCGTCGGAGTCGCAGGTGATGTCGACGAGGATCGCGTTGACCGTGGGCTTTTCCTTCAGCCGGTGGAGCGGAGCGACGGGGAAGAGCTGTTTCAGAGCCCAGTGGTCCAGGAGCGACTGGAAGACCGAGAAATTGCAGACGTACTGGTCGGCCAGGAGCTTGGACAGGTCGTGCAGCTCCTCGGGCTGGTAGCCCGTCTTGCGGCCCTCCTTCGCTATCTGCTCGCAGATCTGCCAGAAGATGGACTCCGCCGCGGCCCGGTTCTCGAGGTCGAGGTACCCCAGGTTGAAGAGCGAGAACGCCTCCTCCTTCTTCTGCATCGCGTCGTGGAAGCGCTCCAGCCGGCCCAGCTTGGTCTTGTTCTTCAGCATGACCGCGAGGTCGTTCACGACCTTGTGCTTCACCTTCGGCTGGTGCTGCTGGCCGAGCGACTCGCGCTTGTTGATCCGTTCGAAGACCTCGACGACCAGCATCGAGTGCGGGGCGACGACCGCCCGGCCCGACTCGCTGACGATGTCCGGAACGTGCACTCCCGAGGCGTCGCAGATCTCGCGGATGTTGAAGACCACGTCGCGCGCGTACTCCTCCATGGAATAGTTCATGGAGCTCTCGAAATTCGTGCGCGACCCGTCGTAGTCTATCCCGAGCCCGCCTCCGACATCGAGGTAGCCCATCGGGAACCCCATGTCGGAAAGCTGGCAGTAGCAGCGGGTCGCCTCGATGACGGCGTTCTTGATCGTGATGATGTTGGGCACCTGCGAGCCCATGTGAAAATGGACGAGGCGCAGGCACTGGCTGAACTTGACCGCCTTCAGTTTTTCGCAGGCGAAGAGGATTTCCGCGGTGTTCAGGCCGAACTTGGCGTTTTCTCCCGTGGACATCGCCCACTTGCCCTCGCCCCGGGTCTGCAGCTTGACCCGGAAGCCGATCATGGGCTTCACGCCGGTCTCCTGCGACAGGGCGATGATGTCGTCGAGTTCCGAGAGCTGCTCGACGACGAGGATCACCTTCTTGCCCAGCTTCCTCCCCAGGAGGGCGAGGCGGATGTAGTCGTGATCCTTGTAGCCGTTGCAGACTATCAGGCGCTGGTTGCCCTCGTGCATCGCGAGGGCGACCATGAGCTCGGGCTTGGAGCCCGCCTCGAGGCCGTAGTGAAAATCCTTTCCGGCTGCGATGATCTCGTCGACCACCTCGCGGAGCTGGTTGACCTTGATCGGGAACACCCCCCGGTATTCCCCCTTGTAGCCCTCGTCGCGGATCGTCTTCCGGAACGTCTCGTTCAGCTTCACGACCCGGTGCCGCAGGAGGTCCTGGAAGCGGATCACCATCGGGGCCTTGAGGCCCATGCCGACGGCCTCATGGACGACATCCAGGACCCGGATTCCGCGACCGTCAGCCTGGGGCTGGACGCTGACAAAGCCCTCCGCATCCACCGAGAAATGCCCGGAGCCCCACCGCTTGAAGCCGTAGTGTTCCTCCGACCGGGCGGCGGTCCAGCTGGATGCGGATTTGCTTTTCAACGGGGGGTCGGGGAGGGGGCCCGAAGGTGGGGGATGGGAATCATTATATCTTGCTTTTAAGGGTTCGGAAACCGTTAGATGCGAGTTTCATTTTTTGAAATAGCTTCTCAGACTTTCAATACGCAATGACGAATATGACCTCCCCCATGCCGGCCCTGACCTTTTTTGCGCAGCAGGCCGCCCCCGCCACCCCGAACGCATTGGTCACGATGCTGCCCCTTGTCCTCCTCTTCGGCGGCATGTATTTCCTCATGATCGCCCCCCAGCGGAAGAAGCAGAAGGCGCACGAGAAGATGCTCACCGAGCTTCAATCCGGAGACGAGATCGTCACGAACGGCGGGATCTACGGGACGATCACGAACGTGAAGGACGACCGCTTTGTCGTGAAGATCGCCGAGAACGTGAAGATCGAAGTCGGCAAGGGCTTCATCCAATCCGTCCAGAAGCGAAACGGCGTCGAGGAGAAGAAATAGGCCCGCGTTCGAGGCCGCCCCGCCGGCTCAGCCGGCCCCAACCCCTATGTTGAAAAACAACCTTTGGAAGCTCATCGCCAGCGCCGTCATCGCGTTTTGGGCGGTCAGCGAGCTTTTGCCACTCAAGGACGTCCCTTTCCCCGCCTACGCGCGACGGCACGCCACCGCAAAGCCCGGTGAATTCGGCAAGCTGATGGACGAGGCTGCTGCGCGCGTGAAGGCCGGGCGGGCTCCCGCGGAATTGGTGGCTCTCAAGCAGATCGGGAACGAGCGCAAGATCGACTTCACGCAATATTTTCCCGGCATCGACATCGAGGTCCCCAAGGTTGTCCAGCGCAATGACATCCTGTTCGGCGAACTCGCCCGCCGCGCCAGGGCCCACCTCCAGCCTGGCCTCGACCTTGCCGGCGGCGTCGCTTTCACACTTGAAGTCGATCCGAAGGCAGCCGGGGAGGGCACCGACTATGCCCGCAAGGAAAAGCTGACCAAGGCCATCGAGATCATCAGCGCGCGCGTCAATGCCATCGGCGTGGCGGAGCCCCTCATTCGCCCGGTCGGCGACAATCGGATCGAGGTCGAGCTGGCTGGCCTGGATATCAAAAACAATCCCGATGTGGTGGAGAGCGTGCGCAAACCCGCGCGGCTCGAGTTCCGCCGGGTGCACCCCACGCTCACCCCATCCGCCGCGGCGCCCGACGATATTCCCCCCGGGTACGAGCTCATGTCCGTGGAAGACACAAACCGGAACGGGAACACAGTGACCGAGGATCTTTTCATCAAGCGCATCCCGGAGATGACCGGCGAGTCCATCGCGAACGCCTATTACAATACGGACGCGTACGGCGGGCCGGAGGTCAACCTCAGGATGACCTCCGCCGGCAAGAAGCAGTTCGCGGATCTGACGCGCGCTATTGCCGCCGAAAGCCAGCAGACCGGCCACTTGGGACGCCTGGCGATCGTGCTCGACGGCAAGCTCTGCACCTCTCCTCCGAACGTCCGGGATGAGATTCCCGACGGCTCTGCGGTCATCACTGGATTGCCCAGCGATCGTGAGGCAATCAATCTCGCCGACGACCTCAACAACCCCCTGGACCTGCCGCTGGTTGTAAAGCAGCAGTACTATGTCGGTCCATCGCTCGCACAGGACGCGATCGACAGCGGCGTGCGCGCCGCCGTGATCGGCGCCGCCCTCGTCGCGGGCTTCATGATCACCTACTACACGGTCGGCGGCGTGATCGCCGTCGTGACCCTGGCGATCAACATGCTCTTCATCCTCGGCGTCATGGCCAGCCTCGGTGCGACGATGACCCTGCCCGGCCTGGCCGGCATCGTCCTCACGATCGGCATGGCCGTGGACGCGAACATCCTGATCTTCGAGCGCATGCGCGAGGAGCTGAAGCTCGGCAAGTCGCTCAAGACCGCCCTGGTCGCCGGCTACGACAAGGCCTTCATCACGATCGTGGATGCCCACGTGACTCAGCTCGCGATCTGCGCCATCATGATCTGGCTCGGCACCGGCTCGATCAAGGGCTTCGGAGTCACCCTCGCGATCGGCGTCTTCTCGACCATGTTCTCGGTCCTCGTCATCAGCCACATGGTTATGGAGTGGCTTATCGGCGCCGACATCGTGAAGAAGCTCCCCATGATGCACGTCCTGCACACGGAGAAGTTCGACTTCGTCAAGTTCTACAAGCCGGCCTTCCTCATATCGTGGACGATCATCCTCCTCGGGCTCGTTGTCGTCTTCCAGAAGGGCAACGCGATCTTCGGGATCGACTTCGCCGGCGGCGACGTCGTCTCGGTCAGCTACCACCAAAAGCTCGATCCCGCCCAGATCCATGTCGTGGCTGCCGCGAACCGGATCGGCGAGGTCAATCCTGCTTATACGAGCGCGCTGGGCGGCGGCGCGGAGACCCTCAACCTGGAGACGGCTCCCGACCAGGGCGCCCCCCTGCTCGCCGCTCTCCAGAAGGCCTACCCCCAGGCCGGCCTCGAGAAGATCGGCGAGGACCACATCGGGCCGGCGATCGGCAAGGAAATCGAATGGAACGCCCTCAAGGCCGTCAGCTGGTCGATGGTGGTCATTCTGATCTACGTCGCGTTCCGCTTCGAGATGGGCTTCGCGATCGGCGCGGTCGTGGCCTCCGTCCACGACATCCTGATGACGATCGGCATCTTCGTCCTCTCCGGACGGCAGTTCTCGGCCCCGATGGTGGCGGCGATCCTGTCGATCGCCGGATATTCGATCAACGACACGATCGTCGTCTTCGACCGGATCCGCGAGGAATTGAAGCTGAACCCGCAGATGAAGCTCCGGGACGTCATCAACCTCGCCATCAACCGCGTCTTCTCGCGGTCGATCATGACGAGCTTCACCGCGTTCCTGGCGGCCCTCTCCCTGTTCGTCTTCGGGACGGGCGTCATGCGCGACCTCTCGTTCACCTTCATCGTCGGCATCATCACGGGCACCTTCTCGTCGATCTTCATCGCGAGCCCCATCTTCTACTGGTGGCACAAGGGCGACCGGAAGCACGTCGAGGCGCATGCAGACGTCGCGCCGAAGTACGAATGGACGGGTTCCAGCAAGGCCTCGCAATGACATGCGCTGGAATTACACGCCGCCTCCCGCCGAAGAGGTAACGGCGCTTAGCCGGACGGCCGGCGTCGACCGGGTCATCGCCGAGCTGCTCCTTCGGGCGGGAATCCGCGAATCCGAGGCTGCGGGCCGCTTCCTCGAGCCCGTTCTCAGCAGCCTCGGCGATCCCTTCCTCCTTCCGAACCTCGAGGCGGTGGCCGCCCGGCTGTACGCCGCCATCGCCGGCGGGGAGGAGGTCGTCGTCCTCGGGGATTACGACGTCGATGGCGTGACGAGCACGGCCCTTCTCGTGACGGTCCTCCGCCACTTCGGACTCCGGCCCCGCTTCATCGTCCCGCGCCGGGCCGAGGACGGCTACGGCCTCTCGCGAAGCGCCATCGACCGGGCGCTGGAGCTCGGGCAGCCGCGCCTTTTCATCGCGCTCGACTGCGGCACGAATTCCAACGAGGAGGTGGCCTACCTCCAAGGCAGGGGGATCGACGTCATCGTGATCGACCACCACCGCGAGAAGGACCGACCGTTGACGGGCGGACTCCTCCTCAATCCCCACGCGGCCGGCGGCGGCGGCGAGGATCACGGCCCCTGGAGGGACTTCTGCACGGTCGGCCTCGTTTTCAAGGCCATGCACGGGCTTCTGAAGCGGCTCCGCGCCGAGAACCATCCGGCGGCTCTCGCGTTCAAGCTGCGCGACCACCTGGATCTCGTCGCCCTCGGCACCGTGGCCGACCTTGTCCCCTTGGTCGGGGAGAACCGAATCCTCGCCCGGCACGGCATGCGCATCCTCAGCGAGACGGGGCGCCCGGGCCTGCGGGCGCTCATGGAGGTGGCGGGCATCAAGCCCGGCCAGGAGATGCTCCCCGGCGACATATCCTTCCGCCTCGGCCCGAGGATCAACGCCTCGGGCCGCCTGGCCGATGCGGCGCTCTCGGTCGAGCTCCTGCTCAGCGACGACAGCCGCTTCTGCTTCGAGACGGCCCGGCAGCTCGACCTCTTCAACCGCGAGCGCCAGGACATCGAGCGCCAGATCACCGAGGAGGCCGAGCGGATGATCGAGGCCGACTTCTCCTCCCAGCCGGGCATCGTCGTCTTCAGCGAGGGCTGGCATCCCGGGGTAGTCGGGATCGTCGCCGGCCGCGTGACCCGGAAGTACAACCGGCCCTGCATCGTTCTCGGCAACGAGGGGGAATCCGCCAAGGGCTCCGGCCGCAGCGTGGACGGCGTGAATCTGGTCGAGGTCCTGGGCGCCTGCAGAGAGCATCTCGGAAGCTGGGGCGGCCATCCCATGGCTGTCGGCGTCTCCCTGGCCAAGGACAGGCTGGAGGCCTTTCGGGCATGCTTTGCCGACGCCGTGCGGGCCCATGCCGGCGGGGACATCGCCGAGGCCCGGCTGGACATCGCCGCCTGGCTCGAGCCGCAGCAGATACGCGAGCGCCTGATGAACGACATCACCGCGCTCCATCCCTTCGGCCAGGGCAACCCTGAGCCGGTCTTCGGGGTTCGCGGCGTCGTGCTCGATCCTCCTCCGGCCGTCTTCAAGGAACAGCATTTCCGGTTCTGGCTCGACGACGGCCGCGGCCGCAAGCTCCATGGCGTCGCCTGGAAGATGGCGCGGCGGATGCCTCCGCCGGGCGTGCCGCTCGACCTCGCGATCGAGGTCGGCTGGAACCACTACAACGACCGGAAGCTCCTCCAGCTCGAGCTGATCGACTGGCGGACCGCGAGCTGACGCCGCAGGCGCGTATTGACTGCGATACAGCCGGGGAATGACAATGCTGGCGAGATGGCCCCGCTCTTCTTTGTCCGCTCGCCTACGCCGCGCCTTCGGACGGTTGTCGAGCAGCAGCAGGCGGCCCTGGCTCCGGCGGATTTCGCGGACATGATGTCGCAGATCCGGAGCATCTTCGAAAAGTACACCTCCGCCCTGGAGACGCTCGAGCCCGGCATCCAGCGGGCGCTGGGGCTTCACCAGATGATGGAGCGGGAGATGAAGGCCGTTTCCTCGGTCGCCGTGACCTGCGCCAAGGGCTGCCACGGATGCTGCCACTACGAGGTCGAGGTCACGACGGACGAGGCGCAGGTGCTTCGCCAGCTCGTCCTGGAGGGCTTTTCGATAGACCGGGGCCGCCTTGAGGTCCAGGCCGCCCGCGAGCGGAAGAGCCCGGAATGGCTGAAGTTCTGGTCCGAGGCGAATCGCTGCGTGTTTCTCGACGCCACGGGAAGCTGCGGGATCTACGAGCACCGTCCCTCGATCTGCCGGATTCACCTCGTGACGACGCCGGCCGAGGCCTGCACGACCGCGGGAGCGCAGGTGGCGCCCGTCCAGAACCTCCTCGCCGAAATCCTCCTCAGCGCCGCGCTGAGCCTGGAGGGCGTCTCGTCTGGTTCGCTCTCGAAGATGCTTCAGCAGGCGCTGGCGGCGGGATGAGTCGCCACCTAAAAGCGCATCCGTTCAGGATGCGCGCCTGTTGTCCCAAGCTCCTGTGCCATGAGAGCTAGCACGAAAACCGAGATTTTTCGCGTCGCCGCGCTCGCAGGAACGGTGCTGTGGATACTCCACTTTTTAGTGACGGCGCATTTAGTCGGAGGGACCGATGCCCGCGGATATAGCCAGACGATGATCGATGCGCTGGAGCAGGCGCGCAGCGGCCATTGGCCGGTGTTCGTCGGCCAGGGTGAATGGCAATGGAACGGAGCAGTCCATCCCTTCCGGACGGCTCCGTATTTCCTAAACCTCGGCATTGTGCTCGACCTGCTCACCGGCCGCAGCCTCACCCCGCTCGGGGTGGAGCACCTCGTGCTCATTTTCTCCGGACTGCAGGCGGTTCTGCTCACCTACATCCTGCTCGTGCGCCTCGAGCCTGGCGCTCGCTGGCAGGCCTGGATCGCCGCGCTTTGCTGGTGGATGGCTCCTCTGGCGACGGGATACGTCGTGAATATGGAGATGTACATGACGGTGATGACCTTTGGGTGGCTGCCCTTGGTCCTTTACGGGAATGCCCGCATCATCCGGAACGACGATGGGCCGGGCTGGGCCTGTTTGGCGGCTGGTCTGGCGCTGACGTGGATGAGCCATGCGGCGGTCGCTGCCTGGGCGTCGCTGATAACGGCGGTTATCCAGGGACTGAGACTGCTATTGCGCGACTTCAACTGGCCCGCCTGGCGGAATGCCTTGGGCGGTGCGCTGCTCTTCAGCGTCCTGGCGGCCTTTTACTTTTGCTCGATCGGCGAATTGTCGCCGCCGAGCGCCAATGCGTCATTGCAGATGCAGCTCGGCATCTTGGCTCTGGCGGTGGTGTTTGCGGCCGGTCTGCGGCTGCTGGCAGGGGGCACTTGGCATTGGTGCTGGCCCGGTTCGTTGCTCCTTGGCGAGCTTTGGCTCACTGACCGCCTCTATTTTAATTGGGCTGCGGGCTTTCTGCTCTGGTCTGTGGTCATCCGTGCGTTGAAGCGCGGGCCGTTGGGAGCCGCAGCGGCGTCCCGGGCGCTTGAATTGGCGGTCCTCGGCGCGGGCTTCGCCGCCGTCGTTGCGGTAAGTTTGCCATTTTCGGTTCCGGGTGGCGTATCCATACAAGGGAAGGCGTCTGTGGACCTTCTTCGCGGCCTCTATCCGGCGAATATTCTGCCGATTTCGGGGTCGGCAACTGCCTTGGCCGATCTGCAATTGGGCTATCTCCTTTGGGCCGGTGCGACTGCCGGATGTTTGGCGGCCTTGTGGCGCGGAACCTGGGAGGCGCGTTGTTTTGCCCTGACGCTCTTGGTCTTCGCGCCATTGCTGGTTCCGATTCCCGGTCTGACCACCTGTCTTTATTTTAGCATTCCGGATTGGCTCTACGGAATCAGCGCCCTCGTGTGGTACCGGGTGCTGCCGCCCTTTTCGTTCCTCATCGTATTTACCGCCTATCTGGCGCTGACCTCGCCCCGGCTGCGTTCTGCGATGAGCAGGCGAACACTGACCATCGTCGCCGTGATTGTTGCCGGCGGCCTGGCCTGGGATGCGCGCGAAATGGCCAAGCTGCAAAAACGCGGAAACGACAGTGTGAACTCGGCGGATCAGACGCGGGGTTTCTATCGCACGGATTCGGCCGCGCTCTATTTTTGCGCATTCCTTCCTCCCTCCGGCTACAGCATGGCCGGCGTGATGGACTACCATCTTGAAAGCCGCTTGCTGAAAGCGTCCGATCTCAGCCTCCTGCCCGAGCCGCTGCTTGAAGCGCCGAACAGCGAGGAGATCACGCTGACCTCAACTGCCAATCCCTTTCAGCCGGCCTGGCAGGTGCTGGCTCCCAAGTTCACGCTGGCTCCGCATGAGCGGGAAATATGGAAGTTCGAATTCTTCAATAAACCGTACGAGGGATGGCTGGTCGCCCAGGGCTCCGGAGGCTACAACCGTTATTACCGTCTGCCTTTTGCCGGCGATATGGGCAAAAGCTTCGGCGTCGCCAAGGACCAGCCCAAGACTCTGGCGTTCTGGAACTCCCTCGACGTGCCCCAGAACTTCGAACTCACGTTTATGATGAACAGCCCCATCCCCGGTTTCGGCGATTTCGCGAAGGTGAAGGTGCAGCGTTATCGCCCTGAGGAACTGCAGATCCAAACGCTGGGACTTATCCCCTATCGGGCGCGAGTGAAGGCGCACGAGCCCTCTTTTCTGGAGACGCCCCGGGGTTATATTCAGGGATACCGGGCCAGGGTCGACGGTCGGTCCGCAAAGGTTGAAGAATCACCGGACCATTTGGCAATGGTTCGGCTCGAGCCTGGCATGCACGAGATTGCGGTGACCTACAGTCCCACGGCCAAACTAACGCTGGCCGGCCTGCTCAGCGCGGGCGGGTGGCTGGGATTGATAATCTTCGCGCTGAGGCGTTCGTGGGCCAAAAAAGTGGTGCACCCGGAGAGAGTCGAACTCCCAACCTTCTGATCCGTAGTCAGACGCTCTATCCAATTGAGCTACGGGTGCGCAGGGAGGGGAGAAAAAGCAGCCATTCACCCTCCAGGGCAAGCGAGAATTGCGCGGCCCTTGGATCCCGCCCGTCGGCCGGTCGCCCGCTTACATGACTTGACGCCATCAACGGTGTTGCCCGTTCTTGGCATCCTATGAATTCCACGATCACCGGAACGAACATGCAGACGCTCCAGGTCGAGCTCGCGCCCGGGGAGAGCGTCTACTGCCAGACCCACGCCATGGCCTGGATGACCGACAACGTGCAGATGGACACCCATACGGGCGGGGGCCTGCTCTCCGGGCTCATGCGCTCGCTGAGCGGCGGCAGCTTCTTCGTGACGACCTACACCGCAGCTGGCGCCGGCGCCAGCCGCATCGCCTTCGCGCCGCGGTTTCCGGGGCACATTCTGCCGTTCAAGCTCGGGCCCGGGGAGTCGCTCATCTGCCGGAAGGAGACCTTTCTGGTGGCCGAACGCGGCGTCACTTTGGAGATGGCGTTCCAGCAGCGTCTGGGGGCCTCATTCTTCGGGGGCGAGGGCTTCATCCTCCAGAAGGTGACCGGGCCCGGCACCGTCTGGCTGGACCTCTCCGGAGAGGTGGTCACCGAGGAGCTTCAGGCTGGCCAGCGGCTGCTCGTCCACGCCGGCCACGTCGGCATCATCACCCCGTCCGTCCAGTTCGACATCCAGCGCGTCCGCGGTGTCCGCAACATGATCTTCGGAGGGGAGGGCATCTTCCTCGCCACGCTCACCGGCCCCGGGAAGGCCTGGCTGCAGAGCATGCCGATCCTGAATCTCGCCGAGGCGATCGCCCACTACCTGCCGCGCGAGGAGGCCCGCGACGCCACCGCCGGGGGCGTCATCGGCGGCATTGTCGGAAACATTCTGCGCGGCCAACAGTGAGCCGCGCGTCTTCACCCATAGTGTGTCCACATCCGCAGCACCTTGACGATCTTTTGATCGCGGTGGATCTGATAGACCAGACGATGCTGTATGTTGATCCGGCGGGAATAGGCCCCCTCGAGGTCGCCGACTAGCTTCTCGAACGGGGGCGGGTTCTGAAAGGGGTCTCGCCGGAGCACCTCGAGGAGCTTCCCGGCCTGGGGCCGCAGGTGGGAGGAATCTATTTTCCGGGCATCTTTTTGCGCCTGCCGGGTGAAGCGGAGGTTCCAGCTCACCAGCCGGGCTCCGAGGACGTCCTGGCGAGCGGCTCCTTCATTCCCCGGCGGATAGACTCCCTCATCCCGGGAATCGACAGCAGGAACAAGGTTTCCTGGATGCTGCGCCAATCGTCCTCGGAAAGCAGAATGGCATTTCCCCGCTTTCCCGTGATCTGGATCGGTTCGTGGGTATTGGCAGCTTCGTCAACCAGCGCATAGAGGCGCGAACGGGCCTTGGTCACCGGTATCGAGTTCATAACTAAGCGTACGCGATCACGTACGGATGTCAATCGGATGATGTCAATGGCCTAATGAGAGCAAGTGGCGCCGCTTCCCCAGAAATATGTGGTCCGGCGCGGCATTTCCCGCACGCTTTCCCGTTCCATGGAAAGCAGCAACAAACGGAAGGCGGGGACCGGGAGCACCGTGATGCGGATCCTGGTGGCGCTGAGTTTTTCGCACATGCTCAACGACACGATCCAGTCGCTGCTTCCGGCCATCTATCCCGTCCTGAAGGGCCAGTTCGGCCTGACCTTCACGCAGGTGGGCCTGATCACGCTTTGCTTCCAGATGACGGGATCCCTGCTGCAGCCCTTTGTGGGCTTCTATACCGACCGGAAGCCGCAGCCCTATTCGCTCGCGATAGGGATGGGCTTCACGCTCTTCGGACTCGTGCTGCTGGCGTTCGCCGGCTCGTACTTTGCCATTCTCGCGGCTGCCGGCCTTGTGGGGATAGGTTCCGCAGTCTTTCATCCGGAAGCCTCCAGGATGGCCCGGATGGCCTCGGGCGGGCGCCACGGCTTCGCGCAGTCCCTCTTCCAACTGGGCGGGAATTTCGGAAGCTCGCTCGGTCCGCTCCTTGCGGCCCTCATCATAGTCCGGGGAGGGCAGGCGCGGATCCTTTGGTTCTCCGCGGCCGCCTTCCTGGGGATCGTGATTCTCGCCCGCGTCGGAGGCTGGTACAGCCGGCACCGCCTGCGGCTTCGCGCGGCACTGGAGCGCCATCCGGGAGCAGGCCTTTCCAGCGGCAAGGTGATCGCGTCGGTCGCGATCCTGATGGCGCTCACCTTTTCGAAGTACTTCTACCTCGTCAGCCTTTCCAACTATTACACGTTCTACCTGATCGCGAAGTTCCACCTCTCGGTGACGGCCGCCGATCTTTACCTCTTTATCTTCCTCTTTGCGGTCGCCGCCGGAACGATCCTCGGCGGCCCGGTGGGCGACCGTTTCGGCCGCAAGTATGTCATCTGGGTCTCGATCCTCGGCGTGGCGCCCTTCACGCTCATCCTGCCCCACGTCGGCCTGGCATGGACGGTCGCCCTGTCGATCGTGATCGGCGTTATCCTCGCCTCGGCTTTCTCCGCGATCCTTGTCTATGCCCAGGATCTCATTCCCGGCCGGACCGGTCTCATAGCCGGCCTGTTCTTTGGCTTCGCCTTCGGCGTGGCCGGGATAGGATCGGCCCTGCTCGGCTGGCTGGCCGACCGGACCGGCATCATCCACGTGTTCCAGGTCTGCGCATTCCTGCCCCTGATCGGCCTTTTGACCGGCTTCCTGCCCGATGTTAAGCTGCCGCGGAAGGCAATCTAGGCTTCCTTGCGGTGCTCCCTGCGAACCACCGTGGCGACGTAGGCCACGACCGCGACGTTCACGATGAAGAGGGCGAGGTGCTCCCACGTGAAGCGGCGGACGCAGACGTAAGCCTCAAGAGGTATGAAGAATCCGGTCCCCACGAGCACCATGTACTTGGCCCAGGTCCTGTTGAGCCAGAGGCCGACGCCTTCCGTAAAGAGCTCGGCGGCGAACAGGAACGAGACCACGCCGTACCGGCGCAGCTTGACGGCGTCGACATTGGCCACCTTCTCAATGAACAGCCGCGCGTAGTGGTTTTCCGGATCGATCCTGAGATGCATCGTCCAGTTTCGGGCGATTTCGACCAGGTCCTTGTCGATCAGATTGAAGGCGCCCAGGCCGATCGCGACCAGCAGCAGGCCCTTCAGGACCTTCGTAAAGGCTATGAAGCGGAGCGTGGCCGTTGCGTGGGACGTCGGCTGCATTTGGTTATTCACTTGGGTGACGGCGCGATGCGGCTGTCGAAAATGGTGGCAAGAGCCGGAATCGAACCGGCGACACAAGGATTTTCAGTCCTCTGCTCTACCAACTGAGCTATCTTGCCAGACGACCTTTCGGGTCGTGAAGAGGATAGGTAGTACGGGGTCATTCGGCCGGGCGGCAAGCGGAATTTGCGCCTGGGAGGCCGGCCAGGGTCGTTCCGCTCGCGATCTGCGCAGCCTCGCTACGCGACGCCCCTGATCTGCAGCGTGACAGCGTAGTCCGAGGGAGCCTTTTCCGGCAGCTTTACTGTGAGGCCCTGGTCATCCTGGGACCAATCGAGGGTTCCGCCATAGCCGAGCAGGGAGACGCCTGCCACCTTCCGGCCAGCGAGCTGGGGCGAATTCGCCGCCAGCGTCTTGATCAGCGCGGTTCTGGACGCGGGCCACGCCAGGACAAAGGCATACAGCGTCCCGGCCTTGGCCGTAAAGCGGATGTCCTCGGACGTGTAGGCGGTGTTCCGCTCGCGGCCGGAGAGCCGGGTGGGGCCTTCCCCGAAGGTCTTCCACGGGCGGGTCGCGAAGATGCCCTCGCCGTTGACCGCCATCCAGGCCGCCAGCCCTTGCAGGAAAGTCACTTCGTGCTCGTCGATCGTTCCGTCGCCGCGGACGGGAATATTTAGCATGAGGTTGCCGTTCTTGCTCACGACATCCACCAGCATGCCGACGACCTGCGAGACCGTCTTGTAGCCGTTCTTTTCCGCGAGGGGCCGGCTGTAGTGCCAGTCGCCGATGCAGGTGTCGGTCTGCCAGGGCTCGGGCCTGATCCCGTTCGCGACACCGCGCTCGATGTCCTCGACAAACGAACCGACATGCGCCGGCTCGATATGCTTCCCGTTGACCACGACGTCCACCTGGCCGCCGTTCCGGGCCGCGCTCGAATTGTAGTAGTGGGAAACAAGATCGAGCCCGGCCTGGCCGAGCGGCAGCTCGTTCGTGTCGAAATAGAGGACGTCGGGCCGGTACTTGTCCACGAGGTCCTGGGTGCGCAGGAACCAATTCTGGCAAAAGCCGGCGACCGGCATCGGGTTGCTCTTGGCCAGGCTCGTATTCTTGTTCTGCCAGTCCCGCACGGCCTGGGCGCTGGCAAGGCCGTCAGGCATCACAACCGAGGGACCGGTGTACAGGTCCTGCGGATCGAGGCCCTCCCACCACTTTCCCCTGCCGTCGGCCTTGGTCAGCGTGAACGCGTCGTAGCGCACTCCTGCCAGGGGTCCTTCGCCGTCGTAGCCATAGGCGGGCTGCAGCCAGCGCGGGGCCCAGGACGAATGGTTGCTGATTCCGAAGCGCATGCCGTTTGCGCGGGCCACCTTGCCCCAGATTCCGACGATGTCCTTCTTTGGGCCCACGTTTACCGAGTTCCAGCCGTGATACTTCGAATCGTACGCGTCGAAATTGTCGTGGTGGGTGCCGAGCGCGAAAAAATACCTGGCCCCGGCCTGCTTGTAGAGCGCCATCAGCTTCTCCGGCTCCCAGCGCTCGGCCTTCCAGAGATTCTCGACCTCCATGAACCCGAATTTCGACGGATGGCCGTAGGTCCTTACGTGGTAATCGTAGTCCTTCTCTCCCTGGATATACATCTTGCGCGCGTACCAGTCGCCCTGTTCGGGAACGCATTGCGCGGACCAGTGCGCCCAGATCCCGAACTTGGCGTCCCGATACCAGTCCGGGAACCTATAGTTTTGCACGAGCGATTCCCACGTCGGCTTGAACGGCCCCGGCATGAGCGTGCGGCCCGACGATCCGCTTGCCGAATCCGGGGCGAACGCCGCCCGCAGCCGCGATTGCCACAGGGGTGCCGTGAGGCCGGCACCGGCAGCCAGGGCGGTTTTTTTCAGGAAGCGGCGGCGGGAAAAGGGATAAGTCATGGGGTGGGGATGCGCGTTCGATTCGCCGTCGTTGGCCCGGCAGGCCCGGTCGTCGTCGGTTTTAGGGAAGCGTGTGAGTACGAACCCCCCGCAGGGAGCGGCAAGAGAATTTGGGCCGAAGCCAGATTGACGTTGCGAATAATCGGGATATGTCGGACCGATGCCGGTGATTCCGAAGCTCGATCTCGTCGTGCGCGTCGGGTGCCTTCTGCGCTACGAGGCGCCGGCGGACGTTGCCGTCCTCATGAACCTGAAGCCCCGCATGGACACGATGCAGGTCGTGCAGCAGGAACGGCTTGTGCTCGGAGACCGGCTTCCCTGCGAGGAGTTCGAGGACGCTCACGGAAACATCCTCTATCGCCTTATCCTGCCGCGCGGGCAGAACCAGATAAGCCACGACGCCCTCGTCCTCGTCCCCTCGGTGGGAGATAATTTTCACCAGGCGAATGACCTGGTTGTGCCCATGAGCGAGCTGCCGGTCGGACTGCTCCGCTACACGCTGCCCAGCCGGTACTGCGATTCCGACCGGCTGATCAAGTTTGCCTGGGACCAGTTCGGGACCGTCCCCCGCGGCCACATGCAGGTTCGCGCGGTCAGCGACTGGATCCACGGCAAAATCCAATACCGTTTTGGCCAGGGCCGATCGGACACTGCAGCCTCCGAGGTCATCGCACAGGGATTTGGCGTCTGCCGCGATTTTGCCCATGTCGGAGTCGCCCTCTGCCGTGCGCTCAATATTCCCGCCCGCTACGTCACCGGGCACCTGCCGGACATCGCCTACGTCGATACCGGCTCGCCCATGGATTTTCACGCCTATTTCGAGGTCTATCTGGGCGGGAAGTGGTTCGCCTACGATCCCCGCTACAACGTCCCGCGGATCGGAAGGGTCAAGGTCGCCTGCGGAGCGGACGCGGTGGACTGCGCCTTTGCGACGATCTACGGACCGCTCACCCTCAATTACTTCGAAGTCTGGGCCTATCAAGTGGCGCCCGGGACGGTCTCGGTCGGCGACCCGATCGACCTCTCAAAGCGGCTGGATGGCGACAACAGGCTGCGGTTTTCTTGAGCTCGCGGCCGGTTCTGGTGGCAGCGGTTGTTACTAGGATTGGTGATGAACGCCATTTCCGCATGCGTCATTGCAGATAGACCAATTGACAGACCTATCTTTAGGCCTATTTTTGGACCCATGGATATTCTTACTGTCTCCCAGGCGAAGCCTCACATTGGCCGGCTCATCGAGCGTGCCCTTCGGGGCGAGGCGGTCGTGATCCGGAAGGGCGCTCGCCTGGTTCAATTGACGGAGTATGTCGTGCCTGAGCCTATCCCTGACCGCCCGGTCGGTTATTTTCGGAGGAACGCCGAAGGCTATCGAATTGCAAACTCCGCTGCCGCCAACCATCCGCCCCAGCGATAGCATGCAACAATGGGACATAGTGCGGGTTCGGCTCAATCCGCGCGATCGCGACCTGCATCTGGCAGTGGTGATCTCGTGCGAGGAGGACTGCCTGGATCCGCGCGTCTCCCGCATAAATGTGCTTTACGGATCGAAGCGGCAGCCCGCGGCGGCGCTCGACTCTTGGCAGACTCAGCTGAATGGAGCGGACGGTCTTGAATACTCAACGGTCATCGATTGCGGTTTGTTTTACCTGGTGGATAAGAGTGCATGCGTGTCGATCATGGGGCGTGTCAGCCATGAACGGCGCCGTCAAATTGGGCGCAAGATCTGCGAGATTCTGAGGCTCCCCCGTTAGTTTTCCTAACCCTCGCATTTGAGGACGTAGACGACGCCCTTCTCAGAGCCGATTGCGAGCTGGCGGTCGTCCGGCGACCAGGCGAGCCGCGTGGGCGCGTGCGGCATCTTGACCGTGGCCCTCAGGGGCTGCTTTCGCTCGATGCTCCACAGCATGACGGTCCCGTCCGACGCCGCGGACGCCAGAAGCCCATGGCTGCCCTGGAAGGCGAGCCCGGATACTGGGCTCTCATGGGGGAGCATTGCTGGCGTCCGTCCCTCGGGCCCCGCGCCGCTGCAGTCCCAGACGCAGGCATCGTGCCCGCCCGCGGTCGCCAGCCAGCGGCTGGTGTGGTCGAAGGCGACGTGCTTCACCTTCCCCTCGTATCCGCTCATCTGCAGTTCGGCTTCCTCGTCGGGTATCCATAAGTGGACGCTCGGGTCCTGGTTGCCCGAGACAAGCCACCTTCCGTCCGGCGCCCAGACGAGCGTCTGGATGCCGTTCCCATAGGGAAGCTCCTTCCGCATGCTGAAATCGCCCGGGTCGATCAGCCTGACCCCGCCGAAGAAGGCCGCCGCAAGGAGGGGAGGCTCCGGCACCTTCCGCCAGGCGAGAGCGGTGACTGTCTTCGGCGCATCCGGAAAGGCATGGCGGATCGCGCCATCGGGATTCACGAGGAAGAGCTTCCGGCCGGAGGCGGCGGCGAGGGCGTTCGTTCCCCAAGCCAGGTGCTCCACCCAGCCGCCGCCTAGCTTCGCTGTCGCCGTGTGCTGTCCGCTCGCTCCGTCCCACAATTTTACGGCGCCATCCTGGCCCCCCGAGGCCAGGAGCCGGCTCCCGGCCTTCCAGGCGATCGCGTTCGTGCCGCCATCGTGGCCCGGCAAATCGTGGAGGGCGGCCCCGTCGCCCGCGGCGAGGAGCCGGATCGGCCCGGCCGCGGAGGCTGCCGCGAGGTCTCCGCCGTCCGGCGACCAGGCCAGGTCGATGACGTAGTCGTCGAGCTGCGCCGCCCAGTGCTTGGTGAGCTGCATGGAGGGCTAGACCAGGCAGCTCTGGAAAGCCTCGGTCAGCTCGTTCCTATCGAGATTCTTGCCGATCAGGACGAGTGTGTTCTTCCGCGGCTCGGCCCCCCAGGGGCGGTCGAACCGGGCGTCGAAGAGCATGTGTACGCCTTGGAAAACCATGCGCTTGTCGCTTCCCTTGACGCTCAGGACGCCCTTCATCCGGTAGATGTCGCCTCCCTTGGTCCGCAATAGCCCGCCGATCCACTCGTTGAGCCGCTTGCCGTCGAGGTCTCCCGCCTGCTGGATGCCGACGGAAGTCACATCGTCATTGTGCTCATGGGCGGCGTGGAAGTCCTGCTGCCAGTCGGGCTTGACGATTTCCCCGCCGACATGGATATGGAGCGGCACCTCCCCGCACTCCTCGAAGACGACGCAGTGCCCGCTCTTCGGCACCTCGAGCTTGAACCGCCCCCTTCCCTCGTGGAGGAGCAGGCGGTGGCGTCCCGGGCCCGGTTTCACGACAGAACCCTCCTTGACGCGGTTCTCATCCGTGGCAAAGAGCGCGACGGCGCGCTCCCTGGCCCGGACAAGCTCGGTTTCCTCGAGCGAATTCACGGGAAGGATGGCGAGATCGAGCTCATTCTCGTTGCCGTGATGGTGGTGGTGATGGTCGTGCCCGTGATCGTGGTGCTCGTGCCCCCCGTCGTGGCCGATGACGATCTCGTGGATTCCGGCCGGAAGGGGATAGGCTCCCGCCCACTCGAAGGGGTACTCCGTCTCGAGGAATCCCGGGTCGAGTTCGACAGCGCGGTCCAGGTTGAATCCGCCGACGTCGAGGACGCGGTCCAGGGGAAGGGCGCAGTTCTGGGTGCGGTGCACCTTGGCGACGGCGTTTATCCGGCGGATCCGTTCCTCGAGCCGGTCGAGTTCCGCCGGTGCCACGAGGTCCGTTTTGTTGAGCAGGATGACGTCGGCGAAGGCGATCTGCTTCACGGACTCGTCGTCGGCATCGAGGTGCTGAACGACGTGCTTTGCGTCCACGACCGTGACGATGGCGTCGAGCCTGAAGGCGGAGCGGATCTCATCGTCGGAAAAGAACGTCTGCGCGACCGGCGCCGGGTTCGCCAGCCCGGTGGTCTCGATGAGGACGCCGTCGAGCTTGTCCTTGCGCTTGAGCAGCCGCCCCAGGATCCGGATCAGGTCTCCCCGCACGGAACAGCAGATGCAGCCGTTGTTCATTTCGAACAGCTCCTCGTCGCCGGATATGACGAGCTGGTGGTCGACGCCGACCTCGCCAAATTCATTCTCGATCACCGCCAGCTTCCGGCCGTGCTGCTCGGTCAGGATGCGGTTCAGGAGGGTCGTCTTTCCTGCGCCCAGGAAGCCGGTGAGCACGGTTACGGGAATCATTCGGCTGAGAGCGTAGCCGGGAATGGACGGCTGGCAACCCGTCGGCGAGGGCGGAATTTTGCCGGAAGGGCCCTCTCCGCGTCTTGTGCTGGCCAAGCCAAGTCTTGCCGCAAACCCGGCCGCGCCAGGCGACGGCCCCGATGCGGCAATGAGGCCAGCGAGGCCGCTTCGAGGGCCCTTCCGGCAAAATTGCGCCCTCGCCTCCGCCCGTCAACGCAGGGCTTGGACTATGGTGAGGACGTTGTGGCGAAACAGGGCCTCGTAGGTGGATCCGTCGGCTTCCGGGACGAGGCCATCCGGATAGAGCGTTCCCCCGATCCTGGCACCGGCCTCCCGGGCCAGGGCCGAGGCCAGCTTTGAACTCTCCGAATCCTCGATGAAGACCGCCGGGATCTTCTCCCGGCGGAGAAGCTCGACGAGCTGGGCAAGCTCATGTGCGTCGGGTTCCGCGCCGGGGCTCAGCCCCGCTATCGGATGGACCGTGAAGCCATAATCGCGGGAGAACCACCCGAAGGCGTCGTGGCTTGTGACGAGCTGGCGCCTTCCGGGCGGCAGCACCGATAGCTGCTCCTTCGTCCAGGCGTCGAGCGCGCCGAGCCGGGCGAGGAGCTCGCTTGCCCGGCCGCGGATATCTGCCGCGTTTTCAGGCCTGAGCTCGGCCAATTGATCCGCGATGCGGCGCACGACATCCTGGGTGGCCATGATGCTATTCCACCAATGCGGATCGAATTCTCGACGGCCGTGGGACTCGACGACCAGAGCCCGGTCGCGCAGGACGTCGCCGACCGCTACGATCTTCGCGCGGGTTCCCGAATTGACCGCGAGCTTGTCGAGATAGTTCTCAAGGCCGAGGCCGGATGCCAGGACGAGATCGGCATCGGCGAGCGCGCGCATGTCCCTCGGCGCGGGCTCGAAGGTGTGAGGGTCCACGCCGGGAGGAAGGAGGCTCGTGACCGCCACGTCCGGCCCGCCGACATCCCGGGCGATCTCGGTCAGGATTGGAAAAAGGGTCACGACGCGGAGCGGAACCGCGCCAGCCGCATTTCCACCCAGACAGAGCGCGGCCACGCCGAGGATGCGATGGAAGGCGCTGTTCAATCGGCGTCGTTCCCCTCGGGGAACTTGAAGGAGATGTTCGAGTATGCCGTTCCGCGGACTGGCAGTTCGGTCAGGACGGCGTCAAAATGCCGGACGGTCCTGAGCCAATCCGCCTCGGCCTCGAATTGCGAGGTGTCGCCGACCGTCTCGCCGGTCGCCGGGTTTGGCATGGCCCGGAAGGTGAGGGTCTTCTTTTCGCCGCCGACCGTGGCCATCAGTTCGAAGGAGAGTGCTTTTGTCCGGATGAAATTCTCGACCTCGCTGTCGAGGACATACGCGTCCATCCGGCCCGCGGCGGAATCCAGGACCAATTCAAGCCGATAGATCCCGGTCCCGAGGACAACCACGGTCCCGCCATGGGGCGGAACGTCCTTGTCCGGTGCGGCCGGTGCCGCGGATTTCCCCGGCCGGCAGCCGGCCAGGGCGGCGATGACCAGGAAGGCTGCGGCTAGGCGGAAGCGTGGGCGCACGGGATGGGTCACCGGGCGCCGGCTTCCGATTGCCAGCGCTGGAGCTCGAGTTCGAGCTCCGCCTGGACACCCGCGCAGGCGCCGGATGGAGGCGACTTCCGCAGGCCGGCGAGGTAGCAGGCGCACTGGCGCGCCAGTTCCTGATCCGGCAGCGTCTGGGGGTCGCCGCCGAGGTAATTACGGCACCAGGCGGTTGCCCCGAGGCGGACCAGGGTCGGGCGCCACCGGACGGCCAGGCGGTGTGAATTTTCCTCGTCCCTGCTCTTCCTTCCCGGGGAGGAGCTGATGTGGTGGCCGACAACGGAGCGGAGCGCCACCGCGTTTGTCCTGCCCGCTGCGGCTGCGCGCAGGCAGAGGTCGACGTCCTCGCACCCGTTGACATAGCCCTCGTCGAACCCTCCGAGGGACTTCCAGAGTGCGGTCGTCATGAGGACGCAGGCCCCCGTCAGCGCGGGCACCTTGCGGACCGGTCTGAAGGATCGGGCCCAGATGGACGGCGGATGCCTGTCGTGCTCCGCCTTGCCCTTGTGGTTGAAGACGATTCCCGCATGGTCGACCGCTCCCGACCGGGCGTCCGTCTGGACGTTTCCAATCAGGCCCGCGTCGGTGCCGAGCGAGCGGTGGGCCTCGAGCATCGGCTCGAGCCAGCCGGGCCGCAGCACAAGATCGTTGTTGAGGAGGGCAAGGTATTCCCCGCGCGCAAGCGAGGCTCCCCGGTTGTTCGCCGCGCCGTAGCCGAGGTTGCGCTCATTCAGGACCACGCGGAAGGGCGAGCCGAGGGTCGCCAGCCACTCGCGGGTCCCGTCCGTGCTGGCGTCGTCGACGAGGATGATCTCGCAGGTTGTGCCGGCCGGGATCGTGGCGCGCAGGGCCCCCGTCATCGCCTTGGACAGGGCCAGGCAATTGAACAGCGGGACCACCACGCTCAGCTTCGGAGCCGGTGAGAAGGTGGCGGCCAGGGGGGAGAGGCGCGCGAGCATCCTTCGGGCGGCCGGTCAGCCCCGCGGCGCTTCCGCGAGCAAATGCCGCAAATACTGCCCGTAGGCGGACTTGCCGAGCTGGGCTAGGGTGGCCTCGAAACGGGCGCGGTCGATCCAGCCCTTGTGCCAGGCGATCTCCTCGGGGCAGGCGATCTTGAGCCCTTGGCGGTGTTCGATCACGTGGACGAACTGCGCCGCCTCCAGCAGCGAGTCATGCGTGCCGGTATCGAGCCACGCCGTGCCGCGGCCGAGGAGTTCGACGTGCAGCCGGTTTGCCTCGAGGTAGAGGCGGTTCAAATCGGTGATCTCGAGCTCGCCCCGCTTCGAGGGCTTCAGCTTCCGGGCCAGCCCCACGACTTCGCGGTCGTAGAAATAGATTCCGGGGATCGCGTAGTTCGATTTCGGCGCGGCCGGCTTTTCCTCCAGCGACAGCACCCGGCCGTCCGGCGCGAATTCGACAACGCCGTAGGACTTGGGGTCCGCCACGTGATATCCGAAGATCGTCGCTCCGGTCTCCCGCGCTGCCGCGCAATCGAGCGCCTTCACGAGGTCGTGCCCGTAGAAGAGATTGTCCCCCAGGATGAGCGCCGAGGGGTCGTCGCCGACAAAGTCGGCGCCGATCAGGAAGGCCTGGGCCAGGCCCTCGGGATTGGGCTGCTCGGCGTAGCTGAATTTCACGCCCAGCTGCGAGCCGTCGCCGAGGAGCCTTCGGAAGAGGGGAAGGTCTTGGGGCGTGGAAATGACCAGAATCTCGCGGATCCCCGACAGCATCAGGACCGACAGCGGATAATAGATCATCGGCTTGTCGTAGATCGGCATGAGCTGCTTGCTCACCGCGATCGTAAGGGGATAGAGCCGGGTGCCCGAGCCGCCGGCCAGGATGATTCCTTTTCGCTTCATGGAAATCGTCGGGAACCTGTCTAGGCTGTTTTCCCCGCGCTGCCGAGCCTTTGTCGCTGGTAGCGGCTCGCCGTGATGTCGTCGCACCAGGGCCGGTGGGCCAGGTACCAGTCCACGGTCTTCTCAAGACCGGTTTCGAAGGATTCACGCGGCTTCCAGGCGAGTTCGCCCCCGATCTTCGCGCAGTCGATCGCGTAGCGGCGGTCGTGTCCCGGACGGTCGGCCACGTAGGTGATCTGTTCGGCGTATTTCTTCCCGTCCGGCCGCGGGGACTTGGCGTCGAGGAGCCCGCAAATCCTCTGGACGACCTCGAGATTCGGGCGCTCGTTCAGGCCGCCGATATTGTAGGTTTCGCCCAATCGTCCTCCCTGCAGGACGAGCCAGATCGCCCGGGCGTGATCCTCGACGTAGAGCCAGTCACGGACCTGCTGGCCGTCGCCATAGACCGGCAACGGCTTCCCATCCAGCGCGTTCAGGATGACGAGCGGGATCAGCTTCTCGGGGAAATGATAGGGCCCGTAGTTGTTCGAACAATTGGTCGTCAGGGTCGGAAACCCATACGTATGCTGGAAGGAGCGGACCAGGTGGTCGCTCGCCGCCTTCGATGCCGCGTAGGGGCTGTTCGGCGCGAAAGGGGTCTCCTCCGTGAAAGCGGGATCCTTTGGGCCCAGGGTTCCGTACACTTCGTCCGTGGACACATGCAGGAACCGGAAAGCCTCCTTCTTCCCGGAGGGAAGGCCGGCCCAATGCCGGCGCGAGGCGTTTAGCAGCCGGAGGGTGCCTACGACATTCGTCTGGAAGAAGGGCTCCGGGGAATCGATCGAGCGGTCCACGTGCGACTCGGCTGCGAAGTTGACGACGGCGTCGATGGCGTGCTCGGAGAGGAGCGCCTGCACAAGTTTCTCGTCCCCGATGTCGCCGTGCGCAAAGACGTAGCGGGCGTCGCCCGCCAGATCCGCCAGGTTCGCCGGATTTCCGGCATAGGTCAGCTTGTCCAGATTGACCAGACGGGTGACGGAGGATCCCTTTTCCAGAAGGCGTTGCCTGATGAAATTGCTGCCGATGAAGCCGCAGCCGCCCGTGACGAGGAGGTTCATGGCTTTGAAGCCTGCCAATTCTTGAGCGAGCGAGCCACGGCCTCGTGCACTTCGGTCATCCGGATGCCGACCCCGGCGATCTTCGAGGCGTCGAGCGCGCAGTTCGAGCGGGGGGTCTTTGCCGCGATCTTCATGAATTCATCCTCGCTCTTGAAGAAGTCGAAGGCCTTGTCGCACACGCCGCTCCGGCGGATCATCTCCACGACCTCGTGGGTCGTGACGGATCCGGGATTGGTTACGTTGTAGGTCCCGAAGGGCACGCGCTTTTCCCAGCAGGCGAAAGTCGCTGCCACGAATTCCTCCAATTCCGACAGGGAATTCGTGGCCTCGAGCAGGCGCGCGTAGCGCATGAGCTTCGTCAGGTAGTTGCGCGGATTCTCGACGTTGTTGAAGGGGATGCGCAGGCGCCAGACGTAGATGTTCGGCTTTCCCGCGAGCACCTCCTCGCCCAGGGCCTTCGTGCCGCTGTAGAAGGAGCAATGGTTCGTCCGGAAGCTGAAGTTCGGCTCATCCTCCTCGGTGAACCCCTTCCCATCCGCCCGGGAGCCGTTGTAAATACATCCCGAGGAGACATGGCCCCAAGGGACCCCCGCCTCGGCGCAGGCCTCGGCGACCGTTCCCGGAAGGACCGCGTTGCCGGCGAGGCATTCCGCCTTGTGGAGCTCGCAGGCGTCCACGTTCGGCTTACCGGTGTACCCGGCTGCATTGATCAGGAATTCCGGCTTGTCGCGCAGGAGCGCGGCCTTGAGCACGCCGGGATTGGAGTAATCCAGGTCGGCGCGACGCACATTGCGAAACGGTATGCCCTTTTTGGCCAGAAGCGCCTGATAGGCGTGGCCCACGTAGCCGGAACCTCCGAGGAGATAGATCATGTGAAAAGCGGAAAGCGGAAAGCGGAAGGCG
>CAZJNA010000023.1:0-2968 GCA_964547325.1 uncultured Opitutaceae bacterium | reverse complement strand
GGAACCTCCGAGGAGATAGATCATGTGAAAAGCGGAAAGCGGAAAGCGGAAGGCGGAAAAGAAACAGGGAAAGGCGAAAATGCGGCTACGGAAAGCATTTTACTTTTTGCGGTAGTCGCCCCGGCTGAAGTACTTTTCCAGCCAGACATACATGCAGATGAAGAAATAGCGGCTGCCCATTTCCTTTATTTTCAGCTTGGCGACGCCGTGCTTCCTGTTCTGCCAGGATATGGGGGTCACCGTCCACGTGTAACCGCGGGCGATCGCCTTGAGCGGTATCTCAACCGTCAGGTTGAAATGCGGCGCCAGGTAGGGCCGGCAGCCCTCGATGACGCCCCGGCGGTACGCCTTGAAGGCGTTCGTCGTGTCGTTGAGTGGGATCGCAAAGAGGATCCGGATGAAGAGGTTCGCCAGCCGGTTTACGAAGAGCTTGACCCCAGGGTAGTCGATGACCCGGCCGCCCTTGATGAAGCGGCTGCCGAAGACGCATTCGTAGCCCTCGTTCAGGATGCGCCAGTAGCGGACGGCGTCGGCTGGCGCGTCGGATGCGTCCGCCATGACGATTACGACCGCGTCCCCGTGGATGTGGTCGAAGCCGCACTGGATCGCGCGGCCGAAGCCGTTTAGGCCGGTGTTCTTGACCGGCACGACTTCGGGAATCTCCGCCTTGAGGGACTGCAGCACCCGCCAGGTGGAATCGCGGCTTCCGTCGTCCACGACGACAATCTCGTGCGGGACGCCCTCGCGCACGAATTCGCCGTGCAGGTCCCGCAGGGTCGAGGGCAGCGAGGCCTCCTCGTCGCGGGCGGGGATGACGACCGAGAAGAGGGTGAGGGCCGGAAGCGTCCTGTCCGGGGAGGGCGTCACAGCGGGGCCGAAACGTCGAGCCAGTCGGGATGCGCCTGGGCGTGGGCTGCGATCTCGTCCAGGATGGCCGGCACCGCCGTCTTGGGTTGCCATTTCCAAAGCCGGGTTGCCTTGGATGAATCGAGGACGAGCCAGGGGAGGTCGAAGGCGCGAGGCGTGGGGTCGGATGCGACCGAGTGGGCGCCCAGTTTTTCCGAGCACCAGTCGCTCAATTGCCGCAGGGACATGGCGGAGCTGGCGCCGCCGCTCGCATTGACGACCCGGTCCTCCGCGGAAAGCGCTGGCGCCGTAAACTGCTTCTCGAGGAGGGGGATCAGATCCCTCGGGTGCAGGCAGTCCCTCACCTGGTGGCCCTGCCCGTCGAACCCGATGTACTTGAGCGGCCGCCGGCGAAGCCAGCTATTGATCCAATAGGCAAAGATTCCCTGGTCGGGCCGGCCGAACTGGCCCGCGCCAGCGAGTACGCCGCAGCGGTTGACGAACACCGGCAGGCCGAAGGCCTCGCCGTATTCGAGGGCGAGGGCCTCGCTTGCGAGCTTGGTCGCGCCGTAAAGGGAGACGGGTGCCGCGGTCGAAAAAGTCTCATCCACCCCGGCCGGACTCAGGCCGGCTATCTTGGGCTTTTCTGGCCTGTAGGCCCGGTCGACGACGGCGACGGGAAGGGAGGCTAGCGGCGGGATGCTGTACACCCGGCTCGTGCTGATGAGAATCAGGCCGGCCTTGTGGCGCTTGCAGTATTCGAGCAAGTTGACGGTTCCGCCGAGATTGTGCTCCACGAGCTGCCGCGAACTCGTCTTTCCGTCGACGCCGGCCAGGACGCTCGGATTGGCGGCTGCGTCTATGACCCAGTCGCAGGGCGGAAGGGTTTCCAGGTCGCTTGCGGAGCGGAGGTCACCGTAAAAGAGGTTCACGCCGAGCCGCTTCAATTCAGCGCGGTTGGTCTCGCTTCCGGAGCGCACGAAATTGTCGAACCCGGAGATGGCGTGGCCCGGGGATCCTTTCGCCAGATCCCGGGCGATGGTGCTCCCGACAAAGCCGCAGATTCCGGAGATGAGTATGCGCATGGGTGGGGCGGGACTAGTTTCCGGCGGCTTTCTTAGCCGCTGCGTAAGCCTGCCGCTGCTGCAGCCCGATATCGAGCAAATCGCCCGTGAGGAGCCGCGCTTCCCGCGCTTTGGCTTCCGGTGTTGCCGGCGCCGGCGCCGAAAGGTCCGCGGCGGCGGCCGTCTCATGCAGAAACAGCGTCTGCCGCTTTCCGTCGACCGAGATGACCGCCTGCTTTCGCGCCGTATCGTAGCTCAGGACCTGAATCCCATCGGAAGTCGCGCCGACCGGGATCCATCGGCTGTGTCCGGCCTTAGCCTCAAAGATGCAAAGCCGCGAGCCGTCTGGCGTCACCGCGACCCCTGTGAGCTCAAATGCGGCAGCCGGCACCGCAGCCGCAGTCGGAGCGCTTGCCGCCTGAAACGGCGAATCCTTGACCAAGGGCGTCTGGGCCAGTGCTCCACTCGCCATGCAAAGGACGCCCAGAATGGCCGCAGCCGCGAAGGGACGGAGTGTTTCCGGCATTTTCCGCCTTCCGCTTTCCGATTTCCGATTTCGCCTTCTCATGATCCGCTTTCCGCTTTCCGCTTTCCGCTTTCCGAATTGCCTTCCCCGCTTTTCCTTTGCTTCCACGCCTCGACGATCTGCCGGATCGTGTCCTCGAGCGACTGGGTGATGTCCCATTGCGGGTAGTGGGCGCGCATCTTCCGGAGGTCCGAATAGTAGCAGATATGGTCGCCGATGCGATTTTCATCCACATAGGTGTGGACTTGGGGGCGTCCGGTGAGGCTCTCGGTCAATTTGAATGCCTCCAGGATTGAGGTGCTGTTGGCCTTGCCGCCGCCAAGGTTGTACACCTCGCCGACCCGCGGCGCACCGACAAAGGCGGCCATGAAGCGCGCCACGTCCAGCGAATGGATGTTGTCTCGAACCTGCTTCCCCTTGTAGCCAAACACCTTGTATTCCTTGCCTTCGAGGTTGCACTTGACCAGATAGCTCAGGAATCCGTGCAGCTCGACTCCGGAGTGATTGGGGCCCGTCAGGCAGCCGCCCCTGA
>CAZJNA010000022.1:0-34229 GCA_964547325.1 uncultured Opitutaceae bacterium | reverse complement strand
CCGTCCATTCCTCGCGGGAAGAGTCGCTTCCCAGGAGCACGCTGCGCGCCCCCCAGGCGGTCTCGTGAAATCCGCTGATCTTGATGATGAGGTCCCGCTCCTTCTGCGACGCGCCTCCGAGGTCGCGCCAATCGACAAGCGCGCGGCCCCCGATGCGCGGGCCATCAAGCACCGCACCGGGCGGCAGCGGCGTCGGATCGACGATCCACGACGGCGGGATGAGGGCGCGGAGCCGCTTCGCCGTCCGCGCGCTCAGCGCCTCGGACCAATAGTCCTGGAGCCGGTGGTGCTGGAAAAGGGCGAGCGCGAGCTTCTCCTCCTGGAAATGCCTGATGGGTGGCCCCACGGCGACCTCCCCGGCGGCCCACGCATCGAGGATGAAGTCTGCGGCGGGAATGTTGGCGAGGTCGAACAGCTCGAAGAAGCGGTAGATGATGTCTATCTTCTCCGGATTGCCCTCCGCGTCGAAATAGACGGCCCCGCCAAGCGGGAATATCTCGTCCGGCCGCAGGCAGAAGACCCGCCGTCCCCGCGCCTGAAGCTCCCGGGCCAGCCATTGCATCTCCGGCCGGTACGTTCCGGCCTCCTCGCTCACGACGAGCGCTATCAGGGGATTTCCGCCGCCGGGCTTCAGCGCCACAAGCGACGCGTGGAAGTTCAGAAGCATGGCGTCCTCGGCTCCGAGAATCCGGCCGCCTTCCGCGGCATAGAGGCGGTTCAGAAACGCGGTCAGCCCGATCCCGCCGGGCAGCGAGTCGAGCTCGGTCATCGCAAAGCCGTCGTCAGTAAAGAGAAGATCGGGGCGGAGGGCGGGCGGAAAGATCCCACGGTTCCTGGGATCCCGAGCCCGCTCCACGAGCCACGAAGGCTTCCCCCGGTCAAAATAGTCGGCGACCCAGGGAGCGAGGAGCGGCTTGTTCCGCAGGAGATTCTTTCCTGCTGCCGAGCGGAGGTACAGATTCTCCAGCGCCAGGTGGAATTCCAGGCATGCCGCGCCGATCGCCTCGAGTTCCTCCACCTGCTCCCGGCTGAGCGGCCAAGCCGCCGGCGAGAGCCGCCAGGTTTTTGCCTCGAAGAGCGGCTGGGCCGCGAGCGCCGAGCGCAGGGTTTCGTAGGCAAGTTCAGGCATAGTGCTCGTCGCTTCCGAATTTCAGTTTCCGCTTTCCGATTTCCGCTTTCCGCTTTTCAGCCTAGTCATCCATCTGGATGTCCTTGTTGCGGTGACGCGGGCAACCGGCGCGCAGCCAAGCCGTGATGAACCGGTCCAGATCGCCGTCGAGCACGGCCTGGGTGTCGCCGGTGCTCACCCCTGTCCGCAGATCCTTCACCATCTGGTACGGCTGGAGCACGTAGCTTCGAATCTGGCTTCCCCAGCCGATCTCGCCCTTTTCCCCGTAGAAGCGCTCCATCTCCGTCCGTTGCTCGTCGAGCTTCCGCTCGTAGAGCCGCGCCTTGAGGACGCTCATGGCGCTGGCACGGTTCTTTATCTGCGAGCGCTCGTTCTGGCAGACGACCACGATGCCGGTCGGGATGTGGGTGACCCGAACGGCGGAATCGGTGGTGTTCACCCCCTGCCCTCCCTTTCCCGACGAGCGGTAGACATCCACCCGGATTTCGCCGTCGGGAATCTCGATCGGAATATCCTCGTCGATCTGTGCGATCACATCCACCGCGCAGAACGACGTGTGCCGGCGCTTGTTCGCGTCGAACGGGCTGATCCGCACGAGCCGGTGGACCCCGCGCTCGGCCTTGGCGTAGCCATACGCGTTCTCGCCCTTGATGAGCAGCGTGGCCTTCGTAATCCCCGCCTGGTCTCCGGCCTGAACGTCCTGGACCTCCACGGCAAAGCCCCGGCGCTCTGCCCAGCGCGTGTACATGCGGAAAAGCATGTCGGCCCAATCGCACGACTCGGTCCCGCCAGCGCCCGCCTGGATGGAAAAGATGGCGTTGTTGCGGTCGAACTGGCCGGAGAGAAAAGACGTGATTTCGATCTTCTCCAATTCCCCGACGAGAGCCGCCACCGTCTGGTCGAGCTCCCGCGCGTAGGCCTCCCCTTCGGCGGGAGAGGCCGAACGGACGAGTTCGACCATCACATCCACGTCCTCGAGCTTCTTATGGAACGCAACGACCGGTCCGATCGTCCGCTTCAGGGCGTTCAGCCTGGCTATGTGCTTCTGGGCGCGGTCGTTGTTGTCCCAAAAGCCGGGCTCGGTCATCTGCGCCTCCAAGGCGCCGATTTCCGGCTGCTTCATTTCGACGTCAAAGAAACCTCCAGAGATGCCCGGCGCGCTTCTTGATGTTCTCGATGATGTTGAGGGTCTCGGTGGAGGTCATGGTGGAGGGGCATCCACCATGGCAAAAAACCGGCCCAAGTCTAGCGCGAGTCGCAAGGATGCGCCCCCTCAGCCCTGTCCCAGTTGTAAATAGCAGTGCGATCAAGCCGCCGGTTTCTCGGTCCTGCGCTTCTTCCAGTCCCAGTACCAGGCGATCCAGATGCAGATCTCGTAAAGGAGGTAGAGGGGGACGGCCATGGCGATCTGGGTGATCGGCTCGGGGGTCGTCAGGACTGCGCCGAGGATGAGCGAGAGGACGACCACGTGGCGGCGGTAGTGGGCCAGCTGCTTGTGGGTCAGGATGCCGAGCCTCACGAGGAAGAGCACGACCAGCGGGAATTGGAACCCAACGCCCATCCCCAGGAGAAACTTGCAGACGAAGCTTATGTATTCGTCTGCGCGCCAGTCGGACGCGCTGAAACCGAGGAGGTTCGAATATTTGACCGAGGCCTTGAGCGCCACAGGGAGCAGGAGGAAGTAGGTGCTGGCGACGCCCAGGATGAAGAGGAAGACGCCCCAGCCGAGCCACGAGAGGACCGCCCGCCGCTCGCGCATATTGAGCGCGGGGAGAATAAAGCTGCCCATGAAATAAATCCAGAAGGGCGACGAGACGGCGATCGCACCATAGAGGGCCACGTGGAAAGCGACGAAAAAAGCCTCGGCTGGGCTCAGGTTGTGCAGCCGCACCTCGATGGCGCCGCCGGCAGGCGCATCGGGGTCGGGCTTGAGGGTCAAGACCTGCTCCCCGCCGATCTTCGAGACGCCGACCCGGAACGTGGCGTGCGGCGCCGGGCCATCCGGCAGCGCGGGAAATTCCTCGCGGGTCACCGCATAGGGGCCGAGCCGCGCCGCGCCCAACTCCAGGGTGACGGTCGCCTGCGGCTTTGCGAACATGTCCATCCTGCGGAGGGGATATTCGAGGAGCCCGACAAGCTGCTGGTCGAGGAGGAGGCAGACGACAAGGGAGATGCCTATCGCGATAGCCGAGCGGACAAGCGCCACGCGCAGGTCCTGCAGATGCCCCCAGAAAGACTTTTTTGCGCCACCGTCGCCCTCGGCGGCGAACTCGGGATCGGCGTCGCTCATGTGCGCAGTCTTCCGGCGGCCTTCTCGTCGAGGAAGCTCCGGTAGGTCCGGGCAATCCCTTCCTCAAGGGCGATCCGCGCCTTCCAGCCGAGCGCCGCGAGTTTGCCTACCTCGAGGAGCTTGCGGGGCGAGCCATCCGGCTTGGAGCTATCCCACACAATCTTTCCCTTGAAGCCGGTGACGGACGCCACGAGGACGGTCAATTCCCGGATCGTGACGTCCACGCCGGTCCCAATATTGATCCAATCCGGCGGATTGGGAAGCTTGAGGAGGAAGGCACAGGCGTCCGCCAGGTCGTCCACGTGGAGAAATTCGCGCCGGGGGGCTCCCGTACCCCACGCAACGACCTCGGGACGGCCCGCCTCCTTCGCCTCGTGGAACTTGCGGATCAGGGCCGGGAGGACGTGCGAATTGTCCAGGTTGTAGTTGTCGGACGGCCCGTAGAGGTTCGTCGGCATGCCCGAGTGGAAGAAGTCGCCGTACTGCCGGCGGTAGGATTGGCAGAGCTTCAGACCTGCGATCTTCGCAACGGCGTACGGCTCATTCGTCGGCTCCAGGGGGCCTGTGAGCAGGCAATCCTCGGGCATGGGCTGCGGCGCTCCCTTGGGATAAATGCAGGAACTTCCGAGGTAGAGGAGCCGCTTTACGCCGTGCCGGTGCGCCGGATGAATCGTGTTCGCCGCAATGGCTAGATTGTCGAATAGGAATTCCGCGGGATAGGTGTTGTTGGCGTGGATGCCGCCCACGCGGGCGGCGGCCACGATGACGACGTCGGGCTTTTCGACGGCATAAAGCGCCTCGACCGCCGCCTGGCTCGTCAGGTCGAGCTCCTTGCGCGTCCGAAGGACGAGCGTCATGCCGGGCTCGCGGGAAAAGCGGCGTACGAGCGCCGATCCCACCATGCCCTGATGGCCTGCTATAAAAAGCTTCACGGCATCGGAAGCCGGGCGATCTGGGCCTCGCGCTTCGCCAACTCCAGATCGTGATCGACCATGATCTTCACCAGGTCCTTGAAGCGGACCTTGGGTTCCCAGCCGAGCTTGCGGCGGGCCTTGGCGGGATCGCCGATGAGAAGCTCCACCTCCGCGGGCCGCTCGTAGCGGGCGTCGTACTTCACGTGCTTCTGCCAGTCGAGCCCGAGCAGGCCGAACGTCTCCTGGCAGAACTCCTTCACGCTGTGGGTCTCGTTTGTGGCGACCACGAAATCGTCCGGCTGGTCCTGCTGGAGCATGAGCCACATCATCTCGACGTATTCCTTCGCGTAGCCCCAGTCGCGCTGGGCGTCGAGGTTGCCGAGGTAGATCGAATCCTGGAGCCCCAGCTTGATCCGGGTGGCTGCGCGGGTGATCTTGCGGGTGACGAAGGTCTCGCCGCGGCGCGGGGACTCGTGGTTGAAAAGAATGCCGTTGCTCGCGTGGATGTTGTAGCTCTCGCGGTAGTTCACGGTCAGCCAGTAGGCATAGACCTTTGCGCAGCCGTAGGGAGAGCGCGGCCAGAACGGGGTCGTCTCGGTCTGGGGCACCTGTTGCACCTTGCCGAACATCTCGGACGAGGAGGCCTGGTAGTAGCGCACTTTCTTGGCCAGGCCCGCCTCGCGGATGGCCTCGAGGATGCGCTGGGCGCCGAGCCCGTCCACATCGCCGGTGTATTCCGGGATGTCAAAGGAGACGCGGACATGGGATTGGGCGCCCAGGTTGTAGATCTCGTCGGGCTGGAGCTCGTAGAGGAGCTTCACCATCTGGACCGAGTCGGCCAAGTCCCCATAGTGCAGGTGGAGGCGCACGCCGTTGACATGGGGATCACGGTAGAGGTGGTCGATCCGGCTCGTGTTGAAGGTCGAGGCCCGGCGGATGACGCCATGCACTTCATAGCCTTTTTCGAGAAGGAGCTCCGCGAGGTAGGAGCCATCCTGGCCGGTGATGCCGGTGACGAGGGCCTTTTTCATGAACCGATTAGGCAAGTCTGGAGGGCGCCCGGCGGCAAGCCCTTAAGCGGGGTGGCGGGCGCGGGGCGGACGGAAAGGAATCCTCCGGGGCTGCGCTCCGCAATTCCCCATCCGGCCGCCGCAGCCGGCCTCACCCTCGAGGGGATTCGGCCCCGAGGCGCCCGTGAAGCTCCGCTCATGCCCCTTCCGGATCCCTTTCCGTCCGCCCCACGCCGTCGCCCAAAGAAACTTGGGGCCGTTTAGCCCTCGCCCTTGGAGATAAAAGAGTCGTGCCAGCGGCGGAGGAGGAGCCAGTGGAGGAGGCTGACGCCGCCGACAAAAAGGAAACCGAGGACGCAGGCGACTAGGCCGGTCGCAAAGAGGGCCGGAATCTTGAGCTGGGAAAAGTAGGCGATCGTCATGAAGCCGATCCCGCCGACGCCGTTCTGCTGCGTGCCGGCCAGGAAATCGCCCGTGATGGCGCCGATCGGCGCAAGGGTGCCCGCAATCTTCACCCCCGTTAGGAAATACGGCATCGCTGCCGGGATCCGAAGATGCCGGATCTCCTGCCACCGCGTGGCCCCGCAGATGGCGAAGAGCTCCCCCCACCCCCGATCGGCGGAAAGAAAACCCATGGTTGTATTCGCGACCACGGGAAAAAAGCAGATCATGAAGGTGACGGCCACGATCGCCGGGAGGCCCTGGCCGAGCCACAGGACAAAAATCGGTGCCAGGATGATGACCGGAGTCATCTGGAGCATCAGGATGTACGGATACAGCGACTGCTTCAACCGGAATGAGAAAGCCATGACGAGCGACATGAGAAACCCGATCCCCACGGCGGCGAGGAACCCGAGAAGGGCGCCGCGGCCGGTGATCAGGATCGAGGAAAGCAGGGTCCGGCGCTCCTGCCAACCGGCCTCGAGGATCTCCCCCGGCGAGGGCAGGACGAATGTCGGGATATGCCAGAATCCCTTTATCGCATACCAGAGCGCCACAAGGACGGCGCCCGTGACTGTGGGCAATATCCAGCCAGATCCGCGTTTCATGGAGCGAGAACGGACCGAAGGGCGTGCGAGGCCTCGGCGAGAAGGCTGAGGAATTCCGGGGCCTCGCGAAGCTCGGGCGGGCGGGGATAGGGAAATGGAACAGCAATTTCGCGGGCGATCCGCCCCGGGTTTGGAGACAGGATCACGATCCGATTCGAAAGGAAGATCGCCTCGGCGACGGAGTGAGTGACGAAGAGGGCGGTGAACGGGTCTTTCTGGCGGATGGCGAGAAGGTCCTCGTTCAGGCGGTTCCGCGTCATCTCGTCCAGGGCGCCGAAGGGCTCGTCCAAGAGAAGAAGCCGGGGTGACACGCTCAGGGCCCGGGCTATCGACACCCGCATCTTCATGCCGCCGGAGAGCTGCCAGGGGAATTTTCGGGCGGCATCCCGGAGACCGACGAGTTCGAGCATCTCGCGCACGCGCTCCCGCCGCACGGAAACGGAGTCGCCCCGGAGCATGAGAGGAAGTTCGACGTTCGCCGAGACCCGGCGCCATGGGAGGAGATTGGCATCCTGAAAGACCAGGAAAACGCCAGCAGGAGATGCCGCGCCGCCCACCGTGATCTCGCCGGCGCTCGGCGCGGTCAGGCCCGCGACCAGCCGGAGGATGGTCGATTTGCCGCACCCGCTTGGCCCTATGAAGCTCACGAAGTCTCCCGGGTGGGCGGCGAAGCCGATATTCTCCAGCACAGCCGGGCCGTCTCCAAAGCGCTTGCCGACGCCGGTGAGGCGCACGAGGGGGCCCGGGTCCGTCATTAGAAGGTTGTTGAAACCATCTTTTACCCGCATGTCACTTCCCATCATGGATCCCATCGAAGCCAGGCTCGGCGAACTCGGCATCTCCCTGCCCCCTCCGGCGGCTCCTGCCGGAAGCTACGTCCCCTACCGGATCAACGGGAATACGCTGATCCTGTCGGGCGTCCTGAACACGCGCGACGGAGCGGTGACCCATGCCGGGCAGGTCGGCCGCGAGCAGACGGTCGAGACGGCGAACACGGCGGCCCAGGTGTGCGCGCTGAACACCCTGGCCGCGATCAAGTCGGCGCTGGGCCGGCTCGATCGCGTTAAGGAATTCCTCTTCGTCTCCGGCTTCGTGAACGGCGTTGCGGGTTTCGCCGACAGCCCCCAGGTCATCAACGGCGCCAGCGATCTCTTCGTGAAGCTCTACGGCGAGGCGGGAAAGCACGCGCGGGCCGCGGTCGCCGTCGCCGGACTTCCGCGCAACGCGACCGTGGAAATCCAGGTCACCGTCCGCTTCGAGTAGCGAGCGCTAGCCCTTGGGTCCGCCCTGGACCAGGTTCCGCGCCCTGAGCCGGAGCCCGTTCAGCCGGATGAATCCGGTCGCGTCGCTCTGGTTGTACCAGCTCTTGACGCCCTCCATGGAGGCGATCTTCAGGTCGTAGAGGGAGTACTTCGATTTCCGGCCGCAGGTGATGACATTGCCCTTGTAGAGCTTGAGCCGGACCGTGCCGGAGACGTAGCGCTGGCTCTGGTCCACGAGCGCCTGGAGGGCCTCCCTTTCCGGGGCAAACCAGAAGCCGTAGTAGACCAGTTCGGCGTACTTCGGGATCAGCGAATCGCGCAGGTGCATGACCTCCCGGTCCATGGTCAGCGATTCGATCTGCCGGTGCCCGTGCATGAGGATGGTCCCTCCGGGCGTCTCGTAGACGCCCCGGGATTTCATGCCTACGAACCGGTTCTCCACGAGATCCACCCGCCCGACGCCGTGCTTGCCGCCGAGCTTGTTGAGGGCCTTGAGGACGCCCGCAGGGGTGAGCCGCCGGCCGTTGACGGCGACGCAATCGCCCCGGGCAAACTCGAGTTCGACGTATTCCGGCTTGTTCGGCGCATCCTCGGGCGAGACCGATAGCTTGAACATGCCCTTGTTTGCCTTCGTCGTCGGGTCGAACCAGGGGTCCTCAAGGATCCCGGCCTCGTAGGAGATGTGCAGGAGGTTCCGATCCATGGAATACGGCTTCTTGAGCGAAGCCTCCACGGGGATCCGGTGCTTGCGGCAGTAGGCGATCATCTCGGCCCGGCCGGGGAACTCAGCCCGGAAGGCGTCGATCTTCCATGGGGCGAGGATCTGGAGCTTTGGGGCCAGCGCCATGTAGGTCAGCTCGAACCGGCACTGGTCGTTGCCCTTCCCGGTCGCGCCGTGGGCGACCGTGTCGGCCTTTTCCTTTTTTGCGATCGCGATCTGCGCCTTTGCGATCAGGGGCCGGGCGATCGAGGTCCCAAGGTAGTACTGGCCCTCGTAAATGGCGTTCGCCCGAACCATCGGATAGATGAAATCCCGGGCGAATTCCTCGACGAGATCGAGCGTGTAGTGCCGGGACGCGCCGGTCCGCCGCGCCTTGGATGGAAGGCCCTTCAATTCCTCCTCCTGCCCGATGTCCGCGGCAAAGGTCACGATCTCCGCGTCATAGGTCTCGCGGAGCCATTTGACGATGACCGAGGTGTCGAGGCCGCCGGAATATGCGAGGACGATCTTCATTGTGGATTATTTGGCCCGCGCAGCATCGGCGAGGAGCGCGAGGATTGCCTTCTGCACGTGCAGCCGGTTCTCGGCCTGGTCGAAGATGATCGACCGCGGGTTGGCCAGCACCTCGGCTGCGACCTCCTCGCCGGGATGGGCGGGAAGGCAGTGCATGAAATAAGCGTCGGGCCGCGCCGCGGCGAAAAGCTGGCCGGTGACCGCGTAGGGGGACAGGAGCTTGCTCCGCTCCCCGGCCTCGCCCTCCTTGCCCATGCTGACCCAGACATCCGTGTAGACGGCGTCGGCATCCTTGACCGCCTCCCGGGGATCCGTCGTGAATTGGTAGCCGCCGGCGTAGCCCGATTTCGCCAGGAGGGCGTCGATTCCAGGGCCGGGGGCAAAGCCCTTGGGTCCGGAAAGGGCGATCTTCATGCCGAAGAGATTGGCGCCGAGGATCCACGAATTCGCCATGTTGCACGCGGTGTCGCCGAGGAAGGCGATCTTCCGCCCCTTGAGCGCACCCGGCAGGTCGTCGCTCCGCGCCCACCGCTCGGCGAGCGTGAATGCGTCGGCATAGATCTGGCAGGGATGCAGGAAATCCGTCAGCCCGTTGATCACGGGAACGCTTCCCGCCGCCGCCAGCCGCTCGACGTCGCTGTGCTCGAAAGTCCGGACGACCAGGCCGTGAACGAACCGGGAGAGGACCCGGGCGGTGTCCTCGATGGACTCGCCCCGGCCGAGATGGATGTCGTGGTTGTTTAGAAAAAGGGAGCTTCCGCCGAGTTCGCGGATCGCAACCTCGAAGGACACTCGCGTCCGGGTGCTCGATTTCGAGAAGATCATCGCCCAAGTCTGCCCGGCGAGCGGCGTTGGCGCAGCCTTTCCCCGCCGCCCCTTGAAGTCGCGGGCGAGCGCGAAGACCCCGCCGAGCTCGCTCGGCTTGAAGTCGGTCTCCTGGAGGAAGTGTCTCATGGCGGAAAAGGGAAACCTTACACATCCGGGACGCCGCGCACGAGTGAAAAAGTGCTTCGCAATCGCGGCCGGACGCACCTTAGTTGTCCGGCAATGGAAAAAGTCCCCTACCTCGGCCAGACGCTCACGCGCTGGCGCGTCGGCCCCTCGACCTTTCTCGCGATGCCCGAGAAGGGAGCCCGCCTGATGAACTGGAACCTGACGCTCGGCGACGGATCCGTCCGCGACGTCCTCTACTGGCCCGAGTCCGCGTCCCTCGACGAATTCCACAAGATTCGCGGCGGCAACCCCGTCCTTTTTCCCTTCAACGCACGGAGTTTCGACCGGGGCGAAATCTTCTTCTGGAGGGACGCAAAGGGGGTGCGCCGGCCGATGCCCATCCACGGGATAGCGCGGCAGGGGACATTCGAGATCGTCCGCATGGACCCCCGAGGATTCGCGGCCCGCTTCATTCCGGGGGAGGAGGCTCGCGCCTGCTACCCCTTCGACTACGAATTCGTGGTGACCTACCGGTTCGAGCCCTTCGGGCTCGCCTGCGAATTTGCCCTGACAAACCTCGGGACGGAACCCCTCCCCTGGAGCGGCGGGCATCACTTCTACTTCACGGTGCCCTGGACCGAGGGCGCGAAGCGCAGCGACTATCTCATACGGATTCCGGCGACGCGGCGCCTGAAGCAGGACGCCGCGGGCCAGCTCGTGGCGGGGCCGACCCTTTCCGACGAGGAGGGGCTCGGCAATCCGTCGCTCATAGACACCTTCCATCTCGGGCTCCGGACCGGCGAGGCCGTCTTCGGAGAGAAGGGCAAGCCCGGCGATGTGACCGTGCGGATCGGCACGGAGCGAACGCCGCCGCCCGAGGCGACATTCGTCACCTGGACCCTCGCGGAGGACTCGCCATTCTATTGCGTCGAGCCGTGGATGGGCCCCGCAAATGCGCCGGAGACGAAGGTGGGGCTCCATCTCGTGCAGCCGGGAAAAACGCAGACATTCACCGTGTCGGTGGGCGTGAAATAACTTTCAGCCTTACTTTCCCGGCATTTCACGACATAGTACGTCGATGGCGATCCTGCTCCAACCGCTGGCTTTTCTCGATATTTTCAGCGGGCCCGAGCTGATCCTCATCCTCGCGGTCGTCCTGATCTTCTTCGGCGGGGACAAGATGCCCGAATTCGCCCGGGGCCTCGCAAAGACGATGCGGGAATTCAAGAAGGCGGCGAGCGATGTGGAACGGGAGATAAAGCGCGTGATCGAGGAGGCCGATCAGCCGCCCGCATCGCCGAGCCTGCCAGCCATCACGCTGGCGCCGCCCGAACATCTTCCGACCTCGTACGAGCCCCACTATGAATGCCCGGAGGACGCCGCCGGGGCGGGTTCCACGAATCCCGACCATCCTGCGGCACCGGCCGCGGAGGAGCCGCCCGGAGCCGGCCGGACCGATCCCAAGCCGCCCCATGTCCCGGAACTTTGAGGGAATCCTACGGTTGGATGATCCAATCCGGTTGTGCGCTATTGCCGTGACGACGCGATTCTGCCTCATTGGGCCCCGCTTCAGAACCCCGAGATAACCCCATGAAAAACTGCTTCAACAACGGCTTCTTCCTGTCCATCGCCAGCTTCCTTCTCACCCTCGTCGTCTTCATCTGCGGCCTGCAGTCCGATCCGGCCCATCTCAGCGCGGGACGCTGGATCGGCGGCCTTGGCGGGCTCGCGATCGGCGTATTCTTTGTGATCCGCGGAATCAAGGCGCGGCGCAGCGCCGTCCCCCCGGGCCAGGCCTACACCTATGGCCAGGCGTTCCTGACCGGAATGGGGATCCAATTGTTCGCCGCGCTCTTCAACGTCCTCACCACCTACCTGTACTTCAAGGTGATCAACCCCCATCTGACCGATGTGATCATCCAGGCCCAGTCGGAAAAGCTGCAGGAGCGGGGAATGAGCGGCGACCAGATCGACAAGGCGGAACATATCGCGCGCATCATGACCGCGCCCGCGGTCCAGGCCGGCCTCGCGTTCCTCGGCACAATCATCATCGGGGGAATCATCGTCCTCATAGTAGCCGCCATCCTCCAGAGGCCGGCTAGCGAAGAGCAGTCCGCCGCCTAAGCGCGGCTCCCCGGAGCCGACCGGCCCTCTGGGGGCCTGCGGATAGCGTTTGCGAACGCGCGCCGGCGCGGCCAAGCTGTCCCATCATGATCGATCTCATCAAAAAGTCATTGCTTGCCGGCGTGGGCGCCGCCGTCTTCACCAAGGAAAAGGTGGAGGAGGTGCTCGCCGACTATGTCCGCGAGGGCAAGGTCACCTCAGCCGACGCCCGCGTCATGGCGGAAAAGATAGCCGAGCAGGGCCGCCGCGAATTCGAGGAACTGAGCACCCGACTCGGGGGCAAGCTGAAGGATCTCGTCGCTAGCGCCGACGCCACGACCCAGGCGCGGATCGCCTCGCTTGAGAGCCGGGTCCGCGTGCTCGAGGAAAAACTCACGCCTCCGCCCACCCGAGCCGGCGAACCGTGAAGCCGTTCCTGGTCCACGCAGTCCGGGCGAAGGAAATCGCCGGCGTACTCGCGCGCCATGGCTTCGCCGACCTCCTGGACCAGCTGGAGGTGCCCCACGGGATCTGGCGCCGCCTGGTTCCGCAGGCGCACGTGCGCCGCAGCACCTGGGAGAGGATCCGGCTTGCCCTCGAGGAACTGGGGCCCGCATTCGTGAAGATGGGCCAGATGATGAGCATGCGGCCGGACGTGCTGCCCCACCCCCTCATCCTCGAATTGCGCAAGCTGCAGGATGCGGTCCCCCCCGTGCCCTTTGCCGAGATCCGCCCCGTCCTGCTCGACTCCCTGCCGGCGGAGCCGGCGCAGATATTCAGCGAATTCGACGAGACGCCCGTGGCCTGCGGCTCGCTGGCCCAGGTCTATTTCGCGCGGCTCGCCTCCACCGACCAGCCCGTGGCCGTCAAGGTCCAGCGTCCGAACATCACGAGGACCGTGCAAACCGACTTGAGTTTTGCGGCGTGGATCGCCGCCCAGCTCCACCAGCACCGCCCGGGTCTCAAGCCCTACGACCTGCCTGCGGTCGTCGAAGAGGTCCGCCAGGGGATCGAGCGCGAGCTGGATTTCACCAACGAAGCGCGCAACCAGCAGTATTTCAACGCGGTCAACCCGTACCCCGACCGCGTCTTCGCCCCCGCGGTCGTCGAGGAGTTCAGCAGCGAACGTGTTCTCGTCATGGAGCGCGTGGACGGGTCGCCCATAGGGCGCGGCGACGTTCCGATCGAGCAGGCGCGCATCCTGGCCGCAAATGGGGCCTGCTCGATCATGCACCAGGTTCTGATCGAGGGCTTCTTCCACGCCGATCCCCATTCGGGCAACGTGCTGGTCGCCGAGGATGGACGGCTCTGCTTTCTCGACTGGGGCCTCGCGGGGCACCTGACGAGGCGCCTGCGCTACGCTCTCGCGGACTTCTGGCTCGCGGCGATCGAGCAGGATGCGGAACGGATCGCCCAGATTGCGGACGGGCTTGCCTCGGCGGAATCGAGGCCGGACGCGCGGGTGATGGAAAAGGAGATCACTCTCACCCTGCGCGAGGAGCTGAACTTCGCCCTTGGGCGGCAGCAGTTCGGCCGCGCCATGCTGAAACTCCTTTTCATATTTGGAAGCCATGGGATTCCGCTGTCCCGGGACTACTCCATGATGGCGAAGGCCGTCCTCGAAATCGAGGAAGTCGGACGCGCGCTCGATCCCGCCTTCGATCTGCGCTCCTGCACGGAGCCCGTCCTGCGCGAGCTCGAGAGGGAAAGGACCGGTCCGCGCAAATTGTGGCGGCATACCCGGGATTTCCTGCGGGCGAGCTTCGCCGGCATGGAGGAGCTCCCGAACCAGCTTCAGCGGCTGGTCCGGAGGTTCGAGGGCGACAACCTGACGTTCAACATGCAGCACAAGGGGTTGGACCAGCTGCAGGAGGCGCTTAAGACGGCGTCAAACCGGATCGCCCTGGGCGTCATCATCGGCTCCCTGATCATCGGATCGTCGCTTATCGTCAATACGCACATTCCGCCCTACCTGTTCGGCTATCCCATGCTCGGGATCGTGGGGTACCTGCTCTCGGCCGTCCTCGGATTCTATGTCATCTGGGACATCATCCGGCACGATAGGCACAAATAAAAAGCGGAAAGCGAAAAGCGGAAAGCGGAAACCTGGCGCAACGGACCAAATGAAAAGCGGAAAGCGAAAAGCGGAAAGCGGAAACCTGGCGCGAGGGACCGAATGAAAAGCGGAAGGCGAAAAGCGGAAACCTGAAATTCGGGGATCGGAAGGCGGGGACGCCAAGCGAGATCAGACGAACGAGGCGGCGAGGCGAATCGCCTTCAGGGCGGCCGGCGCCCAGGCCAGGATCTTCCCTGCCGCGGACCGGCCTTTCCTCCCGTCCGCCGGGGACGCCGGCGGCTTCGAGCGAAACAGCCGCTTGATGCCGGACCCGATCGTCGCTGCGAGGGTGAAAGCGCGGAGGACGCGCCCCCAGGCCTTGGCGCGCTCCACGCTCTCCCTGAGGTCGCGCACGGCGACGATGCAGTCCCGGCGCCGCAATTCGATTCGCGCCTGAATGATGGCTCGCCTCTCGGCCAGCCGGTTCAGTTCTCGGGACGGATACATTCGCGATCCCGGGCCAATTCCTCGAGGGTCGCCGAAAAAGGCCGCGCCTCCCGGGCGAAGTGACGCTGTGCGCCGATGATAATGGCGGCGAGCGCCACGCCGTAGGCGAGCGTGAGCGCCACGAGCACAACCAGCCGCGATCCCGCCGGACAGCAGTAGACGATTGTCAGGCTGAGGAAGATGACGGTGAGCAACGCGGTGGCGAATGCCGCCCCCAGCCATAGAAAAGCCCGCATGAGGCGGAGCTTTTCCTCATGGAATTCGACCGCAAATAGGGCCAAGCGGTCGTGGAGCGAGCCGACGAGGCCATCGGCCAGATCTCGAACGGAGTCGAGCAAGGGAGGACGGCTTTAGTCCCGGCGCCGCAGAAGGGCTCCGAGCAGGACGCCGACGCCGAGAGCGACGGCCAGGGACTCGTACGGGTGCGAGCGGATCGTGTCGTCCGCGGCATGGGCGCCGTCGACGACCTTCTGGCGGGCGACCTTGTAGTAGCCCTGAGCCTTCGCCTTGGCGCCGGCAAATCGCTCCTGCAGATCCTCGATCCTGCTGCTGAGGGCGCTCTCGGGGGAATCGGGGCTCGACTTGGCGACGATGGCTTCGACCTCCTCCATAAGCTTCTGGATGTTCTTGATGATGTGCTCGGGTGTATCCGAAACGCTGTCGGTGCGGTGATTCATTTTGGTCATGGTTTGAGTTTGAACGGGCGCGTTAGGCGCCTCACCCGAGCTTGGTAGCGGGCGGAGCCGAAGAGTTCCCGGGCAGGTCGAAATAGAAATCGCTGCCCCCGCCGGTCCGGGTTGAGCAGGCAATGGACCCACCGTGCGCGGCGACAATCTCGCGCGCAATCGCGAGCCCGAGGCCGGCACCCTTCCCCCGGGATCCGGGAACGCGATAGAAACGGTCAAAGATGTGCGGCACCGCCTCCGCGGGTATGCCCGGTCCCTGGTCGCGAACGCCGAAGCGGACAAAACCGAGGGGGGCGGGCTCGGCGTAGAGCGTGATCGTCCCCCCGGGATTCCCGTACTTGGCCGCGTTCGTGAGGAGATTCAGAAACACATGGCGCAGGCGGTCCACATCGGCCCGCACGGTCGCCTCTGATTCGCCGCCGACAACGACGAGGCGCTGGTCCGCGGCCGCGAGATGCGGCTGCGCCTCGCGGGCCATCTCCGCAAGGAGGTCGGCAACCCGGACCTCGCTCCGGGACAGGGCCGCATCCCCGCTCTCCATGCGCGCGAGGTCGAGAAGGTCCTCGAGGATCCGAAGGAGCCGGTCGGCCTCGTCCCGGGCGGTTTCGAGGAGCTCGAGCTGGGCGGGGGTGAGCGCGCCGACCCGCTGCTCGAGGAGGAGGTACACCGCCATCCGCAGGCTGGTCAGCGGCGTCTTGAGCTCATGGCTGACCGTGCCGACGAGGTTCGTCTTGGCGTCGTCCAGGAGCCGGAACTTCGTCACGTCCTGAAAGATGATGGCCGCTCCCCTGAATTCCGCGCTCTTGTCGCCGAGGGCAAGAATGCGTGGGAGATAGTGCCGGTCCTCGCGGCCCACGCGGAGCGCGATCGCGCACCCGTAGTCGGTCGGCAGATAGTGCTCGCCGGTCGCCAGCACGCGTTCGAGCGGCCCGCTGATCGCGGGCGGAAAGCCCTGCGCAAAACCGGGGGACTGCGCGAGGCGCTCCGCCGCCGGATTTCGGATGTCCGTGGAACCATCGCGCGAGATCACAAACAGGGGATCGGGCGCTGAGGTAAGGACCGCCTCCATCGTGCGTTGCGCCCGAAGGAGCGACGCCGTGAGCCGCCATGCCAGAAGGAGCGAAAGGACGAGGGCGGCTGTCATGGCCCCCGCGAGGACCCCGACGGTCTTGGATGCAAGCCTGTCGGCGCCGGCGGCGATTTCCTCGGCCGCTTTCTTGTCCCGCGCCTCAAGCGCCTCAATCGCTCCCACGACCCCGTAGAGCGTGTCCTCGCCCGCGCGCAAGCCGTCGAGAGAACGGTCGCCCGCGCCTGAAAGGATCCGCTGGTCGAATGCGGCAAGCGCCTGATAGGCGGAGTCGATTCGCTCAAGAAGGGTGGCGCGGGCGGTGCCCGCGGCGCCGAGCGCCTGGGCCATGAGCGCGCCGGAAAAGGCGGCTTGGTCGGCCGCGAAGGCCCGGCGGGCCGCGAGCGGATCCCCGCGATCGGCGGCAGCCGCGTCGGCGCTCATGCGCAGGGCTGCGGATCGCATCTGCTCCTCCGCAAGCAGATTACGGTAATTGGCCACCAGATCCCTCTGGAACGACCCGGCGAGCTGGCGGCACACGAGAATCGCATAGGCGCCCGTGCCGACGGCCACGAGCAGGAGCGGGAGGAGGCCGAAATAGAGGCGGGTCCGCAGCATGGGTGGGGTGCCTCGTGCCCGCCGGGTCAGAGCATTCCCAGCTTCTGGCGCTTTCGGTAGAGGGTCGCAGGATCGATGCCCAGGGTACGGGCCGCCTCGTCGAGGCTGCGCGCGGAGGCGAGGACGCGGCGGATGTGTTCCACTTCGAGGGTATCCAGCGTGATCCGGGCCCCGACGGAGACCGCGGGATCGGACCGAGCCTGGAAAGCCTCGGGCAGATCGGCGAGTTCGATCGTGTCCGTGGCGGTCAGGATGACAGCCCGTTCGACGACGTTCCTCAGCTCCCTCAGATTTCCGGGCCACGGGTAGCCCTCGAATGCAGCCATGACGGCCGGTGAAAACCCGGGGATCTTCTTTCCGAGGCTTGCCGCGAAAAACCTGCGGTACGTCTCCGCGAAGCGCATGAGGTCGCCGGGTCGCTCCCGCAGTCCTGGCAGGGAGACAGTGATGACGTTCAGCCGGTAGTACAGGTCCTCCCGGAAGCGACCCGCCTGGACCTCAGCGGCCAGGTTTCTATTCGTGGCGGCTATGACGCGGACGCTGGCCTGCCTCAGCCTCGTCTCCCCCACCCGCTCGTATTCGCGCTCCTGGAGGAGCCTGAGCAGCTTCGGCTGGATCTCGAGGGGCAATTCCCCGATCTCGTCGAGAAACAGGGTCCCCCCGTCGGCTGCGGCGACCTTTCCCGCCGAGTCGGCGACCGCGCCCGTGAAGGCCCCCTTGACGTGGCCGAAGAGATCGCTCTCCAGGAGATCGCGCGAAAGGCTCGGGCAGCTCACGGTGACGAAAGCCGCGTCCCGCTGGCCGCTGCGCTTGTGGATCTCACGGGCGAGCACGCTCTTGCCCGTGCCGCTCGGTCCGAGAAGGAGAATCGTCGCCGGCGTCGCGGCGGCCTTGAATGCGACCCCGAGGACAGCCTGCACGCCCGGTTCCGCCGAATCGAGCTCGACGGGCGGCGCCTCGGCGGCGAGCTCGCTCTCGAGCGTGCGCACCCGTTGCTCCAGGGCGCGGGTTTTTTCGATTTTGGTGAGAACCGTGCGGATCTGCTCGGGAGTGAATGGCTTCGGAAGGAAGTCGAATGCACCCCGGCGCATGGCCTCGACCGCGGTCGCGATATTCGCGTAGGCGGTGAACATGACGACCGGGAGGGAGGGACTGATCCTGAGGATCTTCGCCAGCACATCGAGGCCGTCCTCCGCGCCCACTCTGAGGTCGAGAAATACCGCATCAAAAGACTCTTCTTCGACCGCCCTGAGCGCGCGGATCGCGCCGGGAGCCTCGGCGGCGGTGTGTCCCGAAGTCTCGACCGCGACCCGCGTGATCTTTCGGATCGAGGCTTCGTCGTCTATGATCAGGACGCGCATGATGGAGGGACAGTGTGATCGTGCAGGATGCAAGTTTCCATCAGCAAATCGTCGCGCGCATTGGGGAAGCCAAGGCGGGGCCGCTCGCGCGGCCCCGCCAGGTCCAGCTTCAACTTAACGGCTTGGCGAGCTAGGCCCGCACAAGCCGCACCTGAAAAGACAGGGGCCAATTCCCCTGGTTCCATCGGCGCATCGCGGCCGCATGCGGCTGCTTTTCAGGCTTTCCGCTCGCCGGGCTTCCCGCTTTGCTCGGAACAGCACATGCCGCCCGCCCCAAGCAAACCGCCGCCGGACACACCCGTGTCCGCTCCGGCCGCGCGCATCACCGACCTGGAAATCAAGGACGCCCACCTTATCTTCAGCGCCGTCTGGCAGAGCCTCGAGGCCGACGTCGGCCGCGAGAACCTGCGTTTCCCGAAGGAAATCATCCTCCTCGGAGGCGCCCCGGGCGCCGGCAAGGGCACCAATACCGACTTTATCGCCAAGACCCGAGGGCTGACCTGCGAGCCGATCGTCATCAGCGCCCTCCTCGACACGCCCGAGGCGCAAAGGCTCAAGAACGCAGGCAGCATGGTGGGCGACCGCGAGGTGATCGGGCTCCTTTTCCGCCGGCTGCTCCAGCCCGAATACCGCGATGGGGTCATCCTGGACGGATTCCCGCGGACAAAAGTCCAGGTCGAGTGCCTCAAGCTGCTCGTCGACCGCATGCACGAGCTCCGGCGGGAATTCTACAACACGCTCGGCATCCACTTCCGCCTTCCGACGATCCACATCATGGTCCTATTCGTCGACGAAAAGACGAGCGTCGACCGGCAGCTCCGCCGGGGCCACGCGGTGCGGGCCCACAACGAGGAGGTTCAAAGGACCGGAATCGGCGAGCTCCGGGAGGAGAGGCCGACGGACTTCGACCCCGCGCTCGCCCAGCGGCGCTACCGCGTGTTCAAGGAGCAGACCTGGGACGCCCTTCAGGAGCTCAAGGAGATCTTCCACTACCACTTCATCAACGCCCAGGGATCGATCGGGGACGTCGAGCAGAACATCGTCCGGGAGCTGGAGTACCAGAGCACGCTCGAACTCGACCCGCGCACCGTGGACAGCCTTCGCGGCATACTCGTCGCGAACGAAATCATCGTCCACGCGCGCCAGGAGCTGGTCCGCCGGCTGGACGGCTATGAATTCGAGCAGCCCGAACTCCTGCACAAGGTGGTCGGATTCATCGAGAAGAAGATCATGCCGATCGTGCTCCGACACGCGATCTCGGGCGTTGCGCTCGTGAACACCGAGGACACGACGCTCGAGGATCCGCGAGCGATGGCCATGCTGATCGATATCTTTTCGGAGCGCGGCTACCACGCCGCGGTGGACCTCCACCGGATCGAGGTGCCCGAGCAGGTCGACCTGGCGACCGGCGCAATCAAATGCCGCGTGAAGAAGGTCTACCGGATACAAATCCGGTTCCCGGGCTCGGAGATAAGGCGGGGCTGAAGCTCGGTTCACGCAGCCGGGAAATTCGAGCATGTATGCCCCAAACCGTGGATCCGCCGGCCTGAAGCTTGCGATCGCGTTCGCTCTTCTTGGAGCCGCGGCCCGCGCCGCCCCCGCTCACTCGTAGCGCAGGGCGTCTATGGGATCCAGGCCGGCGGCCTGGATCGCGGGATACAGGCCGAAGCCGACCCCGATTACGGAGCACACGATCAGCGCAACCAGCGTCCAGCCCCAGGGAAAGATGATCGAGGCATGCAACATGACCGCGAGACCATCGCCGGTCACGATTCCGAGGAATATCCCGACGAGCCCGCCAGCCAGCGACAACGCGACGGATTCGAGCAGGAACTGCATGAGGATGTTCACCTTTCGGGCGCCGATCGACTTGCGGATGCCGATTTCCTTCGTGCGCTCGGTGACGCTGACGAGCATGATGTTCATGATTCCGACGCCGGCGGCGATAAGGGCGATGGCGCTGATAACAAACGCGCCCTCGCTTACGATGTCGGCCACTTTTGCGAAGGCCGCTATCAGGGACTCGTTCGAGTAGAGGTCGAAATCGTTTTCGTCGCCCGGCCGGAGGCCGCGCGCAATCCTCATGGCGGTCACCGCGCGATCGACCGTGTCGTTATAGGCGAGCGCCGTTGGCGCCTGGGTAGCCACGTTCAGGGTGAAGTTGTTGGCGCCATTGTCGCTGAGGAAGCGGCTGATCGGAACGATCGCGATCTCGTCCTGGTCCCCTCCGAAAAGCGTGCCCTTGGATGCGAATGTTCCGACAACAGTGTAGGCGTGGTCGGCCACCTTGATCGTCTTGCCAAGGGGCGTCTCCGATGGGAAGAGCATGTTGACAAGCGTCTGCCCGATGATGACAACCGGCCGCCCGAGCACGATGTCGTCAGGCGTGAAATTCCTGCCCGTCTCGATCGTGAACTGGTTGGTCGTGATGAAGTTCTCGTTCGTGCCGCCGTACTGCACGTTCGGTGTCGTGTGATGGAGGCCGTAGACGGCCGTGCCGCCACCCTTCCATGCAACCATCCGGATCACGTCCGCATAACCGTCCATGAGCTCGCGATAGCGCTGCGCCTGGGCGAAGCTTATGTTGCGGCGTTTCCGGTACTTGTCCCAGTTGTTTCCCGTCACCTGGATGCCGCTCGGCCATTTGGAAAACTGAAAGACGTCCGATCCGAGGAAACTGAGGCCGGTCTCGATCGAGCCGCGGAGCGCCGACACGGTCGTCATGACCCCGATGACCGAGAAGACGCCGATCGTGATCCCGGCCATGGTCAGGAAGGAGCGGAGCTTGTGCACACCGAGGGAGGACAGCGCCATCCGGATGATTTCGGAAAAAGGCATGGGGAGCGCTATTCGTACCGAAGGGCTTCGACGGGATCGAGACGCGACGCCCCCAAGGCGGGCACAAATCCCGCGATGATGCCGGTGAGAGTCGACACGAGCATCCCGGTGAACACCAGCATGGGCGAGAGCTGGATTGGGAGGTTCGGCAGGAAACGCCCGGCGATCATGCAGAGGCCGAAGGTGAACAGGAGCCCGATCACCCCACCGACAAGGCAGATCGATACCGCCTCTATGAGGAATTGGAGGAGGATCGTCCGCCGCCGCGCGCCCAGGGCCTTGCGGGTGCCGATCTCCTTCGTGCGCTCCTTCACGCTGACGAAGGTGATGTTCATGATGCCGATCGCGCCGACGAAGAGCGCCAGCCCCGTGATGAAGAGGCCCGCGATGGCTATGCCGCGCTTGACGGGATCGAGCTGGTCCTTGAAGGCCTGCTGCTGGTTGATGCTGAAATTATCCCGCTCGCCGGGCAGCTGGCCGCGCACGCGGCGCATCGCGCCCGTCAGCTCGTCGGTGGCCTCCTCCATCCGCGTCTTGTCCTTCACCTTGACCTCCAATAGCCCACCCCGCTGACGGGTGCCGTAGAATTTCTTGAAGGCCTTAAGAGGGATTAGCGCCTGGCTGTCGAAGCTGAAAAGTCCGAGAAATTCCCCCTGGCGGGCGACGACGCCGATCACGTGGAAAGGATGCCCGCCCTGGAGCACGACCGTCTGATCGAGGGCGGAGCGATTGGGGAAAAGCGCCTGTGCGACATCGTATCCGAGGACGCAGACGTCGCGGCCTCCGTCGGATTCGGTCTGATTGAAGAGCCGCCCGTATTCCAGGTCGGCAACCATGACCCGGCCGTAGTCGTCCGTCGTCCCGCCGACCATGACGCCGGCGACTTGGTTGGCGCCCGCCTTGACCGTCATTGACCGGCCGGCGGCCGGCACGGCGATCTCCAGGAGGGAATTGGGCGTCGCCTGGATGATCCTGTTCAGCTTCTCAGCCGACTCAGGGGAAATGACCGGCCGGTTCGCGTAGCTCCACCAATCGGTCGGGTTGAACCACGGCCACTTTTCGACCCGAAGGATGTCGTCGCCCAACATCGCCAGGCTGTTCTGGAAGCCGATGTCTATCCCGCGGATGGCGGTCCCCATCAGCGTGACCGCGACGATGCCGATGATCACGCCCAACGCCGTCAGGAGCGAGCGCATCTTGTGCGCCAGAAGCTGCGCGAAGGCGATGCGGAACGACTCGGTGAACTCGGAGAGGACGCGGGTCATGTCAGGAGCGGGCCACGAAGGGCAGCCGGCTACGGGATCGCCTCGTCGCTCTCGATGAGGCCGTCGCGGAGGCGGACGACGCGGCGGGCGTGCCGGGCGACGTCCTCCTCGTGCGTGACAACGATGAGGGTCTGGCCCTGCTCGTAGAGACGCTCGAAGAGCGCCATGATTTCGACGCCGGTCTGGGAATCGAGGTTTCCGGTCGGCTCGTCGGCCAGGATTATCGACGGCCGGTTGACGAGCGCCCGGGCGATCGCAACGCGCTGGCGCTGGCCGCCCGAGAGCTCGTTCGGCCGGTGGTGCACGCGGTCGCCGAGGCCGACGCTCTCCAGCGCGTGCCTCGCCCGCGCCTGGCGCTCCTCCCGCGGCACTCCCCCATAGATGAGCGGCAGCTCGACGTTTCGCAGGGCGTCCGAGCGCGGCAGGAGGTTGAACGTCTGGAAGACGAACCCGATTTCGCGGTTGCGGATCTCCGCCAGCTCGTCGTCGCTCATCGTCGCCACGTTCTTGCCCGTGAACTCGTAGCGGCCGGCCGTGGGGGTATCGAGGCAGCCGAGCATGTTCATCAGGGTGGACTTGCCGGATCCGGACGGCCCCATGATCGCCAGGTACTCGTTCCGGTGGATCGAGAGCGACACGCCGCGCAGCGCGTGGACTGTCTCGGTTCCCATCCGGTAGCGCTTCGTGACGCCCTCGATCGCGATCACGAGCGGGCCCGCCGGGCGCAGGACGCGCGGAGCGGAGGGGGAAGCTGCTGGGGACGTCATGGCGGTGCGGGTTCGCCCTGCCCGGTCAATTCTGCACCACTTCCTTCTTCGGCCGGTCGATGCGGACCATCGCGTCGTTCTTAAGCGTGCGGCTGATCGCGGTGTAGCTGCCGGAAACCACCTCGTCGCCGGGCTGAACGCCGTGCTTAACCTCGATCCAGGTGTTGTCGGCGATGCCTGTCTCGACCGCCTGCAGCCGCACCTTGTCCCCATTCCGGATGAAAATGACGCGCTGGAGCAGGTCGCGGTTCCGCCGCGCCTCCTCGCGCCCGGGCGCGGCCGCCGGAGCGCTTCCGGACTTTTCCTGGGCCTCCTTCACGCGGCGCGATTCGACCTCCTCCGAGGTCAGGCCGCCCTCGGCCCGGACCGTCACGCTCTGGATCGGCACGGCGACGACATTGTCGACCGTCTTCGTCTGGATGTCGGCCGTGGCGCTCATTCCCGGACGCAGCTGGACGTCGCGGTCGGTCACGCGGATCTTCACGAGGAAATTCGTGACTTCGTCGCCCGTCGTGCTCGCCGCCTGCGCGGCGGAGCCGCTGCCGGTCGCCCCGGCTCCGGCGGCGGAGCTCCCGATCTCCTTGACCGATCCGGAGAACTTCCGGTCCGGATAGGCGTCGATGCTGATGACCACCGGATCACCCACCTTGACGTTGGGGATGTCGTTTTCATTGACCGTCACCCGGACCTCCATGTTTCCGAGGTCGGCCACGCGCATGATTTCGCTGCCGGCAAAAGAGGTGGCGGCCTGGACGCGCTCCCCCACTTCGCAGGAGCGCGAGCTCACCGTCCCATCCATCGGCGAATAGATCGCAGTCTTCGAGAGCGCGTCTGCGGCCTGCTTCAGGGATCCCCCCACCTGCTGGACCGTCGCGAGGGCGGATACCTCGTCGGCCTTGGCCGTGTCGTAGGCCGTTTTGTAGAGCATGTAGTCGGAGTCCGACGCGATCTTTCTATCGTAGAGGTCCTGGTAGCGCCTCAGATCCAAAGCCGCTTTCGAAAGATTCGCCTGGCTGCGCACGGCCGCGCTCTTTGCCACATTGACCGCGGCCGTCTGCTGATCGAATTGCGCCTGGTAGAGATCGGGCTTTATTTTGACGATCAGGTCGCCCTTCTTGACTAAGGCGCCCTCCCGGAAGGGCAATTCGACGATCTCGCCATAGACCTCGGAGGTGATTTTCACCTCGATTTCGGGCTGGATCTTGCCGGTCGCGGTCACGACCTGGGTGATCGTGCGCACGACGGCCTTTTCCGTGGTGACGGGGATGCCTTGAACGGCGTGCCGGCTCTTATACCAGGCCGCCGCGCAGATGGCCGCGACAAGGACGATTCCGCCGGCAATCAGCCATTTTGTCGCCGATTTCCTGGGAGCGGCCAGAACAGAAGCGGGCTTGGGCGAAGGAGAAGTGGAAGCGGACATTCCTTTAAAACACTGCGTTTTATGAAAAGTTGCACGAGTTTATTCCGGAATCGCATGCAGCGCGGCGCCGACTATGCCGGCGCCGTTGTGCATGCGTGCGGGGCGCAGGCGCGCCCGCGTCTTCAAGTACTTGAAGAACTTCTCGTATTTTGAGCTGACGCCGCCGCCGATCACGATCAATTCCGGCCACAGGACCTTCTCGAGGAGGCTGAGGTACTTGTCGAGCCGGCCCGCCCACTCCACCCACGAAAGGCCCTTGTCCTTCCGGACGGAGGCGGCCACGTATTTTTCGGCGTCCCGGCCCTTGAACGGAAGATGCCCGAATTCGCAGGGGAATACGACGCCCTGGTGAAATAGGACGGACCCGACCCCGGTTCCAAGCGTGAGGAGGAGGGCCTTCCCCTTGAAGTTCCGTCCCGCCCCGAACTGCATTTCCGCAAGGCCGGCCGCGGCGGCATCATTGACCAGGGAAACCCTGCAGCCGGTGGCCCTGGAAAAGAGGGCCCGTCCATCGCAGCCGACGAAATCCGGGTGCAGGTTGGCTGCGGTAAGGATGCGCCCGCCCTCGATAACGCCCGGAAAACCCACCCCGATCGGCCCGCGCCACTTGAAATGCCGGGCAATTTCCGCGGCGGCGGCGGCCGTCTTTGCGGGCGTGAGGCGTTCGGGCGTCGGGATGCGGTGGCGCTCCGCGAGGATTTTTCCGGTCCCCGTGTCCACGGGCGCGCCCTTGAGGGCGGAGCCGCCGATGTCGATGCCGAGGATCTTCATGCCGGAATTGATAAGCGCGGGCCGGCGTGTGACGAGGGGGAAATCTCGGGATTCCGCGGATTCCCCCGGGTGGCCGCGCGGCTGACGCGCGACTTGCAGATTGCCGCAAGCCGTTGGATCGGCGTCAATTCTCGGCGTGAAAAATCCCGGCAGCTCCCCGTCTCGGCGCGCGCTATGGCGTCGGCTGCTGCCGTGGATCGGCTTGAGCGCTGGCGTGCTCGTGGTCTGCTGGGCCCTCTATCTTCGGGATGCGAGAGAGATAGAACAATCGACACGGGAAAGGGAAATCCTGCGGGTGGCCCTGCTCTCCCGGTTCTTTGCCCAGAGTTACCAGGCCGTGGCGGAAGATGTGCGCGTTCTCTCGCAAAGCGACGCACTGAGGGCCTACCTGCAAAATGGGCACCCCGTCCACATGACGCTTCTCGCCCGCGAGATGCTGCACCTGGCCTCTCAGCACGCCGAGTACGACAGCATCCGCTACATCGACGGTCAGGGCAGGGAGCGGGCGCGGGTGGACCGCCTGCGCGGCATCGTGCCGGCCCCCGAGCTGATGGACCGCAGCCAGCGCACCTTCTTCCAGCAGGCGATGCAGCTCGGGCCCGGGCAGCTGTACATCTCCCCGCTCGAACTCCTCTCCTACAACGGGGTCCTCGAGCAGCCGCCAAAGCCGACGGTCCGCGTTGCGGAGCCGATCTTCGACCCGTCGGGCGCGCGGCGCGGCGTGGTCGTGATCAATTACCTCGGCACCCGCCTGCTGGACAACCTGCGGCAGCTTTCCAGCGCGAACCAGCACCGGCTGCGCGTACTCAACTCCCAGGGTTTCTGGCTTCACGGCGCGAGTCCGGAGGATGAATGGGGCAGCCAGATTCCCGCGAGAGCCGGCAGCACGCTGGCCCGCTCGGACCCGGATCTCTGGCAGGAAATAGTGGCCCAGTCCGAGGGGCAGGTTCCCTTTCACGGCGGGTGGTTCAGCTGGCAGAGGGTCATGCCCGACGGCGCCATCGCCGAGGCAAAATCGGCTGACCCCTTCCTCGTCGTGGCCTCCGAGCTGTCCGGAGCGGAGTGGACGGGCCTTCTCGTCGACCGGCGGGAAACGTACCTCCTGGTGGCCGCGATCATGGAGATCGTCGCTGCCGGCGCCGCCTGGTTCTTCCACGCCAGGCAGCTCGAGCGCCAGAGGACCGAGAACGCGTTGCGATTGGCCAGCGTCGCCGCCCAGGAGTCGACGCGGCTCAAGGCCCAGTTTCTGGCGAATGTGAGCCACGAGATCCGGACCCCGATGAACGGGGTGATCGGAATGATCGGCCTCCTGATCGATACCCCCCTCACCGCGGACCAGCGGATCCTCGCAAACACGGTGCGAACGAGCGCCGAGGGACTTCTCACGATCATCAACGACATTCTCGATTTTTCGAAGATCGAGGCGGGCCAGCTCGCTTTCGAGCAGGTGCCCTTCGATCTTCGCGACCCGGTCGAGAATTGCATCAGCCTCCTTTCGGAAGCTGCAAACCAGCGCGGAATCGGTCTGGCGCACACGATCGAGCCCGGCGTGCCGGCGCAGCTCGTCGGCGACGCGGGCCGCCTGCACCAGGTGCTCCTGAATCTGGTCGGAAACGCGCTGAAATTCACCGAAAAGGGCGAGGTCGCACTGCGGATCGCGCTCCTGTCGAAGGATTCGCGCAGGGTCCGCCTGCGCATCACCGTGGAAGATACCGGGATCGGAATCCCCAAGGAGATCCAGCCGAAGCTCTTCAAGCCCTTCACGCAGGCCGACAGCAGCACCACGCGCAGGTTCGGCGGAACGGGTCTCGGACTGGCCATCTGCCGTGAGCTCGTGGCCCTCATGGGTGGAGAAATCGGGCTCGAGAGCCAGCCCGGGAAAGGCACGACCTTCTGGTTCACCGCGGAATTCCTCGTGCCGGAGGGGCCGACCGAGCCGGGGGAGCGTCGATGGGACAAGGGCAGCGACCGCGCGCAGGCTGACGGAGCGGCCTCCGCTCAGCCTATCCAGCCGGACCCAAGCCTGCGCATCCTGGTCGCCGAGGACAACGCCGTGAACCAGCAGGTCGCGCGCCTTCAACTGGAGAACTTCGGATACGAACCCAAAATCGTCGCGAGCGGCCAGGACGCCCTCGCCACGGTGCGCGCGCAGGACTTCGACGTCGTGCTGATGGACTGCCAGATGCCCGACATCGACGGGCTCGAGGCCACCCGGCGACTTCGGGCGTGGGAGCGGGAGGAGCGCAAGGGAGGCGGCGCCCGGCGTCCCCTCCACATCATCGCAATGACTGCGAACGCCATGGTCGGCGACCGCGAGGCGTGCCTGGCGGCGGGCATGAACGATTACATCACGAAGCCCGTGAGGGCGGGCGACCTCGCCACGGCGCTCGTCCGGGTCCGCCTTGCGGGGAATTAGATCGAATGCGGCGGCTCAACCTTTGCATCCTCGGGCTTTCGGCCGCGCTTGCCATAGGCGCAACGGGCTGCGTCCGCCGCGAGACGCCGGCCGAGGCAGGCAGGCGGACCCAGACCTTGCTCGTCGGCAACGGAGCCGAGCCGCAGGACCTCGATCCACAGACCTGCGTCGCCTACACCGACTACAACATCCTCATTGCGCTGTTCGAGGGCCTGACCTGCATCGATGAGAGGACCTCCCAGCCCGTGCCCGGCACGGCGGAGCGCTGGGACGTGTCCGCCGACGGGCTCTCGTACACGTTTCACCTGCGGGCGGACGCCCGCTGGTCAAACGGAGATCCGGTGACCGCGGACGATTTCGCCTATTCGTTCCGCCGGATCCTCTCGCCCGGGCTCGCCAGCGAATATTCCTATCTTCTCTACCCGATCAGGAATGCGGAGGCCTTCAACACCGGGAAGCTGGCGGATTTCGGGGGCGTGGGAGTGCGAGCGATCGACAGCAGGACGCTCAGGGTCGAGCTCGGCCGGCCCTGCCCCTATCTGCCCGCCCTCGCGGCGCACCAGGCCTGGTTCCCCGTCCATCGGGCGACCATCGAGAAATTCGGCGGCTTCGACCGGCGCGGCACGCCCTGGACGCGCCCGGCCAATTTCGTCGGAAACGGCCCCTTCCTCCTGAAAGAGTGGAGCCCCAATGCGCGCATCGTCGCCGCAAGGAATCCGTATTACTGGGACGCCGCGCACAATTCCCTGAACGCGGTCGTTTTCTTTCCCAATGACAGCATCGCAACCGACGAAAGCAATTTCCGGGCGGGGCAGCTGCACCTGACGTATGACCTGCTCCCGGACCGGATCGCCCACTACCGCGCGGCCGCTCCGGATTCGCTGCGCATCGATCCCTTCAGCGAGACCTATTACCTCGGCTTCAACGTGACCCGGCCGCCGCTCGACGATCCGCGCGTCCGGCGGGCCCTGGCCCAGGGAATCGACCGCGCGGCGATCGCGCGCGACGTGCTGCAGGGCAGCCGCAGGCCCGCCTACGCCCTGACGCCGCCGGACACGGCCGGCTACACGGCCGCGGCGGGAGTGCCCACGGATTTCGAGGCCGCCCGGCGGCTCCTGGCCGAGGCCGGCTATCCGGGCGGGCGGAATTTCCCGCGCCTTCAGATCCAGATGTTCACCGATGCGATCAACACCAAGGTGCTCGAGGCCATCCAGCAAATGTGGCATCGCGAGCTTGGCATCGATGTGACCCTGACGAACCAGGATTTCCGGGTGTACATCGACAACGAGCGCTCGCTCGCCTACCAGATTTCGCTCATGCGCTGGATCGGCGACTACGACGACCCGAGCACGTACCTGGGCCTCTACCGAAGCGACTGCCCGAACAATTGGACGGGATGGAAGGACGCCGCCTACGACAGGATGGACGACAAAGCCGATGCGACGCTCGATCCCGCGAAGCGCCGGGCATTCCTGCAGCTGGCCGAGGCCCGGCTTCTCGACCAGGCGCCCATAGCGCCTCTCTTCCACGGAAGCCGGACCTTCCTGATCCAACCCTACGTACAGGGCTGGGTGCCGTCGCTCCTGGGCATCCACCGCTACCAGTACGTGCATCTCAAATGAAAGGGGTCAGGCTGAGAAAGTTGATGTCGCGGCGACATCAACTTTCTCAGCCTGACCCCTTTGCAGCGTTCTTTCCGCTTTCCGCCTTCGGCTTTCATCCTTTGTATCCCCCCATGCGCCGCGCCCTCGCAATTATCGGACTCCAGCTCCTTTCCCTCGCTGGCGCGTCGGCCGCCGACCTGAGCTTCGTCCGGGTCTGGCCGCATTGGTACGACACCGATTCGCTCACGAGAATCTCCGAATTCTTCACCGATCGCGAAAACATGGGGGAGCGGACGATCGTTCGCAGCCAGTCGGAAGTGCGGGCGGGCTTCTACTTTCTGGTGAGGGTCAAGAATCCCGGCACCCTGGTCTCCGGGACCCGGTTTGTGGTCAGCGTGATCCTGCCCGTGAGCCCCGATCCGCGCACCTTTGCGTTTCCCGCGGACGTTCCCGCCGGTGGGAAAGTCTACCAGCTCGGGCTGACCGGGGCCGACTGGCCGGGAAGGAAGATCTTTCCGGTTGCCTGGAAACTCGAGCTTCTCAGCCCGGACGGACGGCTGCTGGCGGCGCAGGAGAGCTTCCTTTGGGCCAAGCCGGAATAGCGCGCGGCGCGACGGGGACCGCCTGGTCGCCCTGGGCGCCGCTCCCGCTGGCGATGCCTCCGGACAGCGAGGTCCTCGCCGAGATTCTCGGCGGCGGCCAGGCGTTTCGCTGGCGCCTCGAACCCGGCGGCGAGTGGAGCGGAGCCTGGTCCCGCAACCGCGTCCGGCTGAGGCATGGCCCAGAAGGGGCGCTCGAATGGTCGGCCCCCATGGCCCTCGCTGCAGCATCGGGCCCCGCACTCGGAGACTACCTGGACTCCGGGCGCGATCCGCGTGAACTGGCGGACAACCTGCCCTGGCGCAGCGACCCCCACCTTGCGCGCTGCATCGCCTCCTTTCCGGGGCTGCGCATCCTGAGGCAGCCGCTCGGCGAAACCCTGCTTTGTTTCCTGTGCAGCGCAACCAAGCGGATCGTCCAGATCAAGCAGATGGCGGCCCTGCTCGCCGAAGCACACGGAAGCCGCATCGGCTCCGAGGGGGAACCGGCCCACGCACTTCCCACCTGGCAGGAGCTTGCCGAGGTTTCCGAGGCGGACCTGCGGGCGTGCCGCCTGGGCTTTCGGGCGCGACACGTCCACCTCACGGCGCGCTTCCTCGCGGCAAATCCGGGCTGGCTCGAGGAAACGGGGGGCGCGCCCTACCCCGAGGCCCGGCAGCGCCTCTGCCAGCTTCCCGGCGTTGGCGAGAAGGTCGCCGACTGCGTCCTTCTCTTCGGCGCCGGGCGGCTGGAGGCATTCCCCGTGGACGTGTGGATCCTCAAGGCCATGAGCCGGCGCTATGGGCTTGAGGGATGGAAGCCCGCGCAGGTCGCGCAATTCGGACGCTCCCACTTTGGGGCCCTGGCGGGCCTGGCTCAGCAGTATCTGTTCGCGTGGGAAAGGATGTGGGAGAAAGCGGAAAGCGGAAATCGGAAATCGGAAAAGAAACAAATCGGCTGAAAGATCGGCTATTCATAAAATTCCATTCTGGATTTTCAGCCTCCAGGGCTCAGTCTTCCGCTTTCCGCTTTCCGCTTTCCGATTTCCGCGTTTCATATGCGTGTTTCCGTCGTCATCCCGTGCTACAATGAAGCAAGGACCATCCGCGCGCTCGTGGACAGGGTTCGCGCCGCGCCCGGCCCGGAAAAGGAGATCATCATCGTGGACGATGGCTCGCGCGACGGGACGCGCGATCTCCTCAGGACGCAGATCGCGCCGCTCGTCGACAAGATCATCTACCACGAGGTCAATCGCGGCAAGGGAGCGGCGCTTCGCTCTGGATTCGCGGCGGCGACCGGGGACATCATCATACCGCAGGACGCCGACCTGGAATACGATCCGCAGGAGTATCCCAACCTCCTGGGACCGATCCTCGACGGCAAGGCCGATGTGGTCTTCGGCTCGCGCTTCCTCGGGGGACGGCCCCATCGCGTCCTCTATTTCTGGCACATGGTCGGAAACAAGCTGCTGACCCTGCTCTCGAACATGGCGACGAATCTCAACCTCACGGACATGGAGACCTGCTACAAGGTCTTCAGGCGCGATGTCCTAAGAAAGATAACGATCGAGGAAAACCGCTTCGGGTTCGAGCCTGAGATCACCGCCAAGCTGGCACGGCTCGGGGTGCCCATCTACGAGGTGGGGATCAGCTACTCGGGCCGCACGTACGCCGACGGGAAGAAAATCGGCTGGCGCGACGGCTTCCGCGCGCTCTGGGTCATCTTCAAGTACAACGTGTTCAGATGAACGGGGTCAGGTCTCGGATGCCGCCGTCGCCCCTCGGGCGATCGCAACATCCGAGACCCGACCCCCTGCCGCCTTTTCCTGCCGGGACTGGCGGATCCTCTGGTAGGACATGATGGCCATCGCCAGGAGGAAGGCTATGATGACCAGAAGCACCATGACTTCCACGAGCGTAAATCCCCGGTTCGATCCGCGCGCAGCCTTCATTCGGGATATTTCATCCTGGAACTTGGAACCGGCAAGGTAAATTTTGGTAAGATAGGATACGATGTCCCGACTCCTCAGCCTCCCAAACGCCCTGGTGCTCGCCGCACTTCTAGCAGCCGCGGCGCCGAACGCGCTCAGGGCCTCGCAATTGGTGCTCGCAAACGGCGACCGGCTCACCGGTCACGTGATCAAGCGCGAGGACGGAAAAATCTATTTTCATTCGGATGTCCTGGGCGACATCGTGGCGCCGGACAACGCGGTGACGATCGTCGAGCCTCCCCCAGCCTCCCCTCCTTCAGAAAGCCTCGCGGGGCTGCCGCCGCAGCCGGCCAAGCCGGCGCACGCGGCAACTCCGGTCGCAGTGATTGCGCCGGCACATGCGGGCTGGTGGGATTGGTGGCCCTCGCTGCCCTGGGTCACCCGCCCGTTCCTCGTGCTAAGGCCGGTCGTGACAAAATGGAGCGGAAAGATCGAATTCGGCTACGGAAACGAGCTCACGACCGCGCGAACCGTGACCACCACCCTTCGGGCGGACGCGGAGCGGAAGGTGGGGCCCGACGACATTCTGTTCAAGGGGCTGTACCTCTACGGCAGCACGAACCGCCAGCCGACCACCGACCAGGACGAGATCGATTTCCGGTGGCGGCACGACACAAGCGAACGCTGGTTCACCCAGGCCATCAGCAGCTACAGCTCGGACAAGATCCGGCTGATCAACACCGACTTCGAACAGACTGCCGATCTCGGCTACAAGATCATCGCGGATGCGCGCCAGACCCTGAACCTGGGCGGCGGCGCAGTGGTCCAGTACTTCGACGCGACCGGAGTCGAGAAGGGCGCGGATTACCTGGGCAACGCCTTCCAGGACTACACCTACAAGATCAACGGGCGGTACACCTTCCTGGAGGACGTCGCGCTCCAGTATTCCCCGGAGAAGCGGGGCCGTTCCGGCGTCGTGGCGGATCAGGCCGCACCGATAAAGACCCGCTCGGAGAACTTCGATTACAGGGTACACGCGACGCTGCAGGGCAAGGTCACGAACCACCTCTCCCTCAACCTCCACTTCGAATACGAGTACAACAACGCCGTCCTCGATCCGCGCGCGCGCGCCGACCAGCACATCCTGACCACGCTGGGCTACGGCTTCTGAGCCGGCCGACGCCGCGCGGCCGGCTTGCGCGGAGGGGGCAGCAGCTTGGAGACCGGGACCGGCTTCGCGTCCTTCCAGAGATTCTCGAGCCCGTAGTGCTCCCGCTGACCCGGCGTGAAGAGGTGCACCATGACGTCGAAGGCGTCCACGACCGTCCACCCGCTCTGCTCCGCCGTCTCGATGCCGACAAGGCGGACGCGCGCGGACTTGAGCGCGAGTTCGAGCTCGTTGCGGAGCGCGCGCAGGTGGGGCTCCGAGGTGCCGGTCGCAAGCACCAGGAAGTCGGTCAGCGAGGACTCCGCGCTGACGTCGAATACGCGAAGATCCTCCGCCTTCTTGGCCGAGAGCGCCTGGCAGCAGAGCTTGAGGAGGTCCCGTGATCCCGAACGTTTTTCTTTTTTCATGGCTGGCCGCGGTAGAGTCCCTTTTCCCGGATGTGGACGATGGTCTTGTGGGGCACGAAATAGTCGAGCGAGAGCCCGAGGCGCGCGCGCTCCCGAAGCTCCGTCGAGCTGACCGCGAGGAGATGCCCGTCGCAGCGGTGCAGGCGCAGGCCCGGGATATCCGGCGCGGCCTTGACCGGGTAGCCGGGCCTCTCGAGAAAGATGAACTCGATCATCCGGGCGAGTTCGCCGATATCCTTCCAGAGGTGCAACTGCGGAAGCTGGTCGCCGCCGACGATCCAAAAGAGCTCGTCATCGGGATACAGCATCCTGAAATGCAGGACCGAATCGATCGTGTAGCTGACACCCCCCTTCCTTAGCTCGAAATCGGATATCTCGAAGCGGCGGTCCCACTCGACGGCCGCCCTGAGCATGGCCAGCCGGTCCTCCGGAGAGGAGTGGACCTCGCCGGACTTGAGCGGGGCGCGGGCTGCCGGCACCAGGATGAGCCGGTCCAGCCTGCGTTGCTCGAATGCGTCCTGCGCGGCCAGCAGGTGGCCAAAATGAACGGGATCGAAGCTCCCGCCGAGAAAACCGATTTTCAGGGCTCTTCCTTCTTGGAAGCCTCGTCGAGTATGTCTCCGAGGTTCATCATGTCGTTGTCGGCGCTGCGCTTCAGCGCCTCGTAGGTCGCGGTCTCGGCGGCGAGCTGCTCGCTGCTGTAGTTGGCCGCCTTGATCGACAGCCCGAGGCGGCGCTCATCGCGATCGATCTTGATCACGCGGGCGGTCACCTGCTGGCCGGGCTTGAGGACGTCCTTCACCTTGTCGATGCGGTCCTCGCTGATCTGCGAGATGTGCACGAGGC
>CAZJNA010000021.1:0-34646 GCA_964547325.1 uncultured Opitutaceae bacterium | reverse complement strand
GCGTCCGCGCTGTCGTCGCGCAGAGTTTCGAGCGCATCCACCGGTCCAACCTGGTCGGCATGGGCGTCCTGCCCCTCCAGTTCAAGGAGGGCGCGGGCGCGAGTAGCCTGAAATTGGACGGCACCGAGACCTATTCCGTGCTCGGCCTCGGGAGCGCCTTGAAGCCCCAGCAGGATCTTGTGCTCCGCGTCAGCCGGAAGGACGGCGCGTCCCAGGACGTGCCGGTGCGTTGCCGGATAGATACTCCCATAGAAATCGAATATTACCGCCATGGCGGCATTCTGCCATTTGTGCTGCGGCAGATTGTCGCACGAGCCTGACGAACACGGGATCAGCCTAGGGTAAACACCCTATTGCTGGTTTTTAGGTCTAATATAAGACGTTGATGTTAAATTGATTAGCCAATCGATCTTGCCCATGAATCCAATTTCGATTCATTGGACCTTTTGGCGAGCCGAAATCATTTTTCCACATGTCTGAGACTGCCACGAAGCCGGTCTACCTGGTCGACCCCTTTTCCAATCCAGTGGTGGTGCGGATCGAGGGTCGGGCAAGTTTCCAGAATAGCGCATGCCTTCGGGACTTCATCGCAGAGATGGCGAGGCAGGGAAAGAGCCGCGTGGTCATCGATCTCCACCACTGCGCAAGCATGGACAGCACCTTTCTCGGCGTCCTGGCCGGCGTGGCCCTCGAAATGCGCAAGCTGACGCCCCCGGGCACCCTGGTCCTCGCCCGGGTCGGAACGCGGAATCTTGAACTCGTGCGGAACCTCGGGCTCCACCGGCTCCTTGTGATCGACTATGGGGCGCTTCCCCTGGGGGCGGAGCGCCATGAGGAGTCGCTCGATTGTCCGGATCGCTCGGAAATGGAAAATGCCCGCCTCGCGCTCGAGGCCCATGAAAACCTCGTGGCCGCGGATGAGAACAACCGCAGCAAGTTTCAGGATGTTCTGACCTTCCTCAGGAATCGCCTCGACCAGCGGTGAACGCCGTCGCGATCTTCATCCCGGGGATCCTGCTTGGCGCGGCGGCCATGCTGGTTCCCCTGTCCCGGAAGCGGCGCGCCGCGGAATTGCTCGAGGAGGAGAAGCAGCAGGCCGCGCACGAGCGCCAGCGGGTCATCGACTTCATGCACCTGATGGCCGAGGCCCTCGGCGAGGGCCTCGGCCGCCAGGAGCTGCACCAGCGTATCGTCCATGCCTCCATTCTCTGCACGGGAGCCCTGAGCGCGTGCATCTTTGAGCGGACGCCCGCGGACACGATGCGGGGTGTGGCGGTCGAGGGCCTTTTCCCGCCCCACCGGCCGCTGCCGGAGGCCGTCAAGCGGAAGCTGACGAGCCGGGCCAAGTTCATAGAGCAGGTCCTCAAGTCGGAGGAATTTCCGATCGGCCAGGGCGTGGTCGGCCGGGTCGCACGCACCGGCCGAGGGGAGCTCATAGCCGACGCCGCGGCCGATCCGGAGATCGTCAAGCACGACGATCCGGCGCTCGCCGTCCGCTCGGTCATAGCCGTGCCGATGCTGTTTCGCGACCGGTTTTTCGGGGTTCTCGCGGTCACGAACCCGGCGGACGACCGCGCGTTCACCGAGATGGAATTCTCGCTTCTGCGCTCCCTCGGCGAGCAGGCCGCGTTGTCGCTGCACAACGCCGAATTTCTCAATCTCCAGCTCGAAAAGAAGCAGATAGACCTCGATCTCTCGCTCGCGAGCAGCATCCAGCAGATGCTGCTTCCCCGCCAGGCGATCACCTTTTCTGGGCTGGATCTCGATGCCCGCTACACGCCGGCTCAGAAGGTGAGCGGGGATCTGTACGACCTCATTCCGCTGTCCGACACCCGCCTGGGAATCATCGTGGCGGACGTTTCCGGAAAAGGCGTGCCGGCCTCGCTTCTGATGGCGATCTGCCGGACGCATCTGCGGCAGCTCGCGCCCCGCTACGATTCGCCCGCCCGGGTCCTCGTGGAACTCAATCGGGTGCTCGAGACCGACATCCGCGGGGGGCTCTACATCACGATGCTCTATGCGATCGTCGACATCTCCCGGCAGACGGTGGTGCTGGCCCGGGCCGGCCACGAGATGGCGCTCCTTGTCCGCCGCGATCCCGCGACCGGCGTGAGCCGAACGGAGTATGTCGGCGGCGAGGGCATGGCCGTGGGCATGGTCCCCGATGAGCTCTTCTCCTCGGTCATCGAGGATCACATCGAGCCCTTTTCGCCGGGCGACACCCTCGTCCTCTACACCGATGGCATCACCGAGGCGCCGAACGAGGACGACAAGGAGTATTCCGGCGCCCGGCTCGCCGACACGGTGGCGGGATTGCACGCGCGCAGCGCGCGCGACATCGGCGACGGCATCCTTGAGAGCGTCCAGCGGTTCACGGGCGAGGTCCCGCAGCGGGACGACCTGACGCTGGTGACGGTGAAAAGGGTCTGAGTCTGAAAAGCGGAAAGCGAAAGCTTAGCGCCTTGCATGAGTCCTTTCCCCCGGGACTTGCCTAAATCCGAGGAGAGGGCATCGTGGCCCTTTTGATGCCAGCGACCGCACAGGATCCCGTAGACCGCACGTCCCTGCCGGACGCCGCCGGGCATTTCGGCCCGTACGGGGGCGTCTATGTCCCGGAAACCCTCATGGCCGCGCTCGGGGAGCTCGCGGACGCCTATGCGGCCGCGAAGAGAGATCCGGCCTTCCAAAAGGAGCTGGGCCATCACCTGAAGGAATTCGCCGGACGGCCGACCGAGTTGTACTTCGCCGAACGCCTTACCCGGCACTTCGGGGGTGCGCGGATCTACCTCAAGAGGGAGGACCTGCTGCACACCGGAGCGCACAAGATCAACAACGCGATCGGCCAGGCTCTCCTCGCACGGCGGATGGGGAAGCGCCGGATCATCGCCGAAACCGGCGCCGGCCAGCACGGTGTGGCGACCGCGGCGGTCTGTGCGAAATTCGGCCTGGAATGCATCGTCTACATGGGCGCCGTCGACATGGAGCGGCAGGCTTTGAACGTTTTTCGCATGCGTCTCATGGGCGCCGAGGTGCGGGGGGTCGAGGCCGGGCAGAAGACCCTCAAGGAGGCGATCAACGAGGCGATGCGCGACTGGGTGACGAACGTCCGCACGACCCATTACATACTCGGCACCGTCTACGGAGCGCATCCCTATCCGATGATGGTGCGGGATTTCCACCGGGTGATCGGCCAGGAGGCCCGGGCGCAGATCCTGTCCCGCGAGGGCCGGCTGCCCGACGAGCTCATCGCCTGCGTCGGAGGGGGAAGCAACGCGATGGGTCTTTTCTTCGATTTCCTCGACGATCCGGGTGTCCGGCTTACGGGCGTGGAGGCCGGGGGCCGCGGGATAGTCAGGGGGGAGCATGCCGCCCGGTTCGCCGGGGGCCGTCTCGGCGTCCTGCAGGGCTGCAAGACTTTCCTCCTTCAGGACGGGGACGGGCAGATCGAGGGCACCCATTCGGTATCCGCCGGCCTCGACTATGCCGCCGTCGGTCCGGAGCACGCCTTCTACCGCGACCGCGGACGGATAGACTTCACCTATGCGACGGACGACGAGGTGCTGGCGGCCTTCCGGCTGTGTGCCGAACTGGAGGGGATCATTCCCGCGCTCGAGAGCGCGCACGCCCTCGCGCACGCGTTTCGGCGGGCCCGCGAGCTGCCGGCCGACCGGCTCGTCCTCGCCAACCTGAGCGGGCGCGGGGACAAGGACGTGCAGCAGGTGGAAAAGCTCCTCGCGCCGTGAAAAGCATGACCGGCTACGGCCGCGGCACCGCGGCCATCGGCGGACAGACGCTCACGGTCCAGGTGAGCTCCGTGAACCGAAAGACGCTCGACCTCACGGCATCGCTCCCGGACGCCTGGGAGGGCCTCGAGGGCCCGGTCCTCGATCGGGTGCGCGAATTCGCCGCTCGCGGGAAGGTCCACGTGGACATCGAACTCAGCGGCTCGGCCGCCGCCGACAGCCTCGCTTGGAACGAGGGCGCCATTTCGGAGGCGCTGGACAAGCTTGCCTCGCTCGCCGACGCGCACGGCGTCGCGTTCGCGCCGACGCCCGAGCTCCTCTGGCAGGTAGCCAACTCGACCCGGCGGGCCGGCGAATCGCCGCCGGGCGACGCCGGACAGGAGGCGCTCATGGGCGCGCTCGACACCGCTCTCCAGGATTTCGCCGTCATGCGCGCCAAGGAAGGGGAGGCGCTCCTCGTGGATTTCCTGGGGCGGATCGCGGCGCTCCGCCGGCAGGTCGAGACGGTCGCCCAGCGCGCGCCTTCCGTCCCGCCCGCCTACCGCGAACTCCTGCACAAGCGCCTTCGGGATGCCGGGCTCGAGTTCGACCTCGACGATGAGCGCGTGCTCAAGGAAGTCGCTCTCTTCGCGGACCGCTGCGACATCAGCGAGGAGATCACCCGGTTCCGCAGCCACCTCGAGCAGCTTTCCGCGCTCGTCCGATCGGACGGCGAAATCGGCAGGAAGGCGGAATTCATCCTCCAGGAGCTGGGCCGGGAGGCCCACACGATGGGCGCCAAGGCAAACGACCTGGCCATCTCGAAGCAGGTCATCGAGCTTAAGAACGAACTCGAGCGCGTCCGCGAGCAGATGGCGAACGTGGAGTAGTGCACTCCTTTTCCATCATCGTCGGCATGATGCTGACGCTGGGCCCGCTGTGGTGGTGGGTCTCCGTGCGGCTTTCGCGGGGGCGCTGGTGGGTCTGGATTGCCTGGGCTTTTTCGATCATCCAGTTCGCGCTTTTCATGACAATCCTGGGCGGCAGGCTCCTTCCACCGGGATTCGATCGCCGCCTGCCCCGCTTCCTTTTCTCCAGCACGCTGATCTGGCATCTCCTGGGACTGGGCCTTTTCGCGATCATTGGCGCCGTGACGGGCCTTCTTCTCCTCGTGCGGCGCTGGCTCGCGGCGCCCGGGACGGCTGGCGCCGAGAAGGTGGGCGAGGAGCGGGCGGGCCCGGGACTGCGAACCCGCCGGGAATTCATCGGTCTCGCGGCTGCGGCGCTGCCGCCGCTCTTCACAATCAGCCTGGCGACGATCGCCGAGAGGCAGCTGGACCGCTTCAGGGTCCGGCGCTTCATCCTCGCCATTCCGGGGCTTCCGACCGCTCTCGACGGGGCCACGCTCGCCCAGGTAAGCGACATCCACGTCGGCTTGTTCACCTCGGGGCGCGTGCTTCGGGCGATGGTCGAGGCGGTCAACGATCTCCGGGCCGACCTCGTGCTCCTGACCGGGGACCTGATCAACCGCGAGCTTTCCGACCTGTCCGGGGCCCTCGACCTGGCGCGGGCGATGCCGGGCCGCTTCGGAAGCTGCCTGATCGAGGGCAACCACGACCTCTTTGAGAACGCCGCCGAATTCGACCGCAGGGCCCGGGCTTCCGGGATTCCCTTCCTGCGGGACGAGGCGATGGTTCTGACCGTGCGCGGGCACCCCGTGCAGCTTCTGGGAATCCGCTGGAGCGACGGCACGGCCGCCGAGCCGCGCGATGCGATGATCCGCCGGTCCGTGCGCACGGTCCTGTCGCAGCGCGAGGCCGACGCCTTTCCGATCCTCCTGGCGCATCATCCGCACGCCTTCGACGCCGCGGCGGAGGCCGGCCTTCCGCTGACCCTCTCGGGCCATACGCACGGGGGACAGCTGATGCTCAGCGCGGACCGGGGCGTGGGGCCCATCCTGTTCAAGTATTGGTCGGGCCTCTATTCCCGCGGCGCCAGCCAGCTGGTCGTCTCGAACGGTGTGGGAAACTGGTTTCCCCTGCGCATAAACGCCCCGGCGGAGATCGTCCACCTGACCCTTCGCCGGACTGCCTAATCCGCCGGCTTTCGCAGGGTGTGGAGGAGATACAGCGCAACGCCGACGCATATGCCTGAGTCGGCGACGTTGAAGGTCGGGTAGGTGTAACTTCCGAAGTGGAGATCTATGAAATCTATGACGTGCCCGTGGCGCAGCCGGTCCAGGAGATTTCCCGCGATGCCCCCGCACAGAAGCCCGAATCCCACCTGCGCGCCGATCTCGTCCAGCCCGAGCGCGCGCCGCCAGACATAGATGGCGACGAGCGTGCCGGCGGCGAGGCAGGCCAGGAGAACGCTGGCGCCCGTGAAGATGCTCCAGGCGGCCCCGGTGTTGCCGACGTGGACGATGTAGAAGAAACCGTCGACGACGGGGATCGCCCCGGGGCCGTAGGTTCCGGACGGGAGGCGGGAGGCGACCCAGGCCTTGGTCAGCTGGTCGAGCGTGAAGACGAGCGCGGCCAGCAGGAGAAGCCAGCGGTAGGCGAGCGGGCGGCGCAGCTGATTCCCCGTGGGGGAATCATTCATCGCCGCCGGAGTCGTCCTCCATCTTCGCGCCCTCCTCGGCGAGCTCGCCGAAGATGCCGGGCTGATCCCGCGTGCGGTAGCGGTTCCGCTCGATTTGCTTCTGGGCCTCTGCGGAATGCCTTGTGAAGGGAACGGCGAGGAGCCGCTCCTTCGCGATCGGCTTGCCGGTCGCCTCGCAGATGCCGTAGGTGCCGTCGTGGATCCGCTTGATCGCCGCGTCGATCTCGGAGAGGGCCTCCTGCTCGTTGGAGACCAGGCTGAGGACGAAGTCCCGGTCGAAGGTGTTGATCCCGCCGTCCGACATGTTCTGGCCGTAAGCCGAAAGGTCTCCGGAGTCGTCCTTGGCCGAGCGCTTGAGGGACTCCTCGGAATGGCGCTCGATCCCCTCAGTCAGCTGGCGGCGCATGTCGACGAGGATCTTGTAGTAGCGCCGGTATTTTTCGGGCACGTCCTTCTCGGCGACCGCCTCGACCGACTTGGCCTTCTTCGGGTTGAATCCGAGGATGTCCGCGAGGGACGCCGGCTTGATGTGGCTGGGCTTTGCGGGCCGCTCGAGCGTCAGCGGCCTGGGCACCGGCGCCTTGGCCGCGGACTTGGCCGATTTCCCCGAGGACTCGGGGGCCTTGGCGGCGTTCGTCTTGGCGATCGCCCGGACCTCGTCGAGGCTGAAGGTGATCGGCTTGATGGCCGCCTTGCGCGCGAGGATGCTCTCGCGCAGGGCGGATTTCTTTGAGGAGGGCTTTTCCATGGTGGCGGAACGTGCGGCGGGCCGCGGTGGCGGCGCTGCCTTCTTGGGCTCGGGCTTGGACTTCGATTTTGGAGCCGCGGTGGATTTTGCTTTGTTCTTGGCCATGGGGAGTTTTGGGAGGGGGCCGGGACACTACGACTTCAGGGCCTCAACGCAACGCGAACATACGCTTCCGTGCTCGGACGGTTCGAGTTCGGGAAGCCAGCGCCAGCAGCGCGGGCATCGGAGCAAACCCAGCTCCTGGGCCGGCCGGACGCTGATGGAGACCGGGGGCGCCGCCCGGGATGGTCCCGCCGGATCGGGCGATGCAACGTCCGCGGCCGGGACCTCGATCGAGACGTGGGAAACGATGAACAACTCCTCGAGGAGATCCCGATGCCGGGCCAAGGCGTTTCCGATGGGATCGCCCGGATGGATCCGCAGCGTCACGGCGGCATCCAGCGACTTTCCCAGCCTGCCTGCCGCCCGCTCCGGCTCCAGGGCCTCGTTCACCCGGGACCGCATGCGAAGAAGCCCGGCCATCTCGGAATCGAGAACGGGGTCGGACCACTCCGAAGGCGCGACCGGCCAGTCCTGAAGATGGATCGAGCCGCTGGAAAATTCCTCGCGCGCCGTGCCGAAGGACCAGGCTTCGTCGGCCGTGAAGGCGAGGATCGGCGCCAGCATCCCGGCCAGGCACCGGAAGATCGCATCCAGGACCGTCTGGGAGGACCGCCGGCGCGGATCGCCGCTTCGCAGCGTGTAGAGCCTGTCCTTGAGGATATCATGGTAGGTGGCAGACAGGGTCACCGAGCAGAACTGGTTGCAGAGCTGGTAAACCTTGTGGAACTCGCAGCCTTCGTAGGCGGCCGTCACCGCCTCGAGGAGGCGGGCCGTCTGGTGGAGCGCCCACCGGTCCAGGGCATCCATGCCGGCGACGGCCACGGCGTCGCGGGCCGGGTTGAAATCGAACAGGTTTGCCAACTGGTAGCGCAGCGTGTTGCGAACCAGCCGGTAGGTCTCGCCGACATGGGACAGGATCTCTTTCGAGATGGGGATGTCGTCCCTGAAATCCTGCGAGGAAATCCAGAGGCGGATGACGTCGGCTCCGTATTCGGCGACGTAGGCGTCGCTCGTCTGCGGCTTCTCGTAGGCGGAACTCTTCGAGATCTTCTTCCGATCCGCATCCACGATGAAACCGTGCGTGAGGACGCTCCGGTACGGCGCATTTCCGAAGGCGATGACTCCCGTCCAAAGCGACGACTGGAACCATCCCCTGTGCTGGTCGCTCCCCTCGAGGTAAAGATCCGCGGGCCACCGGGTGCCGCCGCGGCTGCGCCTGAGGACGGCTGCGTGGGAGGATCCGGAATCGAGCCAGACATCCAGCGTGTCGCGGCCGCAGGCCAAGGTTCCCGCGGAGGGCCAGTCCGCGGGCAGGGGGATTCCATCGAGAATCGCAGCCGGCGCCGAATCGTACCAGAGGTTGGAGCCCGCCTTCTCGACCTTGTCGGCGATCGCGCGGACCACGCCGGCGTCGAGATAGGCCGTCTTCCCGGTGTCGTAAAAGGCCGGGATGGGCACGCCCCAGGCGCGCTGGCGGCTGACGCACCAGTCGGGGCGGGATTCCACCGCGCCCCGGATCCTGGCCTGGCCCCATTCGGGGATCCATTTCACGGAACCGATCTCGCGGAGCGCAAGGTCGCGGGTGCCCGCCTTGTCCAGCGCCACGAACCACTGGTCGACTGCACGGAAAATGATGGGTGTCTTCGAGCGCCAGCAGTGGGGATAGCTGTGCTTGTAGCTCTGCTTGGCGAGGAGGGCGCCGGCGGCGTCCAGCTTTTTCAGCACGCCGACGTTCGCCGGCGACGTGCGCTTTTTTGCCAGATCCTCGACCGTCTCCAGGGTGGTCAGACCGACGAGATCGGCCGGGATGCGGCCGTCGTCGAGGTAGCGGCCGTCGTCGCCGACGGGGCAGTAGATCTCGAGCCGGTTCTTAAGCCCGGTCTGATAGTCGTCCGCGCCGTGGCCGGGCGCCGTGTGGACGCAGCCGGTCCCCGTTTCCGTTGTCACATAGCCGGCGAGCACGACCGGCGAGGCCCGGTCTATGAACGGGTGGCGGGGAGAGAGGCCCTCCAGCTTGCGGCCGGGAATCAGGTGTGTCGCGGGCGGCACCGGCTCGATCTTCGCCGCCGAGGCCACCTGCGGGAGCAGGGCTTGCGCCACGACGATCCGCTCCGATCCGAGATCGGCAACGGCATAGTCGACGTCGGGATTGACGGCGACGGCGAGGTTGGCGGGCAGCGTCCAGGGCGTTGTGGTCCAGATGACGATGCTCAGCTGCTTGTCGGCCGGGAGGCCGAATTTTTCGGCCTCGCCGGCCGGAACGGGAAACTTGACCCAGATCGACGGGGAGACGTGCTCCTGATACTCGATCTCGGCCTCGGCGAGAGCCGTCTCGAACGGTATGCTCCAATAGACCGGCTTTTTCGCGCGATAAACCAGGTCTTTCTCGATGAATGACGCAAAGGTGCGCAGGATGTCGGCCTCAAAGCCGGGATCCTTCGTCTTGTACTCGCTCGCCCAGTCGGCAAGGACCCCCAGGCGCTGGAACTGCCTGCGCTGGGTTCCTATCCATTCCTCGGAAAAGGCGTCGCAGCGCCGCCGCAATTCCGCCGTGGGGACGGACTCCTTCTTTTCCTGAAGCGCGCGGGACACCTTTTGCTCGATCGGAAGCCCGTGGCAGTCCCAGCCGGGGACGTAGGGCGTGCGGAACCCCCGCATGGACTTATAGCGCAGGATGACCTCCTTGAGCGTCTTGTTGAGGGCCGTGCCGATGTGCACGTCGCCATTCGTGAACGGCGGCCCGTCGTGCAGGACGAACACCCGGTCGCTTTCCGCGGAGCGCCGCTGGATCGCCGCGTACAGCCCGATCTTCTCCCAATGGGCGATGCGAGCCGGCTCCCGTTCCGCCAGACCGGCGCGCATAGGAAAGTCCGTCCGAGGAAGTCGTAGAGTATCTTTGAGGTCCTTCGCCATGGAGGAAGGGAACTGAATAAAGGGGCACCGACGCTACGGCGAAGCTTTAGTGTTACGAGTGAAAAATCGGCAGGCGCGCAGATCGGCGATGGAAGGGTCTTCCCTCGCCGATCTGCGCGGCTAATTGAGTCAGCCTTTCCGCTATTCGATCGGATCGTATGACGCGGCCTTCTCCGCCAGACGCTCCCCGCTCATGATGCAGTCGGCCACGGAGACCCCGTCCCGGGCGTGCCCGCCGATGAAGAAGCCCCGGTGCTTCTTCTCGCATTGGCTCATCGTCTGGTTGAAGCGCACATGCCCCATGTTGTACTGGGGAATAGCCCGCGGCCAATAGCTGTGACGCATGAAAACCGGATCCCCCTTCACTCCGAGAAGCGCTCGCAGGTCGGGAGTCACCGCGGCGACGAGTTCCTCTGCGGAGAGCGCCGCGATCGCGGGCTGGCGCACGCCGCCGGCCATCACGGTAAGCGCCACGTGGCCGTCCGGCGCGCGGCCGGGAAACGTGCTCGAGGAAAACACGACGCCGAGAAGCGACCTGCCCTCGCGCGGGGGAGCGAGGAGCCCGGATCCGTCCAGGGGATGGGCGACCTGGTCGCGCCGGTAGCCGAGGAAGAGCGAGGCGAGGGGGGCGTAGGGCAATTCGGCCATCGCCGCCATGGGACATTCGTTGCGCGCGCCGAACTCGAGGCGTGACATCGCAATTGCCGGCAGCGCCGAGACGACCGCATCGAATCCCTCGACCTGCCGGTCGCTGTCGTCCGTCTTCGACCAGTCGTCATCCACGGAACCCGGCCGGTTCCGCATGTCCCGCCAGATCACCTGCCAGCGCGGCCCCGGGACCAGCGCCTCGACCCGGGCGTTCAGGACGACGACGTCCGCGGGAAGCTGCAGGACGAGGGCGTGGGTGAGGGTTTGCATCCCGCGCTGGAAGGAAAAGACGGCGGGTATCCCGCTTTCATGCCGCTTCTCGCATGCCTTGAGGTGCGCCTCATGGCCGCGCAGGAAGGAGCCGTGCAGGTGATCGAAGTTCCAAAGTTGGGGAAACGAATGGCGCGCCGAGAGCATCTCGGCATCTCCGGCGTAGATGCCGGCCGCAAGGGCCTGCCCGACGGTGTCGGCGGCCTCCCTGCCACAATGCTCCCTTATGAAATGGGCGAAACTCCGGTCCGGCGCCTGCGGGCGCGGGCGCCGCAGGAGGTCGCCCAGAATCCGGACCTTGGCCCAGGGCGAGAAAAGCCCGGAAACAAGAAGGCCCGGTCCGGAGGTCGGCACGGGGCAGGGGCGCCCCTTGCGGACAATGTAACGCCTGCGCGCGGTCTCGGAGGCATTTACGCGGGTCTTGTGAACGCCTATCCCCCTCATGACCATCGAGACAAGAGTTGACGTCTCGCGAAGCGACTGGGGGCCGGCCTCGACGAGCCAGCCGCCGGTCATTTCGGTGCGGATGGCGCCTCCGAGCCTTCCGCTCTGCTCGAAGATCCGGACGATGTGACCCATCTTTGCGAGGCGGTAGGCCGCGGCGAGGCCCGTCACGCCGCCGCCGAGGATAGCCACGCGCTTTGTGGAGGTGTTGAAGGGCAGGATCAGGGCCATTTTCCGGAATGGGGTTGGAAGGCCTACGAGCGCCAGTTGACGACAGTTTCCGCCAGCCTCTCCACGCAAGCCAATTTCGCCTGCGGCAGGATGCCGTGGCCCAGGTTGAAGATGTGCCCGGGCGCGCCGCGCATCGACTCAAGAAGCCGCCGCGTCTCGCGCTCGACGACCGCGGGGGTGGTGTTGAGCAGCGTCGGATCGAGGTTTCCCTGGAGAGCGACCGGGTCGCCGGAGCCTCGGATGGATCCGGCGAGCGAGGCCAGATCGACGGTCCAGTCCACGCTGAGGACGCGGACCCCCGCGCCGGCCTGGGCCCGATGATGGGATGCCGTGCCCTTTGCGTACAGGATAAGCGGAAAACCCGCGGGCATCGCCGCGGCGATGCGCCGGATCCAGGCGAGCGAGGCGGCCTCGTAGTCCGGACCCGCGATCACTCCGCCCCAGGAATCGAAGATCTGGATCGCGTCGGCGCCGGCGCGGATCTGCATGTGGAAGTAGGCAATGAGGCTGTCGGTCAGCCGTCCGAGCAAAGCATCGAAAACAGGCCTCTCGGCGTAGAAGAGCTCCTTGATCCTTCCGAAATGCTCCGAGCTCCCGCCCTCGACCATATAGGTCGCGAGTGTCCACGGGGAGCCCCCGAAGCCGAGGAGGGCGCTTCTTCCCCCGAGCTCGCGCTTTACGAGGCAGAGGGCTTCGGCGACATACGCGAGGCGTGACGGAACTTCGGCGGCCGGCAGGAGCCCCTCCACGTCGGCGCGGCCCTCGAGCCGGCGCTCCATGGCGATGCCGCCCTCGTCCTTGAAACGGTATCCCTGGCCCAAGGCCTCCGGAATCACCAGGATGTCGGAAAAAAGGATGGCTGCGTCAAAGGGGAAGCGCCGCAGCGGCTGGAGCGTCACCTCGGCCGCCAGCTCGGGCGTCCGCACCATCTTCAGGAATCCATGCTGCGCCTTGAGCTGGGCGTACTCGGGCAGGTATCTCCCTGCCTGTCGCATGATCCAGAGGGGCGGGCGGTCGAGGGGCTGGCATGCGCAGGCGGCCAGGAAGCGTTCTCGGCTCGTCATCGATAACGGATTGCCGCAAGAAGTGGGAGACGACGCAAGCTAACCCGTGCTCATGAAACATTCGGGCTAAGGGTGGTCGGCCCAGTCGCGCGGCTTCAAGAACTCGTCGACGAGCCGCGACTCGGCGCTTCCCGGATCCGGCTGCCATGCGTAGTCCCAGCGCACGAGCGGAGGAAGGCTCATCAGGACGGACTCGGTCCGGCCGCCGCTCTGGAGCCCGAAGAGCGTGCCCCGGTCCCAGACGAGGTTGAATTCCGCATACCGGCCCCGGCGCAGGAGCTGGAACCGCCGCTCGCGCTCGCCGTAGGGGGTCTCGCGGCGCCGGGTGACGATCGGAAGATACGCCTGCAGGTACGCGTTCGCGACCTCGCAGGCGAGGGCGTGGCTGCGCTCGAATCCGAGCTCGTTGAAATCGTCGAAGAACAGGCCCCCGATTCCGCGGGCCTCGCCCCGGTGCCTGAGGAAGAAATAATCGTCGCAGGCCCGCTTGAAGCGCGGATAGAGCGATTCCCCGAAGGGCGCGACCGCCCCGCGGGCTATCCTGTGCCAGTGAACGGCGTCCTCCACAAAGCCGTAGGACGGAGTCAGGTCGAACCCGCCTCCGAACCACCAAACCGGCCCCCCGGGAGGCCGGTTTGCCACGCCGAAGCCAGGCGAAGGCGGGCTTTCCGCTTCCGGCGCCCCCGCCATGAAAAACCGGACATTCATGTGGCTCGTCGGAACGTAGGGATTGCGGGGATGGACGACGAGGGAGACGCCGAGGGCCTCCCAGGGCTGTCCCGCGAGTTCCGGACGGTGGGCCGTGGCGGAGGCCGGGAGCTGCGCGCCCATGACATGGGAATAACTCACACCCGCCTTTTCGAAGACGGTGCCGTCGGCAAGGATCCGCGTCCTTCCGCCGCCTCCCTCGGTCCTATGCCAGGCATCCTCGGAGAACCGGGCTCCATCCGCCGCCTCGAGCGCCGCAGTGATTGCGTCCTGGAGGCGGAGGAAGCTCTTCTTGACCCGGGCGACGTTGGGAATGACGGGCATCGGGGGCGCCGGTCAGGGGGAATGCCTCACGCTCCGCCGCCCCCGCAAATACTCCAGCAGCCGCGCAGCGGCGCCGTGGCTGGGGCTGAAAACGAGCGAGCCAAGAAAGACGGCGCCCAGGCAAAGGACAATGGCCGCCCCGCTCGCGATCCCGGCGTGGTACGACAGGAGAATGCCCCCGGCCGAGCATCCCAGAGCGACCGCCACCGATGCGGCGAGGAGCGAGCCGAAGCGGTCGCACCAGAGATACGCGCTGACCGCCGGGAGAAGAAAGAGCCCGAGGGCCAGCACGACGCCCATCGTCTGCAGCGCCGCCACGAGATTGAGGACGGTGAGCGCGAGCACGCCGAAATGAACCAGGCCGCCCTGTCCGCCGATGGCGCGGTGGAAAAGCGGATCGAACGTCTCGAGAAGAATGCTCCGCCGGAAGAGGAGAAAGACGGCGAGCGTCGCGCCCCCAGCCGCGGCGGCGAGCCTCAGGTCGCCGACCGAGACTCCGAGGATGTTGCCGAAGAGGAAGTGCTCGAGGTTCAGGCGCGTCGGAAGCCGGCTCAGGATGGCCACCCCGGCTCCGAAAAACACGATGAAAAGGGCGCCGAACGCGGCGTCTTCCTTGACCCGGGTCAGGCGGCTGATGAGCGTGCTGCCGAGGGCTGTCAGGAGTCCGGCTATGAGCGCTCCCGCAAAAAGCGCGGGCGTGCTCGGGCCGAACCAGAGCCAGGCCACGGCGATTCCCGGCAGGAGCGAGTGCGACAAGGCGTCCCCCATCAGGGCGAGCCGCCTGAGCATGAGAATGCAGCCGAGGAGGCCGCCGCTCAGGCCAAGGAGCGCGGCCGAGATCGCGGCCCGCTGCATGAAGCCGTAGGCGAAGGGTGCGACGAGGAACGCGTGCAGGCTCATCGGGGGACGGGGGTTCCGTCGGCTGTGGCGTGCACGCACTGCGCCCGCCGGAATGCGCGGTCGATGTTCGCCTCGGTCAGGATCGCGTCCAGGGGCCCGGCGGCGACGAGCTGGGTCGCGAGGAGGACGCCCCGGGCAAAGACGCGCCTCGCCAGGTCGAGGCCGTGCACGGCCGCGAGAACCGTGCGGCCCTGCGCCTCCCACGAGCGGAGGATGTGGGTGAGCTCCTCCACCGCGAAGAGATCGAGCCCGGCGAAGGGCTCGTCGAGGAGGAAGATGTCCGCGCCCTGGGCGATCGCTCGGGCGAGGAAGACGCGCTGCTGCTGCCCTCCCGAGAGCCTCCGGATCTGCCGGCCGGCGACGGCTCCGAGATCGAGCTCGGCAAGCGCCCGGTCCACGATCCCGTGGTCCGCGGCGCCGAGCCGCTGCCAGGGGCGCAGCGAGCGGTAGCGGCCCTGTTCGACGACGGAGCGCACATCGATGGGGAAGTCCCAGTCGATGACATGGCGCTGAGGGAGGTAGGCGAGCCGGGGCAGCGCGTGCTCGGGATGCGCGTCGCCGATGCGGATTTCGCCGCGCGCCAGGGGAAGCCATCCCAGCGCCGCGCGAAGGAGGGTGCTTTTTCCCGCGCCGTTGGGTCCGAGTATGGCCGTGAGGCTGCCGCACGGGATGTCGACGGTCACGTCCTCGAGGGCGGGCTGGCCGCGCCGGGTCCGGCCGTAGGCCACGGTGACGCCGCGAAAGCTGAGAATGTTGGGGGCGCTCAACGGGGCGGGTTGAACTCGATCGTGGGCTTGTCGGACCCGGGCCGGCTCGGCGCCGCGAGCGCGGGAGGCTGGGCATCGCGCGGCGCGCCGGGCGCATGGACGGCGCCCTCGGCTCCAAACACCGGAAGCGTCGTGAAGCCGCGCTCGATGAGCTCGGCAACCTTGAAGTCCCTGCTCTTGGAATCGGGGCTGTCCATCATGACGACGATGATGCGGCGGCCGTTCCGCTGCGCCGTCGCCGATAGGCAGAATCCGGCGCCGTTCGTGAATCCCGTCTTGAGTCCGTCCACGCCCGCGATCCGGCCCAGCAGGTGGTTGTGGTTGGTCATGATCATCGTCTGCATGCGCTGGCCGGAGCCGAAGGAGCGCGTCCGGACGGATGTGTACTTGAGAATGTCCGTATTGAGGAGGAGATAACGGCACAGGAGGGCAAAATCGTGCGGCGTCGTGAGGTCCCCGTCCGCGATCCGGTGGCTCCTGACCGGAAGGCCGTTCGGAGTCCTGAAGGTGGTCCGGCTCATGCCGAGCGACCGGGCCTTGGCGTTCATCCTCGCGACGAAGGCGTCGACCGATCCGTTTCCGAGGGCATCGGCGACGGCGTAGGCGGCGTCGTTCGCCGACTGGATCATCATTGCGTAGATCAGCTCCTCGACGGGAAAGACCTCCCGCGCCTTGAGCGCGACGTTCGTGCTGTCCCGTATGCCTGCGACCTTGGCGTCCGCCGCGGTGATGGTGATCGGGGTGGCGAGCTTGATCGCCCCCGACCGAATATCGTCGGCCAGGACGGCGTAGGTCATCAGCTTGGTCATGCTTGCCGGCGGGCTCACCTCCTCGGCGTTGTCCGCGAACAGGATCCGGCCGGTCGCCACCTCCATAACGATCGCGCCCTTGTACGCGGCGGGGCGGGAGGCGGCCGCGAGTCCGGCCGAGGCAAAGGGAAGGAGGGCGGCTGCGAGCGCGAAGCGCGTCAATGACATGCTCCGAAAGAAGAGGATTTCGGGAGCGTGGAGCGAGTCGAAAGGCGCGGGCCTTTGTCACGTATTACGTGACAAAGGCCCGCGCCCGCGGGATACTGGGGCGCCAATGACCCCGCCGCCGCTCAAGCTGAAACCGAACGCGCAGGCGCGCGTCCTTCGGGGGCATCCCTGGGTGTTTGGCAACGAGGTCGAGGCCCTCCTTCCGCCGGAGTGCGACGGCGAGGCGGTCGAGTGCCGCGACCGGGCGAATCGCCTGCTGGGCACGGGAATCTACAACGGGAAGTCCCAGATTGTCTGGCGGCGGTTCTCCCGCGAGCGCACGGCCCTGGACGCCGCCTACCTTCGCGGCGCCCTCCAGCGGGCGGTCGACCGCCGCATGCGTCTCGCCGCATCCGGGCCGGTTGGGGGGTCGGCGGCCGTGCTGCGCCTCGTGTGGTCGGAGTCCGACGAGCTTCCGGGCGTCGTCGTCGACCAGTACGGCGATGTCCTCGTCGTTCAGATCCAGACGATGGCGATGGAAAGGCACGCGCCGATCCTCGGCGACCTCCTGGCGGAACTTCTGGAGCCCGCGGAAATCATCTTCCGGAACGACGCGCCGATCCGGCGCCTCGAAGGCCTGCCGCTTGAAGTCCACACGCGCTCCGGCGGGCCGTGGGCCCCCCGCTGGGTCGAGATCGACGGCCTCGACTACTGGCTCGATCTCCAGGGCGGCCAGAAGACGGGGTTCTACCTCGACCAGCGCCCCCAGCACGCCGCCGTCGCGCGGCATTGCGCGGGAAAACGGGTGCTGGACGCCTTTTGCAACCAGGGGCCGTTCTCGCTGCACGCCGCGCGGGCGGGAGCCGCCCGCGTCCTCGGGCTCGACAGTGCGGAGGACGCGATCGCCTCGGCACGGCGCAATGCGGAGCGAAACCGGGTCTCGGCCGAGTTCGCCGCGGCCAACGTATTCGACTGGTTCAACGCCCCTGAACGCAAGGACGAGCCCGCCTGGGAGGTGATCGTCCTCGATCCGCCGCCCTTCGCGAAGTCGAAGAGCGCGCTCGAGGGGGCGCTGCGCGGCTACAAGGAGATCAACCTTCGCGCGATCCAGCGGCTGTCCCCGGGAGGCGTCCTGGCGACCTACTCCTGCTCCCACCACATGCACGACGCCGAGCTGCGGGGCATTCTTTCCGAGGCCGCCTCCGACGCCCGCAGGCGGGTCACGATCCTCGAGTGGTGCCACCAGCCGCCGGACCACCCGGTGCTGGTGACGATGCCCGAGAGCGAATACCTCCGGGGCTATATCCTGCGCGTCGACTGAGCAACCGGCAACCTGCTAGAGCTTCCCGCCGTAGATCGCGCTTTCGCCCAGTTCCTCCTCGATGCGCAGGAGCTGGTTGTACTTGGCGACGCGGTCCGTGCGGCAGAGGGACCCCGTCTTGATCTGCCCTGCGTTTGTCGCGACGGCGATGTCGGCGATCGTCGTGTCCTCGGTCTCGCCCGAGCGATGCGAAATGACGGCGGTGTAGTCGGCCTCCTTGGCCATCTCGACCGCGTCGAGCGTCTCGGTCAGCGAGCCGATCTGGTTCACCTTGACGAGGATCGAATTGGCGGTGCCCGTGTCGATGCCGCGCTTGAGGAATTCCGTGTTGGTCACGAAGAGGTCGTCGCCCACGAGCTGGATCCTGTCGCCGATCGCGTCGGTGAGCTTCTTCCAGGTCTCCCAATCGTTTTCCGAACAGCCGTCCTCGATCGAGATGATCGGATACTTGGCGACGAGCTGGCTGTAGAACTCGACCATCTGGTCCCCGGAAAGCTTCCGGCCGTCGGATTTCTTGAAGACGTAGCTCTTCTTTTCCTTCACGTAGAATTCGGAGGCCGCGACGTCGAGGGCCAGGGCGATGTCCTTGCCGAGCTTGTAGCCGGCGTTCTTCACGGCGAGGGCGATCGCGTCGAGCGCGGCCTCGGCGGAGGCGAGCTTCGGGGCAAAGCCGCCCTCGTCGCCGACCGCCGTCGACAGGCCCTTTTCCTTGAGAACCTTCTTGAGGGCATGAAAGACCTCGCACCCGTACCGAAGGCCCTCCGCGAAGGAATCGGCGCCGATCGGCATGATCATGAACTCCTGGAAATCTATCGGGGCGTCGGAATGCGCGCCGCCGTTCATGATGTTCATCATGGGGACCGGAAGCACCTTTGCGTTGGGGCCGCCGAGATACTTGTAGAGGGGCTGGTTGAGCGCCACGGCCGCGGCCTTGGCCGTCGCCAGCGACACGGCGAGGATGGCATTCGCGCCGAGCTTCGACTTTGTCTTCGTCCCGTCGAGCTTGAGCATGGCGCGGTCGACGCCGACCTGGTCGCATGCGTCATGACCGGTCACGACGGGGGCGATCGCCGCCTTGACGTTTGCGACGGCGTGCTGGACCCCCTTGCCGCCGTACCTGGCCTTGTCCCCGTCCCGCAACTCGAGGGCCTCATGCTCCCCCGTGCTGGCTCCCGAGGGGACCGCCGCGCGCCCGAGGGCGCCGCAGGCGAGCTTTACGTCGACTTCGATGGTCGGGTTGCCGCGGGAATCGATGATCTCGCGGGCTGTGACGGCGCTGATGGAGGTGTTCATGCGAAATGGGATGAACAGCCAGCAAACGTCAGGCCACCGGCGAGGGAAAGCGCAAACTTTATGCCTGACTGCGGATCAGAACGGGAGCCTGATCCGGCCGACCCGGTGGAGGAGGCGGCGCACCGGCCCCACGGAGCGCGGGCGGGAATCCTCGGGAATCTGGCTCAGGAAGCCGCGGTCGAGAGCGATGCGCGCGACCGCAACGCCGTCGAAGTTCCGGGTGGCCATCGCCTCCCGCGTCAGCAGATGCGCGGGCACCTGGTCGAGATGGCCCTCGTAGGCGGCCGCGTGCAGCGGCGTGTCGCCGTTGTCGTTACGCGTTCGCAGGAGAATCGTGGTCAGCTGGGAGGGGGGTATCTCGTTCAGCTGCCCGGTCTCGGCCGCGGCATGGATGGCGGTGAACCCGCTCTTGCTGGCGATGACGAGATTCTCCTCCGTGAGGAGTTCGCCGGGAATCTGGTTCAGGTGGCCGGCGATGGCCGCGGCGTGGAAGACAGTATCCCCCGCGGCCGTCGTCTCGCGGAACGCCGCGGCGGTGAGCAGGTCGCGAGGGATCTGGTCGAGGTGGCCGTTGAAGGCGGCGACGTGGAGGACGGTCTCGCCGCCCAAGTTGCGCTGGGAAAGGTATTCCGGTGTGATGAACTCGCGCGGCATGCGGTCGAGCGTTCCCTTTTCGGCCGCCTCGTGGAGGAGGGTGTTTCCGACGTCCGTCTTCCGAACGACGATATCCGGCGTCAGGAGCGCCGCGGGAATCTGATCGAGATGGCCATGGGCGGCGGCCAGGTGAAAGACCGTGTAGCCGGCGTTGCTGCGCCAGGAGAGCGGCTCAAGCGTCAGCATTTCCGGGGGCAGCTGGTCCAGATGGCCCCCGATCGCGGCGTGATGGAGGGGGCTGTACCCGGCGACGTTCCTCACCTTGAGCAGCTCCGCGTTGAGCATCCCGCGGGGCAGGTCCCCGAGGCCCCCTTGTTTTGCGGCGGCGTGCAGGGGGGTGTTTCCCGAAGCGTTCGGGGCCGTGAGATTTTCGGCCGTGAGGACACCCTGGGGGAGCTGGCGCAGCTTGCCGGCTGCGGCCGCAGCGTAGAGTTCAGGATAGGCCATGGAAGAGTCCGCGGGAGGATGCCCGGGGCAAGAATAGAAGGGTGGCGGAAGGTCGAGGCAAGGTTTTGCTGCGCGCGAAGTTCTGTCGCATCGGTCCTTTCCGGGTCGGAATTAATAGAAAAGGACTCGATTTGCCAAGTTTGCCCGTGTAAGCACCTTCTGTCATCCGAATGAGTTCCGCCGAAACCAAGCCGACCCCTCCGCCTGCGCCGAAAAAGGACTCCATCCTGCTCGTCGACGATGAGAAGGCGCTTCTGGACGTTTTCGAGGCGGCCCTTTCGCCGAGCTTCGAGATCACGAAGGCCAACACGGTGCGCGAGGCGGACTTCATCATGCAGAAGCAGGCGTTCAAGGTCGTCGTCGCCGATCACCTGATGCCGGGAGGCAACGGGATGGATTTTCTCGTCCGCGTCCGCGAGGAGTTTCCCCACACGCAGCGCATCCTGGTCACCGGGTACATGAAGCCCGAAATGCTCATGCGCAGCGTCAACGAGGCCGCCCTCTTCCGTTACCTCCTGAAGCCGGTGGCGATCGCCGAGCTGATCAAGGTCGTCCAGGACGCTGCGAAAGCGCACGACGCCTCCGCAGCCCAGCATTAGCAGCCCGCCAGCTTCTTTCGCAGGTAGGGCGCAGTGGGGCTCCCCTTTGTCCTGAGCAATCCCTCCAGGACTCCCTGGTAGACCAGCCTGCCGCCCTCGGGCCCGCCGGCCGGTCCGAGTTCCACGATGTAGTCGGCCTCCGCGAGGACATCCATGTGGTGCTCGATGACGACGACCGTGTGCCCCTGGTCCACGAGGGAATGCAGGACGCGCAGGAGTCGCTCGCAATCGCTCAGATGGAGGCCGATCGTCGGCTCCTCGAGGAGATAGAGATTGCGTGGAGCCGTGCCGCGCGAGCGCTCGCGATAGCCGGCGAGCCCGCGCGCGAGCTCAGTGACTAGCTTCAGCCGCTGCGCCTCGCCCCCGGAAAGTGTGGGGGAACTCTGGCCGAGCGTCAGGTATCCCAGGCCGCAGTCGACCATCAGCCGGCAAACGGACGAGAGCTGGCTGTGGAAGTCGAAGAACTCCGCGGCCTCGGCGAAGGTCAGCTGCAGGACGCCGCCGATCGTCTTTCCCTTCCAGGTGATGTCCGAAAGTTCGGGGCCGTACCTGAGGCCGCCGCAGTCGTCGCAGGGCAGGTACGTGTCCGGCATGAACGCCATCTCGAGTCGGATCCGCCCGGCGCCTTCGCAGGTCGGGCAGCGCCCGCCGTCGGTGTTGAAGGAGAACCGGCCGGCCGTGAATCCTCGGATGCGGGATTCGGGGAGGGAAGCAAAGAAGCCGCGGATCGTGTCGAATATCCCCAGATAGGTCGCCGGCGTGGATCGGGGTGTCTTGCCTATGGGGGACTGGTCCACCTCGATGACCGAGCGAAAGCCCGGCGGAAGCCGCAGTCGGTCGAAGGGAGGCGGGGAGCCGGGGCGGTCGGCGCTGAATCCGGTGAACCGGGCAAAGTCGCGCCCGGTGAGCTCGGTCCTCCGCCGCCGAAGGGCGCATTCAACGGCGGGTCCGAGGAGGTCGCGAGCGAGCGTTGACTTGCCGGCGCCGCTCGGGCCCGCGAGCAGTATCAGCCTGCCGAGCGGGAGGCGCAGATCGAAGCCCGAGAGGTTGCGGAAGCGCACACCGGTCAGCTCGATCCAGCTTCGGTCTCCGGGCGCAGGGATCGGTCGATAGGCTCCCCGGATCGGATGGGGGATGCCGCGCTCGAGGAAGACTCCCGTGAGCGAGGCCGGGCTGCGCCGCACCTCAGCGGGCGAGGCGTTGGCCAGAAGCTCGCCGCCGTGAACCCCCGCGCCCGGCCCGAGGTCGATGATGCGGTCGGCCCGTGCCATGATCTCCTCGTCATGCTCGACGACGAGGAGCGTGTTTCCCCTCTCGCGGAGCGCCTCGAGCGTGCCGATCAGCCGCTCGTTGTCGCGCGCATGCAGCCCGATGCTCGGCTCGTCGAGAACGTAGAGGACCCCGGACAGATTCGAGCCGAGCTGGGCGGCCAGGCGGATCCGCTGCGCCTCGCCCCCGGAAAGGGTGTCGGTCGGACGCTCAAAGGCGAGGTAGCCCAGGCCGACGCGTCCCAGGAACTTCACCCGTTCCTCGATCTGCGGAATAATGTCGGCGGAGATCAGGCTCGCGCGAGGGTCCAATTCGAGGGAGCGCAGGCAGCCGAGCAGCTCGGCCGGCGTCCGCTGAAGCAGCTCGGGCAGGGAAAGCGGGGGCCGTCGGCCGCGAAAATGGAGCTTCACGGCCCGGGCCACGCGATTGAGCCGGGCGCCGCGGCACGCCGGGCAGACGGGCGCCCCCTTCGGCGGCGGGCCGGACTTCTGGTCGGCGGCGATGTCGGCGACCTCGGGAGGGTCGTCGCCGTCCTCCGCCTCGCGGGCGAGCCATTCAAAGAGCCTGCCGTAGCCGCGGCATTCCGGGCACCATCCCCGGGGCGAATTGAAGGAAAAATGCTTGGGATCGAGCTCCGGAAAGGATTCCCCGGTTTCGGCGTCCGTGCGCGTCGTGGAGAACCAGGAAATGATTTTTCCGTCGGTCCGGCTGAGGAAACAGGATCCCTTTCCGAGGCGAAGGGCGACCTCAAGGGCCTCAGGAATTTGCCGGGAGCCCGGCGCCTTGAGATCGGCGACGACCACCTCGATGTCGTGCTCGCGATAGCGGTCGAGCTTCCGGAACGCGCCGACCCGGAGGATCCTGCCGTCCGCGCGCATGAGGGCGTAGCCCTGCCGCGCGATCCAGTCGGCGATCGGCTGGTGATGACCCTTTCGCCCCCGGACGAGCGGCGCGCAGAGATAGAGATGCGGCGCCCGCCGCGCCTGCGGCCCCGCGAGCACCCGGGCGAGCAGCTTCCTCAGGGCCCCGGGCGATTGGGCGACAACGGGCCGGTCCGTGTCCGGGTGATGCTGCACGCCGAGGCGCGCGTAGAGCAGCCTCAGGTACTGGGCGACCTCCGTGATCGTCGCCACGGTTGATTTTCGGGAACCGCGCGTCACGCGCTGCTCGATGGCGACGGTCGGAGGAATTCCCGTGAGCCGGTCGATATCCGGGCGCGGCAGCTGCTCGACAAATTGCCGGGCGTACGGGGACATGGACTCCATGAAGCGCCGCTGGCCCTCGGCAAACACGATGTCGAAGGCGAGCGTCGACTTGCCCGAGCCGGAGACCCCGGTCACGACATTGAAGGCGTGGTGCGGGATGGTCAGCGAAAGGTTCTTGAGGTTGTTTTCGCGGGCCCCGACCAGGGTGAGCTCCTGGCGGAGCGGCACGTGCTCCCGACGGGACGGCGCCGGCTTCTCCCGGCGGATTCGGCCGGACAACTCCGCCGCCAGGAAGGGCGCCGTCGCCGTCGCCGCCCCGGCCATCGGCTCCGGCGGGCCCTCCGCCACGATGCGTCCTCCGGCCGATCCCGCCTCGGGCCCGACCTCGAGTATCCAGTCGGCGGACTTGAGGACGTCGAGATGGTGCTCGATCACGACGACCGAGTTCCCGCGCGCAACCAGCTCCTGAAGGACGGCGAGCAGCAGCCGCACGTCGTGGCGGTGGAGCCCGGTCGTCGGCTCGTCGAGGAGGAGGAGGGAGCCCCGGGACTGCGGATCGCCGCCGGCAGCCTCGCCGAGATGGCGCACCAGCTTCAGCCGCTGCGATTCGCCGCCGCTCAGGGTGTTGATCGGCTGTCCCAGGTTGAGGTAGCCAAGGCCGAAGGAGACGAGGGGGGCCAGCCTCGCGTGGATCGCCGGCTCCCGCTCGAAGCGCGGCAGCGCGTCCGCGACCGGCGTCGCGAGGAGATCGGCGACCGACAGGCCGTCCCAGGCGACGGCCAGCACCTCGGGCTTGAAGCGGCGGCCTTCGCAGACGGGGCAGGGCACAAACACGTCGGAGAGGAATTGCATCTCCACCCGCTCGAAACCGAGCCCCTGACAATGGTCGCACCGGCCGTCCCCGCTGTTGAACGAGAAGCTCGAGGCGGTAAAGCCGGCGGCTTGGGCCGCGGGAACGGCGGCATAGAGCCCGCGGATCAATTCCCAGGCGCCCGTGTAGATCGCGGGGTTCGAGCGCGGCGTCCGCGCCAGCGGCGCCTGATCGGCGAGCACGACGTCGCCGCAGCCCCCGTCTCCCCGAATGAAGCCGATCGCGGCGGGATCTTCGGCCGGGCGGCCCCTGTGGGCCAGCATTCCCTGATAGATGACGTTGTCGAGGAGAGTCGACTTTCCGGATCCCGAAACTCCGCTCAGGCACACAAGCCGTTGAAGCGGCAGGCGGAAATTCAGGTCGCGCACATTGTGCTTCGTCACCCCTCCGAACTCGAGCCACCGCGCGTCCGCGGCGGGCCGGCGGACGGCCGGCGGATCGATTCGCATCCTGCCCGAGAGATAGGCGCCGGTGATGCTTTCACGGGAACGGCGCATCTCTCCGATCGTCCCCTCGAAGACGACGCGGCCGCCGCGCGCTCCGGGCTCCGGGCCCAGCTCGACGAGGTGGTCCGCGGCGGCGATCATGCCCTCGTCGTGTTCGACGACGACTACCGTGTTTCCGGCGTCGGTCAGCGTCCGGATGATCGCGATCAGGCGTCCGATGTCGCGCGGGTGAAGGCCCACGCTGGGCTCGTCCAGGACAAACAGGGTGTCGACGAGGGCCGTGCCGAGACAGCCCGTGAGGTTTACCCGCTGGATCTCGCCGCCGGAGAGGGTTTTCGACGGCCGGTCGAGCGACAGGTAGCCGAGCCCCACGTCCTCGAGATAACCAAGCCGGGTCAGCATGGATTCATGGGCGAGACCGGCTGATCGAAGCGCCCCGGGGCCGGCCCCCGGGGAGACGGCGACGGTCTCATTTTGCAGGAGCTCGCGCAGGCCCGAGACCGGGAGCTGGTAGAGTTCGGGGAGCGTGCGTCCGCGCCACCGCCAGCACAGGGCCTCGGGTTGCAGACGGGCTCCCCGGCAGTCCGGGCAGACATTGTAGGAGCGGTATCGGGAGAGGAAGACCCGAACATGCATCTTGTAGGTCTTCGTCTCGAGATACCGGAAGAACCCCCGGATTCCGTACCAGTGCTTCGGCCAGGCTTTTCCGTTCTCCTCGCCGTATCCCGGCTCGCCATTGACGACGTAGTCCCGCTGCCCGGCATCGAGGGCTGAAAACGGGATGTCCGTGGGAATTTGCCGCTTCCGGGCGAACACGAGGAGGTCGCGCTTCGATTCTCCGTACACCTCTCCCTCCCAGCAGCGGATCGCGCCTGCGTCGATGGACAGCGATGGATCGGGAATGGCCAGTCGGGTGTCGATCTCGATCACGCGCCCGAATCCGCGGCACCGCGGGCACGCCCCAAGGGGAGAGTTGAAGGAGAAGAGGCCGGGGGTGGCGGGCCGGAAGACGCGGCCGGTCGAAGGAGAATGGAGGCCCCGTGAGTAGTGGCCGATCGGCCCGAAGCCGGGCTCGCCGAACAGCCGGATCTCGCCCCTGCCGAAGTGGAGCGCCGCCTCCGCGGCCTCGAGGAAACGCTGCTTGTCCCTCGAATCGATCGCGAGGCGATCCTGGACGACATGAAGGAATGAGGGGAAGACGCCGGGCTCCCGGGCCTCGTCGGCGAGCGCCTCATCGAAGCGGCGCAACTCAAGGCCCGAGGGTAGAGGAAGAAGGCACCGCGCATAACCCTGCTTCTCAAGATTCGCAAAGATCCCGGCCCAGCTCATCCGGTCCGGGCGCGACACCTTGAAAGTCACGAGCGCCGTCCGGCCGCTTTCGGAGGCCAGGACCTTTGCCCAAATGGAGGCGGGATCGTCGTCCTCGACCTTCTCGCCCGTCGCGGGATCGTGGCACGCGGCGACGTGGCTGAACCAGACTTTGGCGAAATCGGTCAGTTCCGTCATGGTCCCGACCGTCGAGCGCGAGGTCTTGACAGTGTTCGCCTGGCCGATCGCGATCGAAGGCCGAATGTTCTCGATCGAATCCACGCTCGGCTTCTCGAGCAGGTCGAGGAACTGGCGGGTGTAGGCGCTGAAGGTCTCGACGTACCGCCGCTGTCCCTCGGCGTGAAGGGTCTCGAAGACCAGGGAGCTTTTGCCGGTGCCGCTGAGGCCGGTGACGACCGTGAATCGCCCCAGGGGGATATCGAGGTCAAGGCGCTTGAGATTGTTCTGGCGGACACCCCGCAGGCGGATGGCGTCGGGCGCCCGGACAGCCGGCCTCCTGGCCACCGGCGAACAGACAGGAATGGATTTCTTGGCGGCCAAGGATGGCACCGATGGACGAGCTGGGCCGGAAGTCAAAAATCCCGGCGGAAAAAATGAATCACGCGCGCGTCCCCAGGCGCTCAAAGAGCTCGAGGTAGGCCTCGACCTGGCGCGACGGATCGAAGGTGGCCCGCGCAAATGCACGCGCCTCGTCGCTCCGCACCTTCCTCTCCCCCGGCGATTCCCGGATCAGTCGTATGAGAGCCGACCGAAAGCCTTCGTGGTCGCCCCGCGCGACGACGAAGCCGGTACGGTCCGGAACCAGGCATTCCCGCATTCCCCGGGCCTCGGCAGCCACGGCGGGAAGGCCGCGCGCCTGCGCCTCGATGATAAAGTTTGAGAGCGATTCGCTCCATGAGGCATGGACGGCAACGTCCGCAGCGGCGTAGAGGGGGCCGGGATCCGAGACGAAGCCCGTGAACTTGATGCGCCCGGCGAGCCCGCGGTCCCGCACGAGGCGCTCGCACGCCGCGCGGGCGGGCCCGTCGCCGGCGAGCCAGAGCTGCCAGTCGAGGCCGGCGGGCAGACCGGCGGCGATCCCGATCAGCTCGCGCTGCCCCTTTTCCGGGCGAAACATGGCGACGGAGAGCAGGACCGTCGTGCCGGAACCGGCGCCCAGGCGGGTGCGCAAACCCTCGTCGCGCGACCGCTCGACGGCCGGCGGAAAGGCGAGCGCATTGTAAATGACGGACACCCGCTCCGGCGGCACGGCGTGCGGCCCGACCGCGGCGGCGCGCGCCTCCTGCGAATTTGCCACGACATGGGTCGCGCTTCGGAGCGTCCGGCGGAAGAGCCATGGAAGCGGCTTGCCGGTGCGCAGCGTGGCCACGACCGCCGTCCCGCCGAGCCGCCGCTGAAGCAGGCCGGCGTGGCAGTTCGCCATCCGGCCCATCGCAAGAACGACGTCCGGGCGCAGGCGGCGCGCCTGCGCCGCCAGTCCGGGCGCAAAGAAATCCAGTCCCGTGTCGAAGGGCTGGAGCGCCGCGATGTCCAGGTCGTCCGCGGCCGGCCGGAGGGCGCCGCCGGGGCGGAACGTCAGCAGGGTGGCCGAGTGCCCCGCCGCGGAGAAACCGCGGGTGAGAAGGATGGATTGCCGCTCGGTCCCGCCGCTTCGCAGCCGGTCCTGGAGGACGAGAATTTTCATTGCGACGTGCGGTGGCGGAGAGAAAGTGGGGCGAAGAATGCCGCCGTCATTGACTCAACTGCTGCTGCGCTGGCTCATCCTCGCGCTTGGGGTCGTGCTCGCGACGCGACTCATCCCGGGCATCCGGTGCGACGACGCGGAGACGCTCCTGGCGGTCGTCGTCCTGCTCAGCCTCCTCAACGCCGTCCTGAAGCCCATTCTCGTGCTTTTCACGCTTCCGTTCATTCTCATGACCTTGGGGCTGGGGATGGTGGTGATCAATGCCTTCTTGTTCAGGCTTGCGGGCCGGCTTGTCCACGGCTTCCACGTCGACGGATTTGGCTCGGCCATCGGCGGGGCGCTCGTCGTCAGCGCGACCGATTTCATCGCGGGACGCATCGCCCGGCGGCCGCCGCCCAGGCCGCCGTCCCCGCCCCGGCGGACCGACCCGCGCGATGATGCGATAGACATTTGACGCTTTTGGATAAATTCTAGGAAATAGGAACATGGCTGAGACCCTTGCATACGACCTTATCGTCATCGGCGGCGGGCCTGCGGGCTACGCGGGAGCCATTCGCGCCGGGCAGCTCGGCAAGAAAGTGGCGTGCATTGAAATGGAACGCGCCGGGGGGACCTGCCTCAACTGGGGCTGCATACCGACCAAGGCCCTCCTCAAGAGCGCGGAGCTCTATCAGAAATTCAAGAAGGCGGATGTGTTTGGCCTGTCGGCCAAGGAGGTCTCCTTCGACTTCGCCAAGGTGATGGCGCGCTCGCGCACGGTCTCCGACCAGATGACCAAGGGCATCGAGTTTCTCTTCAAGAAAAACAAGGTGGATTACATCGTCGGCCGCGCGCAGGTGACCGTGCCGGGCATGGTTGAGGTGACCGAAGGCCCGGCCAAGGGAAAGTTCTTCCAGGCAAAGAACATCCTCCTGGCGACCGGCTGCAAGATGCGCCGGCTGCCCGATCTGGAGCTGGATGGCGCGCGGGTCATGACCTCGCGCGAGGCGCTGGCTGCGACGACGCTTCCGAAATCGGTCGTCATCGTCGGCGCCGGCGCGATCGGCGTGGAATTCGCGTACTTTTACAATGCCTTCGGGTCCAAGGTGACCCTGGTTGAAATGCTTCCGCAAATCCTGCCCGTGGAGGACGAGGAGGTGGCCAAGGTTCTGCAGCGCTCCTTTGAGAAGCAGGGGATCGCCGTGCACACGGGCACCAAATGCGAGAATTTCCGGGTCGGGGCGGGCTCCGTGAAGCTCGCTCTCGTGAAGGACGGCAAGAGCGAGGAAGTGGAGGCCGAAACGGTACTGTCGGCGATCGGAGTCGTGCCGAACCTCGAGGGAGCCCTCTCCCCGAAGGTGAAGCTCGACCTCGACCGCGGCTATGTGAAGGCCGGCGACGACTACCAGACGAGCGCCCGGGGCATCTATGCGGCCGGCGACATCATCGGCCCGCCCTGGCTCGCCCATGTGGCGACGTTCGAGGCGGTCAACGCGGTCAACGGCATGTTCGGTCACAGCAAGCCTCACCGCGTGAAAAATTTCCCCGGGTGCACTTATTGCCAGCCGCAGGTCGCGAGCACGGGCCTGACCGAGAAGGCCTGCAAGGAGAAGGGCCTCGCGTACAAGGTGGGCAAGTTTCCGTTTGTCGCATCGGGGAAGGCCGTCGCCTCCGCCGAGTCCGAGGGCTTCGTCAAGGTGATCAGCGACCCCGCCACGGGCGAAGTCCTCGGGGCGCACATCATTGGAGCCGAGGCAACCGAGCTGATAGGCGAGTATGTCTTCGCGATGGATCTGGAAGCCACGATCGAGGACATCCACCACTCGATTCACGCCCATCCGACCCTGAGCGAGGCGGTCATGGAGGCCGCGGCCGCAACGACCGGCGAGGCGATACACATCTGAGCGCTGGCCCCGCCGGGGGAGGCCGCTATTTCTCCGGGTCGGACGTCTCCCTGAGCAGGCTGGAGAGGTAGGGGATCAGCTGTTTCTTGCGGCTGACGATGCCCGGAAGCTCGAATATCTCATCCTTTTCCACGTGGGCGTAGGAGATGCGCCGGATGAAATCCGCGTCGGCGCGGACGAGCAGGAGCGAGTTTTGCGTGTTGATGTCGGTCACAAGGAGCGCGGCAAAGGCCAGGCGCTCGTCGCTCCTCAGCTCCTGAAGCGCCTGGGCAAGCGCCTTTGCATGCAGCCAGAAATTCGCGAAGCTCAGCTCCTCGACCTGCGAGACCGCAAAGCGGACCGCGCCCTCCTGGTAGATCTTGTAGTCGGAGCGGATGACCTTCGCGGCCGGGTTCGAGAGGATGATCGAGCCCGAGGAGAAGATCGCCTCGGCCAGCTGCCGCGGGTCCTCGCCGGCGATCGGGGCGAGCCAGGCGAGGATGTCGGCATCGGCGGCGGTCGACGTGGGGCTGTTCAGGTGGAGGGTGTCGGAAATCAGGCCGGACATCATGAGCCCGGCGATCTCGCGGGAGGGAACGATGCCGTCCCTCCTGAAGAGCGAGGCCACGATCGTGCAGGTCGAGCCGACGGGCTCATTTATGAAGAGGATGGGCTGGGCCGTGTGAAGCGGTCCGAGCCGGTGGTGATCGATGATCTCGACGATTGCGACCTCCTCGGCTCCGTTTACGGCCTGGGTTATCTCATTGTGGTCCACAAGGATGAGCCTTGTTGGGACCGGCTTTATCATGTCGCTTTTCGCGAGCACGCCGCGAAAAGCACCGGCATCGTCGACTACCATGAAGGCCGGCGCGGGGTGGGTGGCGATCCGGGCGCGCACCTCGGCGATCCGGGCGTCCGGATGGATGGGAACAAAGGACCGCTCGGTGATCCGCTCGATCGTCGAGGCGGTCCTGACGACCCAGGCGGTTGTGGCGGAGTCGTGGGGGCTGACGATGAGCCCCGTCCCGCGCTCCCTTGCGAGGTCGACGACGTCGTCGTCAACCGCAAGGTTGCTCGTTATCACGATCGCCAGGACGCCGATCTCGATCGCCCGGAGCTGCACATCGCGCCTGTCGCCGACTATGATCAGCGACTGGGCGGCGGGAATGTTCTCCCGCTCCGAGACCTTCCAGAAGGAACGGATGTCCATCGTGCCCAGCCGGACAAACAGCCGCTCGGCGCGGTCCGGATTCTGGAGGTTGAGGGGCCGCCCCTTGAGCGCGCGAACGAGGTGCGTCAGCGAGGTCTCGACCTGGCGCATGAGGCGCGGCTCGCTCGCTCGAGGAATGAAGGCGCCGCCGAGATGGGCGAGGGAGAGGGTGCCGACTGCGCGGCCGGCCGCGTCGGTCACGGGCAGCATCCTCAGGTCCTCACGGTCGATGAGCTCAAGGGCCTCGGCGCAGGTGGCATGCTCCGATACCGCGATCAGCTCGGGCGACATCAGGTCGCGGACCCGCGGCGAGACGTCGCTCAAATAGAGCGGAAGCGGCTGGTGAAAACGCTGGAGGATCGTGTCGATTCGGGCGTTCGAATTCCCGCAGCGCGCGGCCACGGCGCTCGCATCGCCGCGCGCCTGCTTGTAGGCGGCGTAGGCGATCGCGGAGCAGATTGAGTCGGCATCTGGATTCTTATGCCCGATCACATAGGTCATGGGCGCGCCGTGGGCGACGGTCGTTGGAGTCATTGGAGGCGGGGAGCCTACGCTTAAATCGCCGCCTGTTCCAGCCTAACAGCCCGCAGAACGCCTTCTTTTGGCTTTCAGCGCGCGTCCTTTGCATCCTATCGTTTGCCTCATGGTGATCTACCTCGATGGGAAGTTCGTCGACGAGTCCGAGGCGAAGGTGTCGGTCTTCGACCACGGCCTGCTCTACGGCGACGGCGTCTTCGAGGGCATCCGCCTCTATTCGGGAAATCTTTTCAGGCTGGATGAGCACCTGGAACGCCTGGAGTACTCCGCGAAGGCGATCCTGCTCAAGATTCCGCTGGATCGGGCGGCCCTTGTCCAGGCCGTGGCCGAGACCTGCCGGCGCAACCGCCTTACGGACGCCTACATTCGACTCGTTGTGACGCGTGGCCCGGGGGACCTCGGACTGGCCCCGTGGCTGTGCCCGAAGCCCACGCTCTTCATCATCGCGAGCCGGATCTCCCTCTATCCGCCGGAACACTACGAGAAGGGCCTGGCGATCGTGACGGTGCCCACCCGGAGGATCGGGCCGGCGGCGCTGCCGTCCACCGTCAAGTCGCTCAATTACCTGAACAACATCCTGGCAAAGCTCGAGGCCAGGCAGGCGGGGGCGCTCGAGGCGATCATGCTCAACGAGCAGGGCTACGTCGCCGAATGCACCGCGGACAACGTCTTCATCGTTCGCAAGGGGGAGATCCTGACCCCCGGTGCGGCTCAGGGAGCCCTCCAGGGCATAACGCGGGGAGCGGCGATCGACATCGCGCGCGAACTCGGGGCCCCGTTCCGGGAGGCAATCCTGACCCGCTACGACCTCTGGTGCGCGGACGAATGTTTCCTGACCGGAACCGGCGCGGAGGTCATCCCGGTTGTCGCGCTCGACGGCCGCGAGATCGGCGACGGCCGACCGGGCCCCGTGACCCGGCGGGTCGCCGAGGCCTTTCGCCGCAGGGCCCCCCTCGAGGGAGTGCGGATTTGACGGCAACCGGGGCTTTTCCGACCGTCTTGGCTCAAGTTTTGGGCCTGTGTCACGATTTCCCAGTTAGAGCGCTTGATCGTGCCTCGATGTCGCGCATCCCTAACGCGTGCTGGCGCTTGCCAGCCGCGCGAGGCGTGGCACGTTAAGTGCATAGAATAACCGCGACCCACATGGCCAACCCTCTAAAGTGCAATTTTTGCGAGCAGCCTGCCACCGTCCACCTGACGAAGATCGTCAACAACAAGGTGGACAACGTGGATATGTGCGAGGATTGCGCGCAAAAGAAGGGCGTGACCAACCCCGGCGGTTTCTCGCTGGGCGACCTCCTGCTCAAGGCGTCGCTGACGCCGGAGGCGCCGGCCACGGCCGGGCTCCGCTGCGAGCAGTGCGGCTTCACGCAGTCCGATTTCAAGAAGCATGGGCGCTTCGGCTGCCCGGCCTGCTACGACGCCTTTTCGGCGATCCTCGAGCCGATGCTCGACGGGATGCACAAGGGCACCCGGCACACCGGCAAGATTCCGCGCGCGGCCCTGGAGCGCAAGTCGCTCTACGACAGGCTGACCAAGCTGGAACTCGGCCTCACCGACGCGATCAAGGGCGAGCGCTACGAGGAGGCGGCGCGCTTCCGGGACGAGATCAGCCAGGTGAAGCAGGCCTTCGCACCGAAATCGAACACGCCGGTGTGACGCCATGAACATCGCCTCACTGATCGACACGCCTTCGGAGCTCACCGACACCGCCAGCAACAAGACGGCGATCGTGCTGATGACGCGCATCCGCCTGGCGCGAAACCTCGCGGGACGGCCGTTTCCGGGCTGGGCGCGGCCCGCGCAGCGCGCGGAGGTCCTCCAGCTCTGCCGCGACGCCCTGGTGGCGGCGACGGCGATGAAGCGGAGCGTCAACGTGGCGGTCAACGAATTGAGCGATCTGGAGAAGCAGATCCTGGTGGAGCGCCACCTCATCAGCCGGGAGCTGAGCGGGTCCGAGCCCGGCAGCGGCGTTGTCATCAACCGCGACCAGACGGTGTCGGTCATGATCAACGAGGAGGATCACCTCCGCATCCAGGTCCTTCGCTCCGGCCTCCAGCTGAGGAAGGCTTGGAACGCCATCAACGAACTCGACTCCGCGCTCGAGCAGCGGCTCGACTACGCCTTTTCGCCGACGCTCGGCTACATGACAGCGTGCCCGACGAATCTCGGAACCGGCCTGCGCGCCTCGGCCATGATGCATCTGCCTGCGCTCGTCATCGGGGGCCAGATGGAGAAAGTGGTCCGGGCGGTCAACCAGCTGGGAATGGTTGTCCGCGGCCTGTTCGGAGAGGGCTCCGACGCGAGCGGGAGCATATTCCAGATATCCAACCAGACGACCCTGGGCGAGTCCGAGGACGAGATCCTCAAGCGCCTCCAGAGCGTCCTGCAGTCGATCGTGGAGCACGAGCTCAACGCGCGCGCAAAGCTCCTGGAGGCCGACGCAGGCAAGATCTTCGACAAGATCGGCCGCGCCTACGGCATCCTCCAGAACGGGCACGTCCTCAGCTCGGGCGAGGCCATGAACCTGCTCTCGCTGATCCGGCTCGGCGTGGATCTGGGCGCCTTTCCCGACGCCCATAGGCCGGTCATCGACCGTCTCTTCATCGAGGCCCAGCCCGGCCATCTCCAGCACGCGCAGCAGGGGCCGCTCGAGGCGGGGCAGCGCGATCTCCTGCGCGCCGCCCGCCTGCGTTCTGAGTTTGCCAATCTCGCCCGCCCGGATTTTACTTATGCAGCCGACGGAAAGAGCTCCGACGGCAAGAATTAAGGCAAACTTTCCATGTCCCAGGAACCGATGAACAACTTCACGCCGCGGGCACAGCAGGTGCTCGCGCTCGCCCGGAAGGAAGCCGACCGCTTCCACCACAACTACGTCGGCACCGAGCACATCCTGCTCGGGCTGATCAAACTGGGGCAGGGCGTTGCCGTGAGCGTGCTCCAGAAGATGGGCCTCGACCTCGAGACCGTCCGGGCGGCCGTCGAGAAGCAGGTGGGAACCGGCCAGGAGACGAAGACGCCGGGAAGCATGCCCTTCACCCCCCGCGTGAAGAAGGTCCTTGCGCTCGCCGGCCGGGAGGCGAAGACCCTGAACCATTCCTACGTCGGCACGGAGCACATCCTGCTCGGGCTGCTGCGCGAGGGCGAGGGCGTGGCCGCCCGCGTGCTGAAGTCCCTCGACGTCGACATCGAGCGGACCCGAAACGAGATTCTCCGCGAGCTCGACCCGCAATTCTCTGGAGGAGAGCCGGGCAGCGTCGAGGAGGCCCCCTCCGGCAATCCCGCGCGCGCCGGGGCGCCGGCCGAGGACAAGAAGGAAGTTAAGACGCCGGCCCTCAAGGCCTTTGGCCGCGACCTGACCGAGCTCGCCCGCAAGGGGGAGATGGACCCCGTCGTCGGCCGCAAAAACGAAATACGCCGCGTCATCCAGATCCTCTGCCGCCGGACCAAGAACAACCCCGTGCTCATCGGCGAGGCGGGCGTCGGCAAGACCGCGATCGTCGAGGGCCTCGCCCAGGAGA
>CAZJNA010000020.1:0-35875 GCA_964547325.1 uncultured Opitutaceae bacterium | reverse complement strand
TTAATTCCCTTTAAATTTTTATTCCAGCTTAATTTTCGGGGGAGGATTTAGAATATTTTTGGGGCCGTTAGGGCGTCAGTGAATGTGGTTGATGCTGTCAGGACAAGAAACGACCGGCATACCGCGATGGAGCCTAAGCCAGGATCTGAGTACGTGCTCGATCCAGAGACGAAAATGGTCACCTTGCCATTGGACCCGCTGCAAGACGAGGGGATGAAAATTACGACGAATGCCTTATACGTGGCCGTCGACGGTGGGATGGTCCAGCTAGAGCGTGCCTTTTCCGTATTGAGGCAGGCAGCTAAATCAAATTTCCCAGAAATCGACTTTTTTTTGGGGGACAGCAATCTTACCGAAGCCGGCTTCTACAATTCGCAGAAGAAGCCGCAAGAGGGATTGGCCCAAGGCTAACTTGTGATCGCACGATCCGACCGAATCGCGACGGCGGTTTTTTTGTGCTATATGGGGTAGTAAACCGAGGTTGTTGAGTTAACGACCTGCGTAGCACCTCTTCGCCCGTCGCTGTAAATCGGGCCAAATTCCGTCAAGCTTTTATCGAGGTTCTGGGCAACGACGACGCAGACTTCCCCGGTCTGCATCGCGAATTGATTCATTTCTTGCTTGAAGCGAAACCGGCTATCAACAGGGACATCGCCAATTCTGGCTTGCTCGGGGTGGCTTTGCATCAGCTGAGCGTAGCACCTTGGTCGCAAGTGACAAGGGAGGCCTTTCGTATGCGAACCGTATGCGGTTTCTATCTCCCCTCGGTCGCTGGCGCCCTCAAGGGGAATCGAACCCCTATTTGGGCCTTGAGAGGGCCCCGTCCTAACCGTTAGACGATGAGGGCAACTAGCGGAGGGGAGACGCTCCGGATTTTGGCGAAGGGGTCAAGCGCATAGCAAAAAGTGACATCCCTGCTGTCGCTTTTCGAATTTCCCGATAGGATGAAATCCGCATTCAAATCCCCATGAACCGAATCCTCTCCTTTATCGCCGCAGTCCTGCTCGCGGCCTCAAGCGCCTCGGCCCAGTCCTGGGCCCGCACCCGCCTCGACAATTCTCCGCGCCATCAGGAATGGGTCACGGTGAAGGACGGTGCGCGCAGTGTGCAGTGCTTCGTCGTCTATCCCGAGGTGAAGGACAAGGCGACGGTCGTGCTGGTCATCCACGAGATCTACGGCCTGAGCGATTGGGCGCGCAGTCTGGCGGATGAACTTGCCGAGGCCGGCTACATTGCGGTTGCGCCCGATCTCGTCTCCGGCCTTGCGCCGGGTGGGGGAGGCACCAGCGAATTCCCCGCGCAAAGCGCGGTGACGAAGGCCGTGTCCATGCTGCCGGCGGCCCAGGTGACCGCCGATCTGAACGCGGTTGCGGACTACGCGGTCCAGATTCCGGCTGCAAACGGCAAGCTGGTCGTCGCCGGCTTTTGCTGGGGCGGCGGAAAATCCTTCCAGTTTGCGGCCGATCGGCATGACTTGAAGGAAGCTTTCGTGTTTTACGGCACCGCGCCAGCGCCGGAGGACCTGGCCCGGATCGCCTGTCCGGTCTACGGATTCTATGCCGAGAACGACGGCCGGATTGGAGCGACGATTCCCAAGACGGTCGATTTGATGAAGCAGGCAGGCAAGGCGTACGAACCGGTGACCTATAGCGGTGCCGGGCATGGTTTTATGCGCGCAGGTGACGCTCCTGAGTCCGCCCTTCCGGCACCGCCGGCCGACCCGGCGGCCGTGGCGAAGTATCAGCACGATCTCGCTGCCTACCGTGCGAACAAAAAGGCGCGGGATGATGCCTGGGCCCGGCTGGTCGCCCTGCTCCCGAAAGCCTGAAATCGCCTCTGCTGACCCTAAATAGGACGTGTTTCGTGCCGATAAGTAGCCGCGGTTTATGCAGACTACTGTCGAGCCATTGGCGTCCTTTGCTGTAGCGGAGGACGTGCGTGCCAAGCCCGGGCTGCGCTCCGGCGCTGCCGTCATGTCCCGCATCCTGATCATCGACGACGAGGAGGACATCCGGTCCATGGTGCAGCACATGCTGAACCGGGCCGGCTACGACACGTCATCGGCCGGGGATGGCCGGGAGGGTCTCAGGATTCTCCGGGACAAGCCTGCCGACTTGATCATCACCGATCTGATCATGCCCGGCCAGGAGGGCCTGGAGACGATCATGGAGGTGCGGCGGCTTTTTCCTGCAACGAAGATCATCGCCATCTCGGGCGGCGGCCACAACGGAGTCCTGGATTTTCTACCGATCGCGAGCCAGCTGGGCGCCACGCTCACGCTTGCGAAGCCGTTCACCCGAGAGCAGCTCCTGGGCGCGGTCAGGGAAGCGTTCGCCGCCTAGCAGGCGCGGGATCGCTCTGGCGGCTTGAATCCTCCGCCGGGTTCAGGCAGTTTCGCGGCGCTCCATTTCAACGCCCGGTCAATCATCCATAGTAGAGCGAGTGTCGCGGCTTCTGGCCCTCGCAATTTCCGCGCTCGTCGCCGGCTGCGTTCACGACCAGCAATTCCGGACCGACAATCCGGGGGCGCCCGACGATCCGCGGGCCGTGCTGGAATCGGCGGCGGCCTATCAGCTGGGGTTCGTCGAATTCGACGACCAGGGCTGGTTCTGGGACCCGCGGCAGATGGAGACCGTCATCAAGACGATCCGCAGCGCGACGCCGGCCCTGAAGGCGGGGGGGCGCAAGGGCGCGGTCGTTGTCCTTTTTGTCCACGGCTGGAAGAACAACGCGGCTTATGACAACGGGAATGTGCAGACCTTCCGCAGCATCCTTGCGAACCTGAGCGCCTTCGAGACCGCGGAATCCGCCCAGGAGGGACGCGATCCGCGCAAGGTGATCGGCGTCTACGCCGGATGGCGCGGGCTCTCGGCCACGATCGAGCCCTTCAAGGAGCTCAGCTTCTACGAAAGGAAGGATACCGCCCACAAGGTCGGGCACGGGGCCCTGACGGAGCTCCTTGTCCGACTGGAGAGCCTGCAGCGCTCGAACAACGCCTCGCTGAATGGGGCGCGCGTCCAGGCGGATACCCGCGGGCGGGAGACGGAGTTCGTGATCATCGGACACAGCTTTGGCGGCGCTGCCGTCCATTCGGCCATCTCCCAGATCCTTCTGCGGAACTTTTTCGAGAGCGTGGATCGCGGCTATCCGCTCAAGTCCTTCGGCGATCTCGTCATCCTTCTCAATCCGGCCTTCGAGGCCTCGCAGCACGAGGAATTGAATGACCTGGCGACGCACGCCACCTACGCGCGCTCCCAGGAGCCGGTGCTGGCCGTCTTCACGTCGAAGACTGACTGGGCCACGAAATACGCCTTTCCCGTCGGGCGCTCGCTTTCGACGGCCCTGGAGAGCTACCGGACCGACAGGCCGCAGCGGGCCGAGGATCTCCAGACCATAGGAAATTTCCCGTCATTCATCACCCACGACCTGGTCTACGCGCCCGGGGCCAAGGCCGCGGCGGCGCAGGCTGCGGGCGCTGCCCCCGCGCAGGCGCCCGTCATCGGGCGCGCGGAGGCTTCGGACACGGTGGGAAAAATCCTTTTTGTCCGGCGGAGCTGGCAGGGCAGGGAGGCCAACATCCATCCCGCGGCGAACCAGAAGGCGGCGCCACCGGCGACGTTCACGAACGTCGTTCTTCGTCCCAAGGCGACCTACACGAGCGGGGATCCATTCCTGATCGTCTCGGTGGACAAGGAGATCATGAACGGGCACGACGACATCGCGAACCCGAACCTGATCCGCTTCCTGAGCGAATTCATCGTCTTCTGCCGGCCGGAGCGCCCGCAGCGTCCCTCGGCGGCCGCGCAGGCGGCGCCGGTCCGTTTGGCGGCACCCGCGCCCTGAGGCCGGGCCGGAACGGGCCTATGCGAATTAACAATGGCGGCGTTGCATTTCGGCGGGGGGCTTTCGAAATGAGCATTTCGTCCCGCAATGTCCCTGCCCGCCACCGCCCGGTTCGCCATCGAGGAACTCTGTTTAAAGTTCGAGGTTGAGACCTCGCATGGGTACCACGTCGCCTCGCTGGCCCTGAAGCTCTTCGACGCGACCCACGTCGTCTTCGGCATTCCTATTGAGGATCGGGCGCTTCTCGAGGCCGCGTGCCTCCTGCACGACGTCGGCTACACGCTGAGTCCGCGCGACCACGCCGAGGTCGGCGCCCGATTGGTGCGCGCGGCGAAGCTTCCGGCCTTCTCCCCCGAGCAGGTTACCGAGATCGTGACGCTGATCAGGCTGCACCCGCTTTCGCTCAAGCTCGAGAAGGCCCGCCCGATCGCCAAACGGCTGCCCGATCCCCGCCGGACGCTCTACGCAGCCGCGCTTCTGCGGATTGCCGATGCCCTCGACGGCTGCCATCTGCAGGACGCCGCAATCACTTCGATACGCGCCACCAGCCGCCGGATCCGGGTCGGTGTGAGCTGCGCGCACTTTCCCCAAAGCGTCGAAGCGGCGCGGCACCAAGCGAGCCTGTGGCGCGAGGCGTTTCCGGCAGACATCGACCTGCGGCTCGTGGGAGGCGGCCAGCCGGCCCTCGTGGGGCCTTCGACGCCGCTCTACGAAGCGATCCGGCGGCTCCTCTACGTTCATTTCAAGACGCTTCTTATCAACGTGGATGGCGCCCTAGCGGCCCACGGCGATGAGGCGCTTCACGACCTGCGTATCGCGATCCGCAGGATGCGCGTCGTTCTTCGGGCCTTCCAGGAGGCTCTGGTCTCTACCTCGGGGGAGCGGATCGAGCGCGACCTGCAGCAGATGAACAGGATCCTGGGCATTGCCCGCGACCTGGACGTATGGATCGGTTTCTTTTCGACCGAGTCGGTCTCGCGGCAGTTCACGGGCCACCGACTCTGGAAGGGATTTGTGGCCCATCAGCTCGAATTGAGGCGGCTGCAGCAGGCGACCGTCCGCCGCCAGCTCCACGGCGCGCGCTTCAACGCGCTTAGGATCCGGATCAGCCGGTTTCTCCGGATCGAGATCCATCGGGCGGCTTCCGCCGTCCCGGAGACGCCGGTCACGGGGCTGGCGAGGCAGGTGCTCAGGAAGAGCCTGCGCCGGGCCATGGAACTGGGGCACCTCCGGCGGTCCCGGTCACCGGAAAAGCTGCACCGGTTGCGGATCGCCCTCCGCCGCGTCCGCTATCTTGCGGGGTTTTTCGGCCCGGCGCTCGGCCGTCCCGTCCGAAAACTGGCCCGGCGCGCCCACTCCCTGGAGCGGGTGCTCGGGGAGATGCGCGACGCCGACCTCGCGCTTGCCAGGATCGTTCAGGAGGGGCCCACACCGCCCCGTCTTCTCGTGCGCCAGCTCGAACGTCTGCGCCAGGCCGACTCGGCGACCCTTGAAAGCGCCTGGGGACGCATCGAGGAGCCACCGTTTCTCCTGGGATTGCACCGGCTACTGAAGCAGTAATAGACGGTTGCGAACTTGATATCGCAATTTGCGATATCAAGTTTCGCGTTTCCAGGAGGATAAGTTGAAAACAGAAGTCCTCCGGAAATCGATTTGGATTTCGCGAGACTGCTTTGTTCAATTCTCGCAAGGGACCAAGGAGTCTGGTTTCGGAAATTGATATCAAGCGGCGTCGGGAATCGTCATTGATCCTCAGATTCCTTTACGGCGGCATCGGGCAATCCAACGAGGACTAGGCGGGGTTCGCCCACCTGGTTGGCATTGACCTCAACGTCGACCGGTTCTGCGGCAATTCCTTGCAGGGTGGCTGAGGTCAAGGTGGCGAGCATATACCCCATATAATAGGCACCCGGCCGCTCCTATGGATTTCCTCTCGCATTTCGTGCAGCCAGCCGAGAGATTCACGAGGCCTCCTGCCCGCTGCACATGGAATCCGGATCAACCAAGGCGGTGTTTCTCAGCTACGCCCGCGAGGACACCGCGGCAGCGCAGCGTATTGCGGAGGCGCTGCGCAGCAACGGCATCGAGGTATGGTTTGACCAGAATGAACTGCGCGGGGGCGATGCCTGGGACGCCAAGATCCGGAGGCAAATCGATGCCTGCGCGCTTTTCCTCCCGATTGTTTCCCGGCACACGGAGGAGCGAGGCAAGGGCTATTTCCGGCTGGAATGGAAGCTGGCGGTGGAGCAGACGCACCTCCTGATGGAGGGGGTGCCGTTTTTGGTGCCAATCGTCGTGGACGACACTCCGGATTCGACCCCGGCCGTGCCGGCGGAATTTCGTCGCGTGCAGTGGACGCGTTTGTCCGGAGCGTTGCCGACGACGCAATTCGTAGAGCAGATCAAGCTTTTGCTGGAGTCGCCGCACCTGCCCGGGGCACCCGTGAGTTCTGGGAGCGCCAATGTCGGCAGGGCGGCGGCAACAAAGACTTCGCCGCTGCCTTGGGCCGTCCTTGCGGCGGTGATTGTCGGTGCGGTCGCGACGTTCGTGGTTCTGCGGCCGTCCGGGACCAAGGGGCCCCCCGCAGCCTCGGCCGGCGCCGCGATGCCGCCCATGTCCGAAGCACGCCAGCTTGAAGCGAAAGCGTGGGCGATATGGGAGTTGCAGGACGATGCCACTCGCGACGATTGGACGTTGGCTGACCAGTTCTGCCAGCAAGCGGTCACGGCCGATCCGAATGACGGCGACGCCTGGGCGGTGCAATCCCAGGTGTCGCTAGCTTTCGTGATTTACGGATTCGACCTATCGCCGGCCCGTTACGAAGCGGCGCGGACCCAGGCACAGCGGGCAGTGCGGCTGGCGCCGGACTCGAACGAAGCGCAGTTTGCTCTGGCGAACTACTATCGTCGACAGAGCGCCACTCGAGACGAAGGCACCCGCATGCTGCGCCAGTTGGTTGAACGCATGCCGAACGACAAGCGGGTGCTACGGACGCTGGCCAGCGCTTTGCGCGGGCAGGGCTACAACGAGGAGTCGATCATCTATTCCGACCGCGCTATCGCCCTTCCTGGCGGCGATCCGATCGCAATGTTCGGCAAGGACGAAGCGTTGCGAAACCTTGGCCGCGATAACGAGGGCAATAATGTCATCGATCAGGTGCTGGCGGTGCATCCCACGCCCGCTGGCTATCTCAGAAAGCTGTATTACGTGGTTCTCCGCCAAGGCGACCTGGAGGAGGGGCGGGAGCTCCTGGAGAAAATTCCGGCGCCATTCTTGTCGGATGAGTGGGGCGCCTACTGGGCCAGCACGATTTGGCTCTGGCGACGCGAGCCGGATAAGGCGCTCAACGCGTTGAATGCCCTTCCGACGGATTATATCGAGAAAGGCCCCATCGCCAATGGTCCCAAGGCTTATTTCACTGGATTGGCCACGCAGATGGCGGGAAATGCCGACGCCGCGCGCTCGGATTGGCAGGCTGCATTGCAAGTCGTGGGGCAACGGCTGAAAACGCAGCCTGGTTCGATCGAGTTGCTTGGCTGGAGGGCGCTGCTGCTCGCCCAATTGGACGAAAGCGCCGACGGTGAGGAGGCGTCGCGCGTTTATGAGCAATTGGTCAATTCGGATGACGCGGACGCCCACGGCTTAAAAGGGTATCGCGACCTCCGCCACGCCAGAGTCGCCTGCACGAAGGCGATCTTGGGTCATCAGGATGAGGCTATCGATGGCCTCATGCAGATTAGTTCCAAACCTTGGCCGGCCCTTCGTTACTCCCCAGAGTGGGATTGCCTGCGCGGCAATCCGCGCTTTCAGGCCTGGCTCAAATCGAATCCGCCCAAGGAATCGAAATAAGCGATTCCGACAAAGCCGTCTTAGCCGAGCCCTCAGTGCCGGCACTGAACCACGAAGCCCCCGGCGGCACGGCCAGAGCAACGAGCAAGCAACGGGGAAGTGGAAAAGCTAAACTATGCATGACCGGAGAGGTGACCGGTGACCGGAGAGGGGTCATGACCGGAGAGGGGTCAGTGACCGGAGAGGGGTCAGTGACCGGAGAGGGGTCAGTGACCGGAGAGGGGTCAGGCCCTGAATTCTGTAATTTTCGATTGGCGTCACGGCATACGAGCAACGCGCGGGCATGTTTTGAGGATTTCCTCATCGTACGTGTAGAGCTTCAGACGCAGATCCTCAGCGAGCGTGATATAATAGCTGTCGTAGCTAGAGCAGCCAGTTCGCCTGGCGGTGTCCATGACACGCGGAATCGAGACATGGCTGGTGGTCTGGGCGAATAGTTCCAACGCTTTCTGGATCAGAGCCGCAGTGCCGGCCGGCGGTAGGCGGCCGGCGCGCTCGTATTTGCAAAGAACGCTGGTAAACTCGGCCTGCCAGAGACTGGGAGCGGTCCAATCCGGGTCGCGTTCGAAGAGCAAATCGACCTGTCCGGGATTATCCGCCCGGATAATGAACCGGGCGATCACGGTGCAATCGGCGACGATCACGCTCGCCCTTGGTTGATCGCAGCTTTCAATTCCCTGGGACTAAGGGCGGGGAAGTCAGGAAGTCTTTCCCGCAGCTGGCGCAAGTCGGAAAGAAACGCCTGGGGATCAAGGCGCACGGGCAGGTATTCGCGTTCAAGGGCAGCGATCGCTTCGGTGTTCAAGCTCCGGCCGTTGCGCTTGGCCGCTTCCTTGAGACGGGTATGGAGGCGCTTGGGGACAGATTTGAGAGTGACATTCATGGCATCACAATGGTGCCGTTTTGGTGTTAAAACAAGCATACAGAATTCAGGGCTGCTTATTGAAATAAAATCCGATCGAGGCTCCGGTAGTGGATGGCCTCGAGCAGGTGGGGAGATTCGATCCGTTCGGTTCCCGCCAGGTCCGCGATGGTGCGCGCGACCTTGAGGATTCGGTCATAGGCCCGGGCGGAGAGGGAGAGCGTCTCCATGGCGTGCTGGAGGAGGTCGCCCATGGCCGCGTCGATCCGGCAATACTGTCGAATTTGCGCGTGGTTCATCCGGGCGTTGACCGCCGCACTGGAGCCGGCAAAGCGGGCGCGCTGGCGGGCGCGGGCAGCCCGCACCCGTTCGCGGATCGGTGCGGATGGTTCACCGGTCTTCTCCGAGCGCATCTCCGAAAGAGTCAGCGCGGGGGCCTCGACGTGCAGGTCTATCCGGTCGAGCAGGGGACCGCTGATTCTGGCCCGGTAGCGCTCGATTTGCGCCGGGGTGCATCGGCAATGGCGCTTGGCGTCGCCAAGATGTCCGCAGGGGCATGGATTCATGGCGGCTACGAGCATGAAGGCGCTCGGGAGGGTGACTTTGGCGGCTGCGCGGGAAATCGTCACCCGGCCGTCCTCGAGCGGCTGGCGAAGGACTTCGAGGACGGAGCGCCTGAACTCCGGAAGCTCGTCGAGGAAAAGGATGCCGTGATGGGCGAGGGAGATTTCCCCCGGACCCGGCACCGCACCTCCGCCGATGAGCGCGATATCGGATGCCGAATGGTGCGGGGCGCGAAACGGCGGGCGGCGATGCCACGCGCCCTCGGCAAGGAGGCTCTGCCCGGCCGCTGAATGGATGCTGAGGACATCCAGGTGCTCCTCGGGGGAGAGGGGCGGCATGATCCCCGGAATTCGCTGGGCGACCATTGACTTGCCGGAACCAGGCGGGCCGACGATCAGGAGATTATGTGCGCCGGCCGCCGCGACTTCGACAGCGCGGCGCAGCGCGTGCTGACCCTTGATTTCCAGGAAGTCTGCCGCTCCGGGGTCTTCGTCACTCGGGCGGATCGGAGGCGGTGCGAGCGGAGCCAGCTTGATATCCCCCTCGAGAAAGCGAAAGGCGGAGTCGAGCGATTCGACGCGGTAGACTGAAATCCCCTCCACGAGTGCGGCTTCCTCAGCGGAGCCTGGAGGCAGGAGGAGCCCCTTCTTGCCGAGCTTGCGAGCGAGGCGCGCCATGGCGAGCGCGCCACGGACGGGGCGGGTGGCGCCTGACAGGCTCAATTCACCGGCGATCAGATAGTCGCCAAGCCGATCCGCATTGAGTTGGCGTGTCGCGACGAGGATCGCGAGGGCGATCGGGAGGTCGTAGATCGGACCCTCCTTCTTCAGGTGACCGGGAGCGAGGTTGATCGTCGCCCGCGTGCGCAGCGCTCGGAAGCCGCTGTTGCCGAGGGCGGAGAACACCCGATCGTCCGACTCCTTGACCGCGGCGTCAGGGAGCCCGACCAGGATCAGTTTCGGCTCCCCGGCCTCGTCGGCGTTGACCTCCACCTGCACGAGTTCGGCGTCCACTCCCTGGAGCGAGGCGGATGATAGGGTGGCAAGCATGCATCTTCATTATAACCACTCCCGCCTCCGCTTTTCGCCTTTAGGTCCCTGCGGGGTCCATCTTTCCGCTTTCCGCCTACCGCTTTTCGCTTTTCATTATCCCATGATCCTCGGCATCACCGGCGGGTTTGGCACCGGCAAGTCCTCGGCGGCGCGGCTGTTCGAGGGGCGCGGCTTCCGGCGGCTGGATTCGGACCAATTGGTGCGGGAGAAGGTCCTGACCGCCCCGGATGTGGTCGCGGCGGTCCGGGAGCGTTTTGGCGCGTCCGTCCTGGGAACCGATGGGGCGATCGACCGGAGGAGCCTGGCGGACAGGGTGTTCACAAACGATTCAGAACTATCATGGCTTGAAGGAGTTACGCATCCAATTGTCTTCAATCTATGGCGCGGCGAACTCGCCTCGGATCCCAAGGGCCCGTGGGCGGTCGAAGTGCCGCTCCTCTTCGAAAAATCGCTGGAGAAATGGTTTGATTTTATAGTCTGCGTGGCGTGTGATTTAGAGCAGCAACTGGCCCGGCTGGAGCGGTGTGGCACTAATCGCGCGTTCGCTGGGCAACGTATTTCCAAGCAACTGCCGCTGGCACAAAAAATAGAGCTTTCCGATTTCGTTCTCTGGAACGAAGGCTCCCCTGAATTTTTAAAAGCACAGGTCGACCGCATAGTCGATTCGCTCTCCTGATCGGGAGCGAAAGAGCCCGAGGCAGCGCAGCGGCGCATCTATTTACCATGGCAACCCCTGAAAAGTCAGAAGCAGAAAACGCACCCCAAGCCGGCGATGCCGGCGAGGGAGGCAAGGGGAGTCGCGTCCGCTCGCGCGGCCGCAGGCCGCGCGACGGGGAAGGGGCCGCGAGGCCGGCTCCCGCAGGCGAGGCCGCGGGTGGGGCAAGCGGCGAGCGGGAGTCTTCCCCACCGCAGTCCGCCAGCGAGGCGCCGCCCGATTCCCGATCCGATGGCGAGGCTTCGAACGGCCAGGAGAGCCATGCACCCGCCAATGATGGGGGGCACGCGCCGCACGGCGGCCATGGAGGGCAGGGAGGCTACAGCGGGCGCGGCGAATGGCAGGATCGAAACAGCTGGAAGAGAAACAAACGCAAGCGCGGCGGGCGCCACGGCGGAGGCGGCTGGCAACAGGGAGGGCAGGGTGGACATGGCGGCCCGGCGTATCCGCCGCAACCAGCCCCGCCCAGCAATGCGCCGGTGTTCGGCGAGCTTCCCAATCCCTCGCGGTTCGCGGACACAGCGGCTCTGGACGCCCTTGCGAAGGAAATCTCCTCGGGAAAGGGGAAGCCGCTCAATCTCGACGAGCTTTACGCGCTGAACCTTGCGGACCTCACGGCCTTTGCCCGCGAGTACGGCGCGGAGTTCGAGGGCGCTCCAAACCGGAAGCTTCTGCTCGGCCAGATCTTCTCCAAGGCCTCGCAGACGCAGCGCGCCCTATGCGACCGCGGCTATGTGGACGTCACCGACCGGGGCGCCTTCATCGTGCACGAGCACGTCAACTACCGCCTCTATCCCGAGGACGCGTACCTGCCCGAGAGCCTGATCCGCCGCTACGGCCTCAGGCGTGGCCACCGTGTTTCTGTCCTTGTGGAGGCTCCTCGCGAGGGCGAGCGCTGCCCGTCGGTCGTGCGAATCGACAAGGTCATGGACATGGACCCCGAGGAGATATCGAAGGTGACCCCGTTCGAGGAGCTGGTCCCGTATTACCCTCTAAAGCGGATCCTCCTCGAAGCGCCGGACGTCCAGAAGGACGTCTCGATGAGGGCCGTCGACATCCTGACGCCTATCGGCTTCGGCCAGCGCGGGTTGATCGTGGCGCCGCCGCGCACAGGAAAAACCGTCCTTCTTCAGAACATCGCCAACTCGATCTCGGAAAACAGCCCGGAGACAAAGCTGATCTTGCTCCTGATCGACGAGCGCCCGGAGGAGGTGACGGACTTCAGGCGACACACAAAGGGCGAGGTCGTCTCGTCGACGTTTGATGAGGCGCCCGAGAGCCACGTTCATTGCGCGGAGATGGTGGGCGAGAAGGCGCGGCGCCTGGTGGAGCAGGGCCAGCACGTGGTCATCCTCCTTGATTCGATCACCCGCCTAGCCCGGGCCTACAATGCCCTGGCGTCCAATGCCGGTAAAATCATGTCCGGCGGCCTTGAGGCCACCGCCCTCCAGAAGCCCAAGCGTTTTTTTGGCGCGGCGCGCAACATCGAGGGCGCCGGCAGCCTGACGATCGTGGCTACGGCTCTCGTCGACACGGGCAGCCGCGCGGACGAGGTCATCTTCGAGGAATTCAAGGGAACGGGCAACATGGAGCTCCATCTGGACCGCGGCCTTGTGGAGAGGCGGATCTTCCCGGCGATCAACATCGACCGGTCGGGCACGCGCAAGGAGGAGCTGATCTACCATCCCGAGGAACTCCAGCGGATCTACGGGCTTCGCCGGGCAATGCAGGGACTGGGGCCCATCGAATCGATGGAGATGCTGATCCAGCGGCTGAAGAAGACGAAGTCGAACGCCGAGTTTCTCCTGAGCCTCAGCCGCCAGTAGCCCCAGCATCGGGCGGGGCGGGGCGCCGGCCGGGCGGCCGCGTGAGCAGGGCGGTCTCCAGGCCGGGCAGCCGCTCGGAGAATTCCTCGCCGGCCGAGGCCTGCCTCAGGGCCCTCTGGACCATCCCCATCTTGGCGTCCAGGTTGTCGATCATCGAGACGAGGACCGCCTCGGGAGTGGCGGCCATCACGGCCGCGCCCCACTCGAGCTGTCCCTGGTGGCTGAGGACGATGTGCTCGATCCGCTCGAGGAGTTCCGCATCGAGCCGGGCCTTCATACCCGCCTTGCGGACGAGTTGGTAACCGAGGACGACGTGCCCCTGGAGCACGCCGCGGCGGCTCCTCCGGGTGGTCAGGGTTCCCTCGTATTCGATGGCCTTGCCGGTGTCGTGGAGGAGGACCCCGGCCATGGCGAGGTCCGCGTCGACCTCCGGGTACAGCGGGCAGAGGGCCTTCGCCGCCCGGCCCATGCGGACCGTGTGCTCCAGCAGGCCGTGGCGGTAGGCATGGTGCATGCCCTGGGCCGCGGGCGCCGTGTTGAAGGACTCTCCCAGCTCCTCGAAGACCGCCTGCACGGTAGCGCGGAGCTCGTGCCGGGCTATCCCCTCGATGAAGGCGGAAAGCTCGGACTTGAGCTTCGCGGGATCCTCCGGCGAATTCTCGACGAGATTGGCGACAACGGCGGGATCGGACAGCCTGGTTTCCTCGACGAGCGAAGCCTTGCCGAGGCGGGGCGACAGCCGGCCCTGATAGTAGTCGATCTTTCCCTCGATCCTGACCACCGCGCCCTCAGCCGCGGACTTGAACGTCTCGTATGCCGGGCTGTCGCTGAACACGGTGCAGCCGAATGAGCCGCTCCGGTCGCCGAGCTCGAGGCTGAGGAACGGATTGCCGTTTCCGGCGGTCTTTGTCGCGAGCCGCTTGATGACGAGCAGGCTCGCGAAGGCCTGGCCGCCGGCTGCGCCGAGGGCCTTGATGTCGCGGACGGAGAGGAGGGGAGGAAATTCGGGCATGACCGGTCAGGGATAGTAGGCCCGGCGCGCCTTGACCTGGACGAAGCGCTTCTCCGGCAGGATGCACGCGGTCAGATAGCCGCCGAGGACGCAGGCGGTATCGATGCCCGCGGACCACTTGAGCTTGTAGATCTCCGGCCGGGGCGTGTGGCCGTAGATGACGAAGGGCGGGCCGTTCCACAGGTCGGCCCAGAGGGGTGCATCGGGCGCCGCGGACCGTTTCGCCGGCCGTCCGTCCCGGTCGACAACCTGGATGCGGGTGACGACCTCGGGAGGCTGTTTCTGCCAGGCCTCGCCGGGTAGAAATCCGCCGTGAACGAACACGGTGTTGAGTTCCGGCTCCTCGAAGGTGAGGGGCATGGCCTCGAGGTAGGCCCAATCCTGGGGCCGGAGCTTGGAGAACGTGTCGAGGTCGTGCTCCTTGACGTACTTGCGGTCGCCCGTCCGCCGGTACTTGAGAAGGCGCAGCTCGTGGTTGCCGAGGAGGGAGATCGCCTTGTTTGCACGGGCGAGGTCGATCACGCGGCAGCTGTCGGGACCGCGGTTGACCAGGTCGCCGAGGAAGACGAGGCGGTCGTCGCGCTCGAGCTCCAGCCGGGAAAGGAGCTCCGCCAGCTCGACATGGCAGCCATGGACGTCGCCGATGGCGATGAGGCGTCCGGTCATCCGTGGAAGGGCGCGCGTGTCGATGAACGGGACATCAGCTGCATGTCAGGTGAATTTGCTAGCGTCGACCCCGCGTGCAAGTAAACAAGAAAGCCAATGGAATTGAATCTGCAGCCCCTCGCCGCCAGCTGTTTCGTCTCAGGGCAGGCTTTTGCGGCCGGGGACCGCGTCGTGAGCACCCTCGTGCGGGGATCGGAGCTCGAGGTCGTCCGGTACGATGTCCTGGCTTCGCGGGCCGACGGCTTCGCGCCCGAGGGCGCCGTCGCCTGCCGCTGGGTGCACCTGTACAAGCCGCGCGCCGCAGACGACAACCGGGAGCGGACGCTGAAGCTGTCGGCGGAGAATCTTTTCCTCACCCTGGCCGATCCTGCGACGGAAATGAGCCCGGAGACCGAGCGGCTGGTGCGGTTCCTCGCGCTCATGCTCGAGCGCAAGAAGGTGCTGCGCCCCCGGGGAAGGACGGCCGACGGTGCGCGGGACATCTTCGAGCACGGGCGGACAAAGCAGTCCTACGAGGTGCCGGCCGGCGAGATGAAGCAGGAATTCTTCAACGCGGTGCGGGAGCAGCTCAGCGTCCTCGTCGGGGAGCCGAGGGGGAAGCCGGCCTCCGCGACCGCCGAAGCCGTCCAGCCGGGCGCCTGACTGCCGGCTAGAGCCGGACGGGGACGCCCCTGGCGGCCAGAAAGTCCTTCACCTGGGGCACCGTGAAGGTGCCGAAGTGGAAAAGCGAGGCGGCGAGGACCGCGCTCGCGTGCCCTTCTTCCAGAACATCCGCAAAGTGTTCGAGCCGGCCAGCGCCGCCGCTTGCGATCACGGGGACCTCGACCGCATCGCTGACCCGGCGGGTGAGCTCCAGGTCGTAGCCGGCCTGCGTGCCGTCCCGATCCATGCTCGTCAGCAGAATCTCGCCGGCGCCCAGGGAGACGGCGGTCCGGGCCCATTCCACGGCGTCGAGCTCGGTCGGGTTGCGTCCCCCGTGCGTGTAGACGCGCCACCGGGGTTCGGGGCCCGGCTCGTGCTTGGCGTCGATGGCGAGGACGATGCATTGGGCTCCGAATCGGTCGGAGGCCGCGCGGATGAGGTCCGGGGCGCGGATCGCCGCCGTGTTGAGGGAGACCTTGTCCGCGCCGGCCTTCAGCATCGCCTCGATGTCGCCTACCGAGCGCAAGCCGCCGCCGACCGTGAGCGGCATGAAACAGTGCTCGGCCGTGGCGGCGACCACCTCGTGCATGATCCGGCGGTTGTCGCTCGAGGCGGTGATGTCGAGGAAGACCAGCTCGTCCGCCCCCTGCTTGTCGTAGGCGCGGGCGCACTCGACGGGGTCCCCAGCGTCGCGCAGCTCCTGGAAGCGGACGCCCTTCACCACGCGGCCGGCCGTCACATCGAGGCAGGGTATTATCCGGCGGGATAGCATCGGTCCCGGCTCAGCCGTCCACGTGCGTCACCTCGGGATCGAAATTCACGGCCAGGCGGTACGTCTGGCCGGGCCGCATGATGAGCGGATGGTCCCGGACCAGGTACTGGAGGTAGTGGATCTTTCCGTAGTTCGTCCGGTAGGCCGAATCGGCGGTGGCGACCTCGGTGTCTCGCCACGTTGCCTGAAAATCGTCGCGCGCCACGCTGCAGCGGAATCCCTGGGGCCCGAGCGCCAGCGATCCGCCGACGCGGTACCGGGAATGCGGCGAGGCGATGGCGAGGACGTAGCGGAATTTGTCCAGGGTCACCTGCTGCTTGACCGTGTACGCGAACTCGCAGGCGACCTTGCTGCCCGTGAAATTCCACTGGACCTTCACGCTGCCGAGGTTGCGGACCATCTCCTCCTGGGTGGTGATCAGCTCGGGCTGCTCGTAGCGGAAGAAGAAGCTGTTGCGCAGGCCGAGCCCGGTCACGCAGTTCTTTCCGTAGAAGGCGGGCAGCGTGACCTTGTCCCCGAATGTCAGCTCGGGAAGCATGATCGGCAGGTAGACGTTGTTCGGCCAGTCGAAGACGCCGGGGCAGTGGGGAAACGGGAGGGCGTCGCTCGAGAGATGGCCGCCGCAGCTGATCAGCGGGACCTGCAGGTGGAGCCCGCTCTCAGCGTCGCGATAAAGAAAGAGGCCCTGCTCCTTCCGATTGCTCTTGTCGAAGATGACGAAGCGGGCGGACGTCCTTGGCGGCTCCACTTTCGGCGCCCCGGTTGGCATCTGCACCGTCTTCGAGAGCCGGGACCACTGGCAGAGGTACCGCGCCGCGTCGAAGTTCGCCATGCGGGTCGTGTGGGGCTCGTAGGCCGTGCGCTCGGCGTCCCTCAGGTCGAGGAAGCCATGCTCCTGGTCGAGGTAGGTGCCGTAGAAGAAGAGGAAGAGCCGGCGGAGGATGTCGAAGTACTTCACTTTCTGGTCGTCGGGGATCCAGCCGTCGCGAAGGCCCTGCAGGATCAGGCTGATGCAGTGCATCTGGCCGTAGGCTCCGGCGGCGCGGCCGAACGCCCAGCCGAGCCCGTCCGACCTGACAAGGTCCGGCATCATCCGGATGTATTTTTCCGAGTAGGTCCTCAGGGTCGGCAGCTTCCGGTCCCGGACGCCGCTGTTTGCGTGGAGCTGCAGCGCGGAGCGGGTGAAGACGAGGGCCAGAACCCCGTAGAGGTTGAAATTTCCGCCGAGGCCATGGGGCGAGTCGTCGAAGAATCCCGCGGAGCTCGTCTGGTTGATGCGGTCCACCATCTGCTCGATCAGGCGCGAGGTCTCGTCCTTCTTCGACAGGCCGAAGCTGAAGCGGGCGACCGCCTTGGCGATGTTGAATGCCTGCCAGTGGTTGTCGTAGTCGCTGCGGTGGAGGAGCTGCTTGTCTATCCTCTGGCGGGTCTCCTCGACCAGGCGCTCCCACACGGGGTTGCGCTCCTTCGAGGGGCCGAAGCAGAGCAGGCCGAGCGCCGCGTAGGCGAGGCCGTTCTCCGCCGGCGGCTCCGTGAACATCTGAGCGGTGACGCAGCGCGCCGCGAGATCGATCAGGTCCTGGCCCTTGAGGGTCGTCTCGCCGGTTGCCCGGAAGTATTCGCCCAGGGCGTAGGCCACGTGCCCCGGCTCATCGGGGCGGGAAGCCTCGCTGTGGGCGGGAAGGACGGTGCCGTCTGTCTGGATCGAGTCGAGATTGTGGCCCAGGATCGAACGGGCCATGTCGAGGCATTGCTCGGAAAAACTGTGCATGCAGGATAAGCGGGCGTGGAAGGGTAAGGTGGGATCAGCGGGCGATCAGCTTGAGGAACTCGTCGTTCGTCTTCGTCTTGGAGAGGCGGGCGATCATGGTCTCGGTGGCCTCCTCGATCTTCTGCTGGACGAGCGCCCGACGGAAGAAATGGATTCCCTCGAGCTTCTTCGCATCGATCAGGAGCTCCTCCTTCCGGGTGCCCGAGGCCGCGACGTTGATCGCCGGCCAGAGCCGCATCTCCGCGCACTTGCGGTCTAGCACGAGCTCCATGTTTCCGGTGCCCTTGAATTCCTGGAAGATGACGTCGTCCATCCGGCTGCCGGTTTCGACGAGCACGGACGCGATGATCGTGAGCGAGCCGGCCTCCTCGGTCTTGCGCGCGGAGGCGAAGAGCTGGCGGGGCCTCTCCAGCGCGCGGACGTCGAGGCCTCCGGAACCCGTGCGGCCGCTGTTGCGCTGCGTGTTGTGGGCGCGCGAAAGGCGGGTGATCGAGTCGACGAACAGGACGACGTCGCGGCCCACCTCGACCAGGCGGCGCGCGCGCTCGATGCAGATGTCGGCCACATGGATGTGGTTCTCGATCTGCTCGTCATTCGAGGAGGCCCAGATCTCGGCGGGGACGCTCCGTTTGAAGTCGGTGACCTCCTCGGGCCGCTCGTCGACGAGGAGGATCATGACGTGGCACTCGGGGTTGTTCTCGAGCACGCCGAGCGCCATGTCCCGGAGCAGCGTCGTCTTGCCCGTGCGTGGCGGCGCGACGATCAGGCCGCGGGTGCCCTTGCCGATCGGGCAGAAAAGGTCGACGGCGCGGGTGGTCATGCGGCCGTCCTTCATCTCGACCTTCAGGTGCTGGTTTGGGGAGACGGTGGTGAGCCCGGGAAATTCGATCACGGCGCGGCGCTCCTCGAGCGGGCGCCCGTCCACGGTCTCGATGAACTTCATCTTCGGATTCGGAAAACGGCCCTCGGGAGGGTAGGCCGTGCCGCCGATGAGCATGCCGGGCTTGAGCTTGAAGCGGCGGATGAGCTCCTTGGGGACGAAGGTGTCGGTCAGCCGGCGCTTGCCGTGCTTGGCCAGGTCGAGGAGCTGCCCGTTTCCGCCCTTGACGGCGTCTATATCGAGCACGCCTTCGACGCGGATGACGTTCTCGGGCGGAGCCGAGCCGGGACCGGGCATGTCAGCCGGGGCCTGAGGGGTTGAGGACTCCGCCCCGGCCCCGCTGGGCGGGACTGTGGCGGACGCGGATTTTTTTTCCATACGGGTGAGACTGAACAATGACGCCCTGGCGCTTGACGCTTGAAACTCTTGAAGGGATAAGTGACGCGGGCTGCGCGTTTTTAACCCCGAAATCAGCCACTATAACGTGACCGACCAGACGATTACCTCAGTTTCCCGGGAGCGCCGGGTATTCAGGCCTTCGGCCGAGTTCAAAGCCCAAGCCAACCTTGGGAGCGAGACGGCCTATAAGAGACTCTACGCGGAATCTGTCAACTCTCCAGAGCGTTTCTGGGGGCGGCAGGCCCGGGAGTGGCTCGCCTGGAGGCGGCCATTCAAGAAGGTCCTTCAATGGAAGTTGCCTCATGCCAAGTGGTTCCAAAGCGGACAGCTCAATGCGGCCGAAAACTGCATCGACCGCCATCTATCCACCGGGCGGGCGAACAAGGCGGCCATAATCTTTGAGGGAGAGCCCGGGGATGTGCGCACGATCACCTATCGCCAGTTGCACCAGCAGGTCTGCCAGTTCGCAAACGCCCTGACCGGGCTGGGGTTGGAAAAGGGAGACCGCGCCGCGATCTACATGCCGATGGTGCCGGAAGCCGCGGTGGCGATGCTCGCCTGCGCACGGCTCGGCGTCGTCCACACGGTCATATTCGGCGGATTTTCAAGCGAGGCCATCAAGGATCGCGTGAACGACTGCCAGGCCCGGGTCATCATAACGGCCGACGGGGGCTGGCGGCGCGGCAAGATCGTCGAGCTCAAGGCCAACGTGGACCGCGCGCTGCCCGGCACGCCCGGGGTCGAGCGGGTGATCGTCCTCAAGCGCACCGGCCAGGAGGTGCCGATGGAGCCGGGCCGGGATCGCTGGTGGCACGAGCTCGTCGCCGGGCAGCCGACCGAGCACCGGGCCCGCGGATTCGACAGCGAGCATCCGCTCTACATCCTCTACACGAGCGGCTCCACGGGAAAGCCGAAGGGCGTCCTGCACACGACCGCCGGCTACCTCCTCGGCGTCACGATGACGACGCACTACGTCTTCGACCTCAAGGACACCGACGTCTACTTCTGCACGGCCGACGTCGGGTGGGTCACCGGCCACAGCTACGTCGTCTACGGCCCGCTCTCCTGCGGTGCGACGGTCCTGATGTACGAGGGCGCCCCCAACCATCCGGAGCCCGACCGCTTCTGGGATATGATCGACCGCCACCAGGTCAGCATCTTCTACACGGCGCCGACCGCCATTCGCGCCTTCATGCGCTGGGGGGACGACTACGTCAAGCGGCACAGCCTGAAGTCGCTCCGCCTTCTCGGCTCCGTCGGCGAGCCGATCAACCCCGAGGCGTGGATGTGGTACCACACCGTCATCGGCCGCAAGCGCTGCCCGATCGTCGACACCTGGTGGCAGACGGAGACCGGGGCGATCATGGTCACTCCCTTGCCGGGAATCACGCCGACGAAGCCCGGCTCGTGCACGCGTCCATTCTTTGGGGTGGTGCCCAGGGTGCTCGATGAAAACGGCGCCGAGGTTCCCCGCGGCTCAGGCGGCAAGCTCTTCCTCGATAAGCCGTGGCCCTCGATGCTGCGGACGCTCTGGGGCGATGACGAGCGATTCAAGAAGCAGTACTGGAGCGAACTGCCGGGGCATTATTTTGCGGGCGATGGCGCCCGCTTCGACGAGGACGGCTACCTCTGGGTCGTCGGCAGGATCGACGACGTCCTCAATGTCTCCGGCCACCGGATCGGCACGGCCGAGGTCGAGAGCGCGCTCGTTTCCCATCCCTCGGTGGCGGAGGCGGCGGTCGTCGGGCGCCCGGACGACCTCAAGGGCCAGGCCTTGGTTTGCTTTGTCACCGTCAAGAACGGGGTGGCGGCCTCGCCGGAGCTCAAGGAGCAGCTCCGCGCCCACGTGGCCCGCGAGATCGGCTCGCTGGCGCGGCCGGACGATGTGCGCTTTGCGGCCGGGCTGCCCAAGACCCGGAGCGGGAAGATCATGCGCCGCATCCTGAAGGAGGTTGCAGCGGGGGGGACCGTGAAGGGCGACATCACGACCCTGGAGGACTATTCCGTCGTCGCAGCGCTCCAGCACGAGGAATGAGGCCGATCGTCGGCGCCGTCCTCCTGGCGGCTCTCATCGGCCTTGTTCCGGCGCGCGCCCAGGCGCCCGTGCCCGACAGCCCTGCCATCGGGCAGCGGGTTGAGCTGATGCTTTCCAAGCTCACCCTCGAACAGAAGATCGATCTCATTGGCGGGGTGGACAACATGTTCACCCGCGCGGCGGAGCCGGCCGGGTTCCCGCGCCTCAAGATGTCCGACGGGCCCGAGGGCGTGCGAAGCTGGGGCCCCAGCACGGCCTACGCAGGAGGAATCGCGCTCGCTGCGAACTGGGATCCCGCTCTCGCGGAACGGATGGGCGAGGCGATTGGCGACGATGCGCGCGCCAGGGGCGTGCATTTCCTGCTCGGACCCGCGATGAACATCTACCGGGCCCCGATGAACGGCCGCAATTTCGAATACTTAGGCGAGGACCCCTTCCTGGCCGGACGCGTGGCCGCGGCCTATGTCAGGGGTGTCCAGAGCCAGGGCGTCGTGGCCACGGCCAAGCACTTCGCGGCGAACAATTCGGAATTCGACCGGTACAACATCAGCTCCGACATGGACGAGCGCACGCTGCGAGAGATCTACCTGCCGGCCTTCGAGGCCGCGGTCCGGGAGGGGCATGCGGGCGCCGTCATGAATTCCTACAACCTGCTGAACGGCGTGCACGCGACGCAGAGCCCGCTGCTCAACCTCCAGATCCTGAAGCGGGAATGGGGCTTCGATGGGATACTCATGTCAGATTGGTCGGCGACACATGACGGAGTGGCCGCCGCAAACGGCGGGCTCGATCTCGAAATGCCCAAGGCGCTCTTCATGACGCGGGAAACCCTGCTCCCGGCAGTGAAGGCGGGGACGGTTTCCGAGGCGACGATCGACGACAAGATCCGCCGGATCTTCCGGACGGCGATTCGCTTCGGCTTTCTCGACCGGGCGCAGCAGGACGCCGGCCTTCCGCTCTACAGCCAGATGGCGAGAAAAGTGGCGCTCGACGAGGCGGCCGGAGGGATAGTCCTTCTCAAGAATGCAGGCGAGATCCTGCCGCTCGATCCGGCGCGCATTCACACGATCGCGGTCATAGGGCCGGACGCGTGGCCCGCTGTGCCCGGCGGCGGCGGCAGCGCCCTGGTGACTCCTTATCGGGCAGCGAGCATCCTCACGGGAGTCAGCGACCGCTTTGGGGCCGAGGTCCGCGTTCTCTACGCGCGCGGGCTGCCGACTCCGGACGAGTTCTTCCGCGAGACGGTCTTCGATCGGGCCGGGGACGCTCCGGGCCTCAAGATGGAGGTATTCGAGACGCCCGATTTCAGCGGGCCGCCCGCGACCTCTCGGATAGACCACGCCGACCAATGGAATTCCGATATGTGGACGCCAAAGGCCGCGCATCCGCGGAGTGTCCGCTGGAGCGCAAAGTACACGCCGAGAAAATCGGGGCTCCATCTTTTCCTTGTCGGCGCCGGGGGCGAGGACCGGTACACCCTCTACCTGGATGGCCGCGCCATCGTCGACCAGCCGCGGCGGGAAGGGCAGGCTCCGGCCTTCGCTGAAGCGGTGCTCACGGAGGGGAAGACCGTCTCCGTGCGGCTGGACTACCGGCCGTCTTCAGACCAATTCCGGGCGGGTTTTGGCATCCGATCGGCCGAGGATCTCCTTTCCGCGGACGCCAGGGCTGCTGCCTCGAATGCCGATGTCGCGCTCGTTTGCGCGGGATTCGACGCGACCACCGAACGGGAGGGCTTTGATCGCACCTTCACGCTCCCTTGGGGGCAGGACGACCTCATCGCCGCGGTCGCCGCGGCGAACCGCAAGACAATCGTCGCCCTGACGTCGGGCGGGGCGGTGGACATGCGCCGCTGGCTCGCCGACGTGCCCGGCCTGATCCAGCTCTGGTATCCCGGGCAGGAGGGAGGGACCGCGCTGGCCGAGATCCTTTTCGGCGAGCGCTCGCCGGAAGGAAAGCTTCCCGCCACGTTCGACCGATCCTGGGAGGAGAGCCCGGTCCACGGCAGCTACTATCCGCAGCCCCATCCCGACGGGGAGCCCGCCCACGTGAAGTACGCCGAGGGCGTCTTCCTGGGTTACCGCTATTACACGACATCGGGCAAGCAGCCGCTCTTTCCCTTTGGATTCGGACTTTCATACACGACGTTTTCATTTTCCCATCTGGAGATTAAGCCCGCCGGAGAGGCGGTTTGGCCCGTCGAGGTGTCGTTCGATGTCACCAACACGGGAAAGCGCGCTGGGGCCGAGGTCGCCCAACTCTATGTGGGGGATCCGTCGGCGTTGACGCCGCGCCCGGCCAGGGAGCTTAAGGGTTTCGAGAAGGTGAGGCTCGAGCCAGGTGAGACCCGCCGGATCACGCTTTCCCTGGACCGCCGCGCCTTTGCGTACTTCGACAACGCTTCGCGTCAGTGGCGCGTCGACCGCGGGCGGTTTGTCTTTTATGTCGGCGATTCATCCACCGACACGCCGCTCGCCGGGGATTTCAACCTGCAGCCGGCCGGCTCTGAGCCGAGCCTGCGGTTCGGCCCGTGAGCCCCCGTCAGACTCCGGCCTCGACGCGTTCGGCGCTCAAGTTTCTCCAGCGGCTGAGCACCCTGCGATAGATGTCATCGGGGGAGAGGCCATAGGAGGCGCGGAGGGCGTCCACGCTGTTGCCATGCTCCACGAACTTGTCGGGCCAGCCGATGCGCTCGACCGCCGATGGGCAGTCGGCTTCCTGGAGGGCCTCGAGGACTGCGCTCCCGAATCCTCCCGCCAGGACGTGATCCTCCATCGTGACGAGAAGGGGAACGACTGCGGCGTGGCTCAGGAGGAGCGTCCGGTCGAGCGGCTTTATGAACCGCGCGTTTACGACGCCGACCGAGAGATGCTCCTCGGCGGCGAGCCGGGCGGCGAGCCGGAGGGCGTCCTGAATCATCGGCCCCAGGGCCCAAATCATGATGTTCGAGCCCTCGCGAAGCACCTCGGCGTGACCGATCGCAAGCGCCGCGGGGGCCTCCTTGATCTTGACGCCGAGACCGGACCCGCGGGGGTACCGGATGAAGGCGGGGCCGGGGAGGGACAGGCTCGTGTGAAGCATGTCCACGAGTTCGTCCTCGTCCTTCGGCTGCATGACCGTGACACCCGGGACGCAGCGAAGGTAGGCAAGGTCGAAGAGCCCGTGGTGGGTGGGGCCGTCGTTCGGGGAGAGGCCCGCCCGGTCGAGGCAGAAGGTCACGGGAAGGTTCTGCAGCGCGACATCGTGGATGATCGGGTCGTAGGCGCGCTGGAGGAAGGTCGAGTAGATCGCGCAGACCGGCCGCAGGCCGCGGGCCGCGAGGCCGGCCGCGAAGAGGACCGCGTGCTCCTCGGCGATGCCGACATCGAAGAACTGCCTGGGGAGCTCCGTCGCGAGCAGCGAGAGCCCGGTGCCGCTCGGCATGGCCGCCGTGATGCCCACGATGCGCGGCTCGGCCCGGGCGAAGCGGACGAGGGCCTGGCCGAAGACGTCCTGGTAGGTCGGGGGAGTTCCGGGGGAGGGCTTCCGGCTCTCCCCGGTCGTCGGATCGAAGGCCCCGAGGCCGTGGAACTTTTCCGGCGAATTGAGCGCGGCATCGAGCCCCTTTCCCTTCTTCGTCAGCACGTGGAGCAGGACCGGGCTTTCGCATTGCTTGGCGAATTCGAGATTCTTGACCAGCTCATCGAGATTGTGCCCGTCGATCGGGCCGATGTAGCGGAGCCCGAGCTTTTCGAAAAGGCTCGAGCTCAGAAGAAAGTCCTTGGTCTCGATCTTCCATTTGACCCACAGCCGGTGCATGTCGTGGCCGTGCGGGAGTCCGGTGAAGAACTTCTCGAGGTCGTGATGGATCTTGTTGTAGGTCGGATTCGTGCTCAGCCGGTTCAGGTAACGGGCCATGGCGCCTACGTTCTTCGCGATCGACCATTCGTTGTCGTTCAGGACGACGATCAGCCGTTTCGTGCTTGAGACGACGTTGTTGAGCGCCTCGAGGGTGATGCCGCAGGTGAATGCGGCGTCGCCGCAGACGGCGACGACATGCTCCGACGTGCCGTTCAGGTCGCGTGCCGCGGCCATGCCGAGGGCGGCGCTGAGCGCCGTTCCGGCGTGGCCGGCCCCGTACGCATCGCAGGGGCTCTCGGGGCGATAGAGGAAGCCGCTGGCCCCGCCACCCTGGCGGAGCTTCCTGAAGAATTCCCCGCCGCGGCCCGTGAGCAATTTATGGGTGTAGCCCTGATGGGCCACGTCGAAGAGGAGCTGGTCCGCGGGCGGCTCGAAAACCCGGTGGAGGGCGAGCGTCAGCTCCACGACCCCGAGGTTCGGGCCGACGTGCCCGCCGTTCGTCGCGGTGACCTGGATGATCTCGTCGCGAAGCTCCTGGGCCAGCAGGGGAAGCTGCGCTGGGGCGAGGGCCTTGACATCGGCGGAGCCGCGAATCGAGTCGAGAATCCGGGAAGGGGGTGCGCGCATCGGGTTCCTAGGTTTCCCGATCCGTTGCGAACGGTGCAAAGGAGGCGCCGTCCTTGTGTTTCTTGAGCTGCTCGATCTTCAGTTCCGCCTCCTTAAGCCGTCCCTCGCATATCTTTAGCAACTTGTTGCCTTCCTCAAATTTAGACAGCAATTCTGCCAGGGGAACATCGCCGGACTCCATGGATTCCACGATGGCCTCGAGCCGCTCGAGGCCAGCTTCGAAGGAGGGCTGTTCTTTCTTGGATTCCACCCCGCCACCATGCGCCGCCGGAGCCGGTTTTCAATCCCTCTTTAACGCCCTTGTTACCATAGGTGGATGCGCACATCCCTTTTCCGGGCCGCCATTCTCCTCGTCATCCTTGGGAACGCCGAGGGCGAGACGCTCAAGCTCGCCACGTACAACGTCGAAAACTACGGCATCTTCGACCGGATGACCGAGTCCGGGTTTCGAAGCGCCTATCCAAAGCCAGAGGCGGAGAAGCGGGCGCTCCGCGTCGTCATCCGGGCGCTCGACGCCGACGTGCTCGCGCTGCAGGAAATCGGCTCCCGGTCCGCGCTCGATGAGCTCCGCCGGGACCTGTCCGCCGACGGGCTCGACTACCCGCATTCCGCCTTCCTCGAGGCGGCGGATCCCGAGAGGCATGTCGCCCTCCTGTCGAAACGGCCGTTCAGGGCGGTGAGGCCGCACGCGGACATCGCCTTCGCCTTTCACGGCGAGACGGTGCGCGTGAAGCGGGGCCTGCTCGAGGTTGTGCTGGGTGCGTCTTCGGGCGACATCACGGTCTTTGCCCTTCACCTCAAGAGCAAATTGACGGAGCGCGACGATGATCCGGAGGGGGTTCTTCGCAGGGAGGCCGAGGCGAGCGCCGTGCGCGGTTGCATACGGCGGAGGTTTCCGGACCCGGCTTCCGGGCGTTATGTGATCCTCGGCGATTGCAATGACGGGGCGCACAGCGCCGCCCTCAGGCGCCTCGAACGTTCGGGAGACACGGTTTTCTTGCTCGAAGTGCCGGCGGCCGACAGCCGGGGAGAGACATGGACGGAAGCCTATGGACGGGGGGATTCGTACTCGCAACTCGACCACATTCTCGTGTCACCCGCGCTTGCGCGGACCGTGCGCGGAAGCGCGGCCCGCATTTGCGACGTCCCGGAGACGATGGCGGCGAGCGACCACCGGCCGGTGTGCGCGGTGCTCGAACTCGGTCCCGCGATTCCCTGAATTCCGCCGCTCAGGGCATCCCGACCGGCGCCGTGACCGCGACGGGCACCGTCACCTGGCCGCCGCTGCCGTAGCCCTTGAGGACCAGGCTTCCGGTGCCGGGCTTTCCGCCCTGGACCGCGACGGTGACGCTCGTCTGGCCCTCGGGCACGACGACTTCGGGCATGATGACACTCTCAGGAATGTCGGTCGTGACCTCGAGGAGGAGTCCGCCCGAGGGCGCGGGCGTGGTCAGCGCAAAGGTGACGTTCAGCTGCTCGCCCGGGGCGAGCTTCAGCTCCGCGGGAGTGACGGTGACACTGGTCGGATCGACCCTGAATGTCCCGATGGGGGAGGTGCCGGCAGCGCTCGCGAGGCTGACCTGGTAATTGCGCCCGGGAGCGAGCGACGGCACGAAGAAGCTGAGAGAGGTCGAGGATTCAAACACGGTGCGCGTGGGGGCTCCGTCGAACGATATGACGTCCTGGGCGGTGAACCCGCGGCCGAGGACGGCGACGCGCGCCCCGATCGGGCCGCGGTTGCCCTCCAGCGAAAGGACGTAGCGGTGCATGATCTTCGCCTGCGCCACGCCTGTGTAGGCCTGGTTCGGCGTCAGGGTGCCGTTGCCCTCGACATTGTAATCGACGAGGTAGTAGTAGGCGACGGTGTCCCGCCCCGGCGGAAGCTGGTAATCGAACTCGTAGATGCCCTCGCCCAGGGGGCTCGGCTTCATCGGGAAATTCTGCCCGTCGACGACGATGTGGGGGGCGATGCTTCCCGGGGAGATCGCGTTTCCGGCCGGATGCACGCGCAGCGTGAAGGTGTAGATCTGCGAGGGATTTTCCGGAAGCGAGGAGGGCGTCAGGTTGGTCAGGCTGACGCTTGTGCAGCCGGCGAGGAGCGCCAGGGCGGCGGCCGCGCCGAGCGCGGAAAGGATTCTACTCGCGGTAAAAACGCGTTGGAGGTGCATTGGGTTATGGCAGATGGTGTTGTCTAGTAATGATCGGCCCGCTCACAGAGCAAGCCAAAGGTGCGGCGGCGGCAACGCCGCTCGGTCTCTACGTGCACGTCCCTTTCTGCGCCTCGACCTGCGACTTCTGCGCCTTTTACCAGATCGTGCCGACCGCCGATTCCGTGGGAAGTTTCATCGAGGGCGTCGGGATCGAGGCAGGGATCGTGGACTGGCCCCGGCAGGTCTCGACCGTCTTCTGGGGGGGAGGGACGCCCGCCATGCTCGCGCCCCGCGACCTGGAGAGGCTGGCCGAGACGGTCCTGCGCCGGACCGGAGGGGCTCCCCTCGAGTGGACGGTTGAAATGGCTCCGGCCTCCGTCACGCCGGCCCGGCTCTCCGTGCTGCGCGAGGCCGGCGTCACCCGGCTGTCGATGGGGGTCCAGAGCTTCAATCCTGCGCGCCTCGAGGCGCTTGGCCGCAGGCACACCCGCGAGCAGGTTCTCCGCGCCTACGATCTTTCGCGGGCCGCGGGCTTCGACAATGTGAACCTCGACCTCATGTTCGCCCTGCCCGGGCAGGGCGAGGCGGAATGGGAGGCGGACATGGCCGAGGCCGTGGCCCTGGCCCCCGAGCACATCTCGACCTACTGCATCACCTTCGAGGAGGACACGGCGCTGTGGGCGCGCCTGGCGGCCGGCCTCGTGAAGCTGGATCCCGAGCGCGAGGCGCGGTTTTACGAGGCGACCTGGGAAACCCTTGCCGCGGCCGGATACGCCCAATACGAGATCGCGAATTTCGCCCGGCCCGGGCGCTCGTGCCTGCACAACATCAACACCTGGCGCATGCACGAATGGATCGGGCTCGGCCCGTCCGCCGCGTCGCAGCACGCGGGCTGGCGCGGCGCGAACGTCCCCGATCTCGCGCAGTGGCGGGAGGGCGTCGGCCGCGGCGAGCGGATGACGCGGGACCGGACCCGCCTTGCGCCGGCCCTCCTCGCCGAGGACGCGCTGATATTTGGGCTTCGGCAGAATGCGGGGGTTGATCTCGCCGAGTGGCGGGAGCGCTGCCCGGAGGCCCCTTGGGACGAGGCGACCCGGCTGCTCTCCCGCATGCAGGATGAAGGCCTCGTCCGCGCCGAGGGAAGCCGGGTCCTGCTCACGAGCCGCGGCCGGCTCGTGGCGGACGGCGTGGGTGCGGAATTGGTCGGGGTATTTGCTAGCCCTGATTCGGCGCCTGCATCTTCTCCACGGCGCGCAGGAGCGCCGTGAACTGGGGATGCGGCTTCAGGATGTCGAGATCGGGATCCTGCGACATCCAGGCAAAGTCCCTGTAGCCGAGCTCGACCGCGCGCTCGAGCGACCTCAGCGCGGCCGGCTTCCGGCGGCAAAGCGCGAGGCTGCACGCGAGGTTGTAGTGCGCGGTCGCATTGTCGGGCTGGAGGCGGACGAGCCTGCGGTCCATCCTCAGGCCGTCGGCGATGCGGCCGGTCTTGGTGTAAAGTCCTCCGAGCATCTCGATCACCTCGGTGTATTCGGCATTGCGCCTCAGCACGGCCTCGTAAAAGCCGATCTCGAAGGCGGGGTCCTGCTCCCTGGGCTTCGACATGTGGCTAGCCCTGCCTCGGGCAGGAACCGGTCGCCCGCAGGGTGTTGCAGCGCGCGCTCACCTGCAGCCGCTGCGTGACCGGCGTCAGATTCAGCTTGGAGGACACCGTGGTGCCGTACCATTCCATGAAGGGCGCGCTGATCTCGAAGATCGCGTTGCAGTCCAGGCATATCACCTGGGCCATCTGCGTGTTGGCGCCCTGGTTCAGGCGGTAGAATTTCTCGCCGGTCCCGATGTCGACCTCCCGCAGGAGGGCGCTCTCGGTCATCACGGGAAGGGTGCGATACACCGTGGCCCGCGACACGTTCCGCCGGATCCTGCGCGCGTGCTCCAGGAGCTGTTCGGCGGTGAAGTGCTCCTTTTGAGCGAAGGCCGCGGTGAAGATGGCCTTTCGCTGGTCGGTTACCCGCAGTCCTTTCTGCGCAAGAAACTTCCTGAACGTGTCGAATGCCGCCGGCGTGCTCACCGCGCAACTTTCTCGCGTCGACGGTCCGGCTGTCAATGCTGGCCCGGACTTGCAGCCGAGCGACAAGACACAGTTCGTGGGCGTCCATCCGCTTGCCGGATTCGACAAGCTGCTGCACTACCGGGTGCCGGAATCCCTGGCCTCGGCCGTCGGCATCGGGTCCCTGGTCCGGGTTCCCGTGCTGCGGAACATGTGCCTGGGGCTGGTCGCATCGACCGGCGCGCCGCGCGATTTCCCCGTGGATCGGCTCAAGACGGTGGCGCAGCTCGTCTATCCGTTCCCGGCCCTGACTCCGGATCTCCTCGAGCTGGCCCGGTGGATGGCCGGATATTATGACGCCCCGCTCGACGCCGTGATCGAGGGGATGATACCGGCGGCGGTGCGCCGGGGGATGGCCGTGAAGGAGGAGACACTGCTCGCGGTGGCCCGCCGCCTCGGGCCCGGCGAGCGCGCCAAGCTGGCCCGGCGCGCCCCCCAGCAGGAGCGGCTCTATGCGGTTCTCGAGCAGCAGTTCCGTCCGCAGCCCCGGGCCGTCATCCTGCGGCGGCTTGGGATCTCGCCGGGGGCTGCGACGGCCCTGGTGCGGGCCGGGGTCCTTCGCGAGGAAGTCCGGCGCGTGGAACGGGTGGCCTATCCCGAAGAGTGGGGCGAGGGCGAACTCGTGGCGGCGCAGCGGCTGGCGCTGAACGCCGATCAGGAGGCCGCCGTCGGTATTCTGTCCGCGGATGCGGCCTCGGGAGGATTCGGCGTCTCCCTGCTGCACGGGGTGACCGGCTCGGGAAAGACCGAGGTGTATCTTCGCGCGGTGGAGGCGGCGCTGCACGCGGGCGGAGGCGTGATCTACCTCGTGCCCGAGGTGGCGCTCACACCGCAGACCGTCGCCCGTCTGCGCGCCCGCCTCGCGGCGATGGCGCCGGCGCACCGCTGCATCGTCTGGCACAGCCACCTCGGGGAGGGGGAGCGGCTCGACGGCTGGCTCGCGCTTGCCGCCGGGGAGGCCCGCGTCGTCGTCGGCGCCCGTTCCGCCGTGTTCGCCCCCGTGCAAGACCTTCGGCTCATCGTCGTGGATGAGGAGCACGAGCCCGCCTACAAGCAGGCGGAGACGCCGCGCTACCACGGGCGGGATGTCGCGGTCATGCGGGCCAAGATCGCGCGGGCGCGCTGCATCCTCGGCTCGGCGACACCGTCGCTGGAGAGTTTTTCGAACGCGGTGTCCGGCAAGTACAGGCTTCTTGAACTCCCGCGCCGCGTGGACGGCCGGCGCCTGCCAGACATCCATATTGTGGACATGAGGATCGAGATCACCCGACAGCGGGGCTTTACGTCGCTTTCAAGGCGACTCGTCGAGGCGATGCGCGAAAGGCACGAGCGCTCCGAGCAGACGATCCTCTTCATCAACCGGCGCGGCTATTCGTCCTCGATGCTCTGCACGAGCTGCGGGCACGTGGAGTCCTGCGCGCATTGCAGCATCAGCCTCACCTACCACCGCGCCGACGAGACCCTTCGCTGCCACCTCTGCGGTGAGCAGCAGGCGGCGCCCGCCCGCTGCCCGCAATGCGGCGCGCCCGATGTCCGGTGGCGGGGCCTCGGCACCCAGCGCGTTGAGGAGGCGGTCCGCCGCCTGCTGCCCCGGGCGCGGCTCGCGCGCCTGGACGCGGACACCATGTCGAAGAAGAACGCGTTCCGGAAGACGCTCGGCGATTTTCGCCTCGGCAAGATCGATATCCTGATCGGCACCCAGATGATCGGCAAGGGGCTGGACTTTCCGAATGTGACCCTGGTCGGCCTCGTGGACGCCGACATATCGATGCATATGCCCGACTTCAGGGCCAATGAGCGCACCTTCCAGCTCCTGGTCCAGGTGGCGGGCCGGGCGGGCCGGGGCGATCGCGCCGGGGAGGTCGTAGTGCAGACCTTCACTCCGCAAGCCGGCCCGATCCAATTTTCCCGGCATGCCGACTATGCGGGCTTCGCAGCCGCCGAGCTGGAGCAGCGGCGCGCCTTCCGATATCCGCCCTATCGGCACATCGTGCACCACCTTTTGCGCGGGCCGAATTCGGAAAAGCTAAAATTCTTCTCCGAGCAGTGGGCGCGGGCGGTGGCCGACGCATTCGGGGCGCGGATCGAGGTCCGGGGCCCCGCGCCGTCCGCGATCGAGAAGATCAAGGACGAGTACCGCTGGCAGCTTTGGTATTTCATGGCGTCGGTGACCCCGGTGATCGGCGAACTGTCCCGGCTGCGGGCGGCCTTCAAATGGCCGGATGACATCGTTCAGACGCTGGACGTGGACCCGATGAGCATTATGTAGGTGCCTACCCATCGAACCCCCGTGAATCCAAGGCGCCTGCTCATTGCCCTTTTCTCGATCCTTTTCGCCGGCCTGACCGCGTGGGTGGTGCTCTTCTTCATCGACACGCGGGAGGAATATGAGCGCCAGCGAGCGATGGAGATCGAGAACCGGCGGCGGCTCGACGAGGCGGAGCAGCAGCTCCAGAGGCAGGAGACCATCCTGCGCCGCCTAAGGACGGATCCCGCCTACGTGGAAAAGGTCATCCGTTCCAAGCTCGGCTACGCGAAGCCGGACGAATGGATCTTTCGTTTCGAGGAATGAACATAATAGACGAATTCGAAAAGGCGGGCCAGGCCCAGGTCTTCGCGTTCTTCAAGGGGCTCGACGCCGCGGCGCGGGAGCGCCTGCTGGCCGAGGCCGCCGAGATAGATCTCGCGGAGCTCAAGCAGCTCCGCGACACGATGCTCGGGGGGCACGGAGCAGCGCTGCCAACCGAGGGGCTGGAGCCCGGGCCCTACGAACCCCTGCCGGAGCACGGCGGCGACGCCGACGCATGGACCCGCGCGCGGGCCGTCGGCGAGGGAGCCCTGCGCGCCGGCCGGGTGGCCGCATTCACGGTATCCGGCGGCCAGGGCACGCGCCTGGGCTACGACGGCCCAAAGGGGACGTTTCCGGTGACGCCCGTAAAGCAAAAGCCGCTTTTCCAGGTATTCGCCGAGAAGATCCTTGCGGCGGGCAGCCGTTACGGGCGCCCCCTGCACTGGTTCATCATGACCAGCCACCAGAACCACGCGGCCACGGAGGCGTTCTTTTCCGAGCACAGGCATTTCGGCATGGATCCCGGCCGGGTGCATTTTTTCCGCCAGGGCCGGATGCCCGCCGTGGATTTTGGCGGGAGGATCCTGCTCGAGGCGCCGGGGGCGATAGCGCTCTCGCCGGACGGCCACGGCGGCTCGCTGCGGGCGCTCCTTCGAAGCGGAGCGCTCGACGCGATGCAGGAGGCCGGCGCGGACACGCTGAGTTATTTCCAGGTGGACAACCCCCTGGTGCGCTGCGTCGACCCGGCCTTCATCGGCTGGCATCTGCTCAGCGGATCGGAGATGACGAGCAAGACCGTCCCCAAGGCCTACCCCGAGGAAAAGCTCGGGCATTTCTGCATCCAGGACGGAAAGCTGGCAGTCATCGAATATTCCGACCTTCCGATGGAGCTGCAGCGGGAGACGGGAAAGGACGGACGGCTGCGTTTTCGGGCCGGAAGCATCGCGATCCACGTCCTCGACAGGGAATTCGTCCGGAGGGTCGCGCTTCCGGGATCCGGGTCCGCGCTCCCCTTTCACCGCGCGGAGAAGAAGATCCCGACGATCGACGCGGCGGGGGCGCCCGTGAAGCCCGGCAAGCCGAACGGGATCAAATTCGAGATGTTCGTCTTTGACGCGCTGCCATTCGCGCAGCGACCGCTCGTCATCGAGACGCGCCGCGCCGACGATTTTTCCCCCGTCAAGAACGCCGAGGGCGTGGATTCCCCCAGGAGCTGCCGGGACGACCAGTTGCGGCAGTTCGCGCGCTGGCTCGTCTCCCAGGGTGTTCGCGTCCCCCGGGACGCGACGGGGCTTCCGGAGCATCCGATCGAGATATCTCCGCTTTTCGGCTACGATGAGGAGTCGTTCGCGGAGGCCTGGCGCCGGCTGCCGGACAAGCCGGCGATCGTCCCCGGACTTTATCTGGAATAAGGCGGATTATTCCCCTTGAGTGCCGCGACCCGATGAACCCCGCAGATTCCATCCAGGCAGCCCGCGCGGACGGGCGGCTTCTTCCGTCCGCCGCGGACAATCTCGCGGCCTTTCTCGCGGCCGGCCTGCCTCCCTGGGCGGAGGCGGCCATCGGGGAGCTTGTGGCGGCGGGCGCCTGGGGGGAGTTGAACGACCGATTTTACCGCTATCTCGAATTCGGCACGGGCGGAATGCGGGGCCGGACGATAGCGACGGTTCCCGCCGCATCCGAGCTGGGCCTGCCCGATCCCCTCGGCCAGCCCGAGCACGCCGCGATCGGCAGCAACCTGATGAACGACTTCACCCTCGTGCGGGCGACGGTCGGCCTCTACCGCTACACGCTCCGGTGGCAGCGGGCCCGCGGCTTCGAGGCGGCGCCCCGCCTGGTGATCGCCCACGACATGAGGTATTTCTCGCGGCATTTCTGCGAGCTCGCGGCCTCGGCATGGACCCGGCTCGGGGGCAAGGCGTATATTTTCGACGGGCCGCGCCCGACGCCGCAGCTGAGCTTCAGCGTCCGCTGGCTCCATGCCCACGCCGGCATCGTCGTCACGGCCAGCCACAACCCGCCCCATGACAACGGATTCAAGGCCTACTTTGATGACGGGGCGCAGGTCGTTCCGCCGCACGACGCCGGCATCGTCGCCGAGGTGAACGCCGTGCCGCTGGCCGATGTCGGGCCGTTCCTCGAGAAATCGCTTTCGGGCGTCACAGGCCTCACCTGGGAGGCGGACGACGCCTACCTGACGGTGGCCGCGAAGGCCGCGCTCGATCCGGCGGTCTTCCGCGGAAAAGCGCTGAAGGTGGCCTTCACGAACATCCACGGGACGGGCGCCGTCCACGTCATGCCCCTCCTGATCCACGCCGGCTGCGCCGTGCACGAGGTGCGCGAGCAGCTCTGCTTCGACCCGCGCTTCCCGACGGTCAAGTCCCCAAACCCGGAGAACGCGGAGGCGCTGTCCCGGGCCATCGCCCTGGCCGAGCGGGAATCCTGCGACGTCGTGCTTGCGACCGACCCCGATTGCGACCGGATGGGGGCGGCCGTGCGAAACCGCTCCGGCAAGATGGAACTCGTCACGGGGAACCAGATCGGAGCCCTGCTCGCGGACTACCGGCTTCGCAAATACAAGGAGCTCGGATGGATCCCGCAGGAGGGAACGCCCCGCGCCTGCATCATCAAGACATTCGTCACCACCCGGCTCCAGGACGCCATCGGGCGGGCCCACGGCGTGACGGTCATCAACACCCTGACCGGCTTCAAATGGATCGCCGCCAAGCTGCGGCTCTACGAGGACCGCCTCAAGGCGGTCCTCGGGCCCGATTTTAACTACGACGCCGTCGGGCTGGACGCCCGCGCCCGCCTGCAGCTCGGCAATGGAGGCACCTTCTTCGTCTTCGGCTCGGAGGAAAGCTACGGCTACCTGCCGAACGATGCGGTTCGGGACAAGGATGGCAACGCGGCCTGCCTGATGTTCGCCGAGCTCTGCGCGTGGGTAAAGGCGCGCGGCATGACCGTGCCGGAGTACCTCGATGAAATCTTTCTCAAATGCGGATTCTACCTCGAGGGGATGATCAACCTCTACTACGAGGGCGCGAGCGGCAACGCGAGGATCAGGCGCATCATCGAGACCTACCGGACCGCGCCGCCGACCGCCTTCGGGGATGTCCGGGTGGCCGCATTCCAGGACTTTGGAAGCGAGCGGATTCTCGATCCGGACGGCGAGGAGATCCCGCAGCAGGACCTCTACGTCGTGACGCTGTCGAACGGGATCAGCTACGCCGCGCGCGGCAGCGGAACGGAGCCCAAGATGAAGTTCTACCTCTTCGCCGAGGAGAAGGTGGCCTCTGCGGGGGAGCTGCCCGGGGTCAAGGCGCGCGTCCGGGCGGAACTGGACCGCCTGGCCAAATTGATCGAGGCGGACGCGCACGCGCGCGCCGGGATCTGAGCGCTCAGAGAAGCAGAAGCGAGGGCTTCTCGAGCACCTCGCGGAGGGCCGCGAGGAACCGGGCGCCGACGGCGCCGTCGACGACCCGGTGGTCGCACGAGAGGGTAAGGTTCATGGTCTGTCCGATCACGATCTGCCCGCCGCGGACCACGGGCTTTTTCACCGTGGCGCCGACGGCGAGGATGGCGGCGTTCGGCGGATTGATGATCGCGCTGAACCGGTCGATTCCCATCATCCCCAGGTTGGAGACGCAGAAGGTGCCCCCGGTGTAGTCGGCCGGCGCCAGCTTCTTCT
>CAZJNA010000019.1:0-36454 GCA_964547325.1 uncultured Opitutaceae bacterium | reverse complement strand
CGAGACCTTCTCCACCCCGGCGGCGGGGGATGCCGGGCTTGGTTCCGCCTGCGCGTGCCAGGCTGCTGCGAGGGACACGACGGCGGCCATCAGCCGCCTGAGGCGCTGAACGTGGGGGAGGACCGGCGGTCTTTGAATCATTGCTGCTGGTAGGTGGCTGTGCTGGGGGGAAGGGGCCGGTCGGCGCTAGGCGGCACGGGAACTCCGTTCGAATGGGCGCCGGGATATTGAAAATAGGGAAGGAAGTCCTCCGGGCGCAGCTGCGACTGCACATCGTCCGGGAGAATGGGAGCCCCCGTGGGGAGCTTCGGCGCGGCTGCGACAACGGGCTGCGCGGGAGCTGCGACCGGAGGAGGCGGCAGCTTCGGCAGCGCGACGTCCGCGCTGGTGTCCTTTTCGCCCTTTTGCTTTGGCGGGGCGCCGGCTGGCGGACGCACCGAAAGATCCGGCGGAGGCGCGGGATCTTCGAATCGCAGCGGCGGGGCGGCGACGAAGCGCAGATAAGGGTGCGACTGCTGGTGCGGCTCCAGCGGGAAGGGCTCGCCCTCGGCCGGAATCGGCGAGGAGGAGTTCTGCACGCTCACCTTGCTCGCCAGCGCCGGAAGCAGGATCGAGAGAAATAGCCACGCCCTGCGCCCCTTCGCCGTTGTGCCCGGCGGTGTTACGCGGTGATTCATGTCGAATACGTCGGTCCATGTGCATGGATCGTTCCGATTGCCCGAGCTTTAAATCGGCTTGCGCCAGCGGTTCTTAACCCGAATCCGCTCCGAAACCGGCCCTATTTTCGGGGAATCGCCCGAATCAGACGGCGTCCAGCAGCTTGCGCAGGCGCCGGCCCAATTCGTCGAGGGTATAGGGCTTGTTCACGAACTCCTTTTGGCCGAGGTGTTCGAACTCGGCCCGGGATTCGGCGGTCAGGTGGCCGCTCAGGACCAGGACCTTGAGATTTGGGCGGCGGACGGCGATTTCCCTGACCACGTCGAGTCCGGTGGCCTTGGGCATGTTGAAGTCGAGGAGGACCGCGTCGATGCTGCAGGCGGGGTCGCTGATGAGGTCGATCGCCTCCAGGCCGTCGCTGGCGCTCGCCACCCGGTAGCCCTTGCGGGAAAAGGCGATCCTGAGGAGGTTGCGCAGCGGCCCCTCATCGTCGACGACGAGGAGGGATTCGGTGCCTCCAGGAAAATGGCCGGGGCTCACGATGGCCGGCGTCGCCGGACCGGTCCGGGCAAGCGGCAGGTAGATCTTGAACGTGCTGCCCACGCCCAGGGCGCTTTCGACGTCGATCAGCCCATGGTGGCTGGCGACGATCCCGTAGACGACGGCGAGGCCGAGGCCCGTCCCCTGCTCGCTTCGCTTGGTCGTGAAAAACGGCTCGAATATCCGGGCGCGGATTTCGGGCGTCATGCCCATGCCGGTGTCGCCGATCTGCAGGCAGACGTAATCCTTGTCGGGCACGGCGCCAAGCGCCGAGAGAAGGCGCCCGGAGACCGCGCCGGTCGCGATTGAGATCGTTCCGCCGCTTGGCATCGCATCGCGGGCATTCACGCAGAGGTTGAGAACGATCTGCTGGAGCTGGTTCTGGTCGGCGAGGAGCGGGGGCAGCGGCTCCGCGAGCTCGAGCTGGAAGGCTATGCCCTTGGGGAAGGTCTCCGCGAGGAGGCCGGTCAGGTCGCGCACGAGCTGGTTGAAGTCGAGCGGCGCTATGTCGGCATCCGCCTTCCTGCTGAAGGTGAGTATCTGCCGGACGAGGCCCGCGGCCCTCTGGGTCGCGCGCTTGATCTCGCGCAGGCATTTCTGGAGGGCCGGGTTGTCCCCGGCGTGCCCCTGGCCCAGGTCGGCGTATCCGCTGATGACGGCGAGCAGGTTGTTGAAATCGTGGGCGACGCCGCCCGCCAAGGTGCCGAGGCTCTCCATCTTCTGTGCCTGCCGCAGGTCCTCCTCGAGGCGCTTGCGCTGGGTGATGTCCTCGCTCAGGCACAGGAGATTCGTGATCTCGCCCGATGTGTTGCGGAGGCTGGATACCTTGACCGACTCCCAGATGAGGGTCCCATCGGGTTGCTTGCGGGAGAGTTCCCCGCGCCATTCCTGGCCGGTCCGCACGGTGGACCAGAGCTCCTGGTAGCTCTCCTCCGAGGCGTGCCCTTCGCGGAGTACGGGGAGCTGCTGCTCGACGATTTCCTCAAGGGTGTGGCCGGAGACTTCGGTGTACTTGGGATTGACGTATTGAACGCGGCCCTCGGCGTCGGTGATGACCATGCCGACGGGCGACTGCTCGACCGCCCGGGAAAGCTTCAGGTAGAGCTCCTCCGCCAGACGCTGACGGGTGATGTCGTGGCCGATCGCGCGGACCGCGACGGGGGCTCCCGCCGCGTTCAGCAGGGCCGACTCCTCCCAGGACATCCAGCGCCAGCCCTGCGGCGTCAGCCAGCGATGCGTTCGCGCCGCCTGGTGCGGCGGACGGCCGAGTTCCGCGGCCGCCGACCTGAACATGACCATGTCCTCAGGGTTGATCAGGCTTGCGATCGAGAGATTCGGCATTTCCTGGGCGGCCCTCCCGAACTTGCGCATGAAGGCCGCGTTTCCGGCCAGAAGGCATCCGGACAGGTCGCGGCAGTACACGGGCGTCGCGGAGTCCGCCCACGGGCCGAGCATGGCCTCCGGGGGCAGGCCGGACTCCGGCGCTATCAGCATCGACGTGGCGAGAGGTGTGCCTTGATTCATGGGACCGATTTTTTGTCCGGCGGCCGGGTCAGGTCAGACCCTTGAGGAGGCTCGGCAGGCGCTTGAGCGTCAGGGGCAGGGAAGCTCCGGGAAGGGCGCCATTCTCGCCGTAGAGGATCTTCCATCCCTCAAGTTCCTTCCAGGAGTCGGCGGCGACCGGCTCGATCTGCTCTATGATTCTGCCCACGCCGGCGTGGCGGGCGAGGTAGTCGGCGACCTGGACGCCGGCTGCGAAGAAATGGTGGCAGGGGGCGTGGGTCGGATCGTGGTGATAGCGGACGGCGAAGACGATCTCCTCGGCGATCTGGTGGCGCTCGAGGAAGTATGCGCCGATCTGCGCGTGGTCCCAGCCGATGAGTTCGCGCTCGAGAACGCACACATCCTCGGGCGTGCGCACGGGCGTATTTGCGACGGCCATGAGCTCGTCCGGGAACGCGTACGCCATGACGATCTTTCCGACGTTGTGAAGCAGGCCTACAAGGTAGTCCGTGTCGTCGTCGGTGGCGATCGGGGCCACCGTGAGGATTTCGCGGGAGAGGATCGCCGTCGCGATGCTGTGGGACCAGATGTCCTTCCAGAGCCGCGTCGGGACGGAGGCCGACTGCATGCGCTCCATGTCCTCGATGACGGGGGTCGCCATGGCCAGCTCGCGGATGCGGCGCAGCCCGAGGAAGAAGACGGCCTCCTCGATGTTGTTCACGCGGGCCGAAAGGCCGAAATAGACGGAATTCACCATGCGCAGGAGCCGCGCGGACAGGGACGGATCCCTCCGGATAACCTCGGCGATCTGCGAGGTCTGGCTCTCCTCGGCGTTGAGGAGGGAGCGGAGCGCGCTGTTGCTGCTCTCGAGCGACGCCAGCTTCGGGCACGCGTTGAGGCGGCGACGGATCTCCTCCTCGCCGTAGGGCGCGGTGACCGTTGTCGATGGTTGCAGTGCCGGATCGGACATGCGTGGAAAAGGTGTGCGCGACGACCGATGCGGGCGCGCGGATGCGCGGCCGGGGCGGTCGAGTACATTCATCGGCGCGAAATGCAGCCGATTAAGGACTTAAGTTCGGTTTATGGGTGCCGTTGAGGGTGGGGCAGTCTGAGAGCGGTCGACTTGATTTCGTCGACATGAGCCCAACCATCCTCGAACCCGCGGTTCCGCGGCTTGTTCCTGCAGCCGCAGGGCCGGTCCGCCGCGTCCGGATCATACACTTCTGCCCGTGGGCCGGCCGCCTGCAGGACGGCGATGAATTTCTTCTCGGGCTGCCAGGCGCGGACATCTCCGCCCGGGTTGCCAGGCCTGCGGACCGCTCGCTCGTCCGGATGGCGCGCCTCGACTGCGACTGGCACGGGGAGAACGTCCGCGCTTTCGGGGCGATGCGGGACGAGGGAATCGATTTCCTGCCTTTGCAGACGACCGGCGTCGCCGGCCTGATGGATGTCCTCGCAACGCCGGTGTCCCCGCGCGAGGAGAGGTGGTTCGTGATCACCGGCCAGCATCCGCAGATGCTGGGCGACGCGGGCGAGCGTCTGCTCGGCGCCTATGTGCGCCAGGGCGTTCGGATCCTCTACTACGCCTTCGACGAGGCGAGCCGAACGATGCCATGCTTCCGGGCGATAGCCCCCCACCTGTCCGTCCTCATCCACGATGAGAGCCCGCTGGCGCCTGCGGCACTGCGCCCCGGCTGCCTTGCGATCCATCGAAGCTGGGTGGCGAATCTCGTGCCCTTTGCGGCGCCCTTCCACGAGACGCCCGAGGAGAAAATACTCTTTCTCGGCTCGACGCTCGGGCTCACCCCCCATCGGCGGCGGCAGATCGACTTCCTGGCGGCCCGGTTCAAGGACCGGTTTGTCGCCACCTGCGACAATTCGCTTCCGGTGGACCGGCGCCTCGAACTCGGCCGCTTCAAGGTCGGCTTCTGTCCGGAGGGGCGGAAGTTTGCAGGCGCGGCGATGGGCCGCACGCACACTGACCGGCCATTCTGGTCGGGCTGCCTGGGCATGGCTCCGGTGAGCGAGGACTCGCGCTCCGGCGGCAGGCTCGATGATTTGCACGGCGGCGGACTCATCTGGCGCTACCCGCACGGCGATGTGAAGGCCCTGGCCGCCGCCTGCGAGCAGGCCCTGGCGGCTCCGGTCTGGGAGCGCCGCCGGGTCTACGAGCATTTCAACCGCCACGAGACGGTCGGCTCCGTCGTGGCCGGCGCCATCCGCGCCGCAGTTGCGGCCGGCGGCTGAGGCGGCCCACCACGATGCTGGATTCGAAACAACAGGCCCTCCTGCAAGTGGCCGTGGCCCACCATCTGGCCGAGCGTTTTGGCGCGGCCGCCGCGATCTACGAGGATATCCGATCCACCGTCCCGGGCGACTTCCAGGTCAACCATCTGCTCGGCGCCCTGCGCCATCAGCAGGGCAGGTCGGCCGAGGCGCTCCATTACCTGGAGAGGGCCCGCAGGAGCATGCCGCGCTCCGCTCCGACGCTCATGTGCCTCGGATTGGCCCTGAGCGCGCTCGGCCGCAACCGGGAGGCCGAGAAGGCGCTCGGCGCCGCGCTTACCCTGGCGCCCGGCGATGCCGAGGCCTGGTCAAATCTTGGCGCTGTTTACGCCGTGAGCGCGCGGACGGAGGAGGCCCTGGCGAGCTTCCGGCGTGCGATCGCGATCAAGCCCGGCTACGCGCAGGCATGGATGGGAATGGGCTCCGTCCTGCACGCCTCCGGCCGGAGCGCCGAGGCCGTGGCCTGCCACGACAGGGCGCTCGAGCTGGATCCGGCCAGCAACAAGGCGCGGTTTGCCCGGGCGCAGGCGCTCCTCGCGCTCCACCGCGGCGTCGAGGCGCTTGCCGACTTCGACGCCCATCTGGCCCTGCGTCCGGACCACCACGAGGCCAGGAGCTTCCGGCTTTTCCTTTTGAACTATCGCGACGACCTGTCGCGCGAAGCTTCCTTCGCCGAGCATCTTGCCTATGGGCGGGCCGTCGAGGCGGGTCTGCCGCCCTCGCCGCCCCGTCGGTTCGACAATGTCCCCGAGCCCGACCGCCGGCTCCGGCTCGCCTTCCTGTCGCCCGATTTGCGCGGCCATTCGGTTGCCTACTTCCTCGAGCCGATCCTGAAACACCTCGACCGGGACCAATTCGAGATCCTTCTCTATCACAACCACTATTGCGTGGATTCCACCAGCGAGCGCCTGCGCTCGGGCGCCGCTGTCTGGCGGAATTTCTCGGGCTGGGGCGACGGAGCCGTGGAGGAGGCCATCCGCGCGGATGCGCCGGATGTCCTCGTCGATCTCGCGGGCCACACCGGATTCAACCGCCTTGAGCTGTTCGCCCGCAGGCTCGCCCCGGTCCAGATGACCTACCTGGGATACCCCGCGACGACGGGCCTTGCCGCCATGGACTTCCGCCTGAGCGACGCGATTGCGGATCCGCCGGGCGAGACGGACCATCTGCACACGGAAAGGGTCCTTCGCTTTGCCCCGACGGCCTGGGCCTACGCGCCTCCGTCCGAGGCGCCCGCGCCCGCGCTCCCGCCGGGTCTTCGCGGGGAGCCCGTGACTTTCGGATCGTTCAACGCGCTTTCAAAGGCGAGCCCCGGCGCCCTCGAGGTCTGGCGCGAGCTCCTCGAGGCAGTTCCCGATGCTCGCCTGGTCCTCAAGAGTTCGGGAATGGACCCGGATCGGTTCCGGGCGCAGGCGGCCTTGGCCGGCCTTCCCGTCGACCGGCTCGACTTGCTGACGATGGCCCCGGATGTGCCCTCCCACTTGGCCTGCTACTCCCGGGTGGACGTCGCGCTCGATCCGTTTCCCTACAACGGCACGACGACAACCTGCGAGGCCTTGTGGATGGGCGTCCCTGTCGTGACCCTCGTCGGCGACAGGCACATCGCGCGGGTCGGCGCTAGCCTCCTCACGGCTCTCGGACACCCGGAATGGATCGCCGAATCCCGGAAGGATTACGTGCGCATCGCCGCGGCCCTGGCCCGCGACGCCGCGCTGCGGCGCGGCCTCCGGGCGGGACTGAGGGAGGAGATGGGCCGCTCGCTCCTGCTCGACCATGCGGGACAGGCGGGGCGTTTCGGAGCCGCCGTTCGCGCGTGCTGGCGGGGGTGGTGCGAAAAGACGGGATCCGTTGTGATCGAGGCACTCCCCGTCGTCGCATGAAAGCCGCCCATCTGGCAAAGTCCCTGAGCGAGGCCCTGGCGCTGCACCAGGCGGGGCGGCTCGACGAGGCGGCGGCGCTGTATGCCCGGATACGGGCCGTTGCGCCAAAGAATTTCGACGCGGCGCATCTCGCCGGGACGCTTGCGCTGCAGCAGGAGCGCTTTGGAGCTGCGGCGGCGACCCTGACCGAGGCCAGGCGGCTCGAACCACGCTCGGCGGTCTGCGCCATGCGCCTGGGCGTCGCCCTCTGCGCGCTCGGCAGGCCGGGAAAGGCCGAGGGCGAACTGCGCGCCGCGCTCGTCCTCGACCCCGCGTTTCCCGAGGCCTGGTTCCACCTTGGCCGGGCGCTTGAGCAGTTGGGGCGGACCGGCGAGGCGGTTGTCGCCGCCGAGCGGGCCGTCGCCGCGAGGCCCGGCTATGCCGAGGCCCATGACTACCTCGGAGGACTGCTTGCCGCCTCCCGGGGCCACGCGGATGCGGAACCGCATTTCCGGATCGCGACGGAGCTTCAGCCGGACTTCGCCCGCGGCTGGTGCAATCTCGGGATCTCGCTCGTGTATGCCGGGCGCCTGACCGAGGCGATTTCCTCCTTCGACCGGGCGCTGGCGCTCGATCCCCGGCTTCATCATGCCTGGGCGGGCCGCGGCCTCGCGCTTGAGCGGTGCCACCGGATTCGCGAGGCCGTGGGGGACTACGGGCGCGCGCTCGCCGGCGACCCGGGCAACCATCAGGCCCGCAGCGCCCGTCTGCTCGCGCTCCACTACCTGGGGGATGTTTCCCGGGAGGCCCTGCTGCGCGAACACCTTGCCTTCGGCGAAGCCGCCGAAGCCGACGAAGCCCCGCGCGAGGTCGGCCTCCAGCCCGACCCGGACCGGCGGATCCGCGTGGGATTCCTTTCGCCAAATTTTCGCAATCATTCGGTAGCCCGCTTTTTCGAGCCGCTTCTCTCGAACCTCGACGCGGCCCGGATCGAGGTCTTCCTCTACCACGACCATCCCGTCGTCGACGACGAGTCCGAACGGCTCCGCCGGGCCGCCGCGCACTGGCGGCACGTCGCCGGCCGGTCCCACGCGGCGCTCGAATCGCTGGTGCGCGCTGACAAGCTCGACGTCCTCGTCGATCTCGCCGGCCACACGGAACTCAACCGGCTCCCGTTGTTTGCGCGCCGGCTCGCGCCGGTGCAGGCCACCTACCTCGGCTACCCGGACACGACGGGCCTCCGGTCGATCGACTACCGCCTTGTGGACGCGATCACGGATCCCGCCGGCGCCGACGAATTCTGCACGGAAAAGCTCGTGCGATTCGCGCCCACCGCCTGGTGCTATGCTCCGCCGGAGGACGCGCCTCCCCCGGCGCCCCCGCCTTCGGCCCGCGGGGGTCCCGTGACTTTCGGAAGCTTCAACAACTACGCCAAGATAACCGACGAGACCCTTCGCGCGTGGGGACGGCTGCTGGCCGCGGTGCCGGGTTCCCGGCTCGTGCTCAAGAGCTTTGGACTCGGGGCGCCCGCGCTCCGGGCGGCCGCCAGGGCCCGTCTCGCCGAGGCCGGAATCGATCCGGATCGGGCGGAGCTTCTGGATCACGCGGCCTCCGCCTCCGCGCACCTTGCGGCATACGCGCGGCTCGACGTGGCGCTGGACACATTTCCCTACCACGGGACCACGACGACCTGCGAAGCCCTCTGGATGGGCGTCCCCGTCGTGACGCTTGCCGGCGACCGCCATTCGAGCCGCGTCGGAATGAGCCTTCTCGCCGCCGCCGGACGCTCCGAGTGGATCGCCTCCGATTGGGACGAGTACGTGTGCATCGCCGCGGGGCTGGGCGCGGGCGCCGGACGGCTGGCCGCCGTGCGCACAAGCCTCCGCGAGGAAATGCGGCGTTCGGTGCTCATGGATCACGAGGGCCAGGCCGGGCGGCTGGCCGCCGCTCTCGAGGACATGTGCCGGATGCGGATCGCGGCGGCGCATTGCGAGGCCTGACCCCCATGCCGCCTCCCGTATTCACGATGTCGACGCTCGGCTACAACGGGCGCTTCGCGAACCAGCTCTTTCAGTACGCTTTTCTGAGACTGTGCGCGGCGCGGCGCGGCGCCAAGGTCCAGACCTTTCCCTGGGCCGGCCAGAACATCTTTGGCTTCCGAGACCCGCTCGTCGATGCGGTGGCGCCGGTCGTCATAGACGGCGAGTCCGTGTCCGATCCGGATTTCTATCTCAACCGGGAGGACCCGATCGGCGACCTGGTCGAATTCCGGGGCTTCTTCCAGTACCCCACGCGCCACTATAGGCCGCACAGGGAAGCCTTTCGCCGGCTGTTTGTCCTCCAGCCGGAATTGAAGCGCCTGTTCGGCGAGGTCGTGGACCGGCTGCGCGCCGGAGGCCGGCCCGTTGTCGGGATCCACCTGCGTCGCGGCGACTATGGGCACGCGCAATTCTTCCGGGCGCCCGCGGCCTGGTATTCCGCCTGGTTGAGGAGCCGCGAATGGGCCTGCGATCCGGTGGTCTACATCGCCTCCGAGTGTCCCGGGCTCCTGGCCGGCCATTTCCCCGGGCGGCGGATCTTCCATGCCGGCATGCTGCCGAACCTGTCGCCCGCGCTGGCATTCATCCTCGATTTTTACGTCCTGACGCAGGCGGACGAGCTGGCGATTTCGAACAGCAGCTTCTCGTTCATTGCCGCCATGCTGAACGAGCGGGCGGACGCCTTTGTCCGTCCGACGCTGGAGGACCGCCTCCTCGCTCCGTTCGACCCCTGGGATTCAGAGGTGGTCCTTCAGCGCCGGCTCGCGAACGGCGAGCAAGCAGCCCTGGACGCGCTGGATTCCGTCCCCGCTCAAATTCCGACCTCGGGGTCCCCGGAGGCAAAGCCCGCAGAGAGCAGCGCCTTGGCGGCGACATAGCTTCCGATCGCCAGGGAGGCGGTGGCCGCCGGGCTGGGAGCATTCAGGACGTGGAGGGCGTTCGGCCGCTCCGCAAATTCGAAGTCCTGCACGAGGGTGCCCTCGGGATTGATGGCCTGCGCCCGCACGCCAGCCCCGCCGGGCGCCAGGTCGGATGCCTGCACGGCGGGCACCAATTTTTGCAGCGATGAGCAAAACCGCCGCCTGCTCAGGGACCGCAGGATCTCGTCCCGGGTAATTGCGGGATGGCGGCGCAGGAAGTTCCAGAATCCCCTGAAGGCGATCGCATCGAACACGTCGGAGGGACTTATCTTCCACTTGGTGTAGCCTTCGCGCGCGAGGGCCAGGACGGCATTGGGCCCCGCCTCGATCCCGCCCGCGATCAGCCGGGTAAAATGGACGCCGAGAAACGGAAGCGCGGGATCGGGCACCGGATAGATGAGGTTCCGCACCAGGTGGCGTGCCGAGGGGCGCAGTTCATAGTACTCTCCGCGAAAGGGCAGGATCCTCGTCGTGCGCTCTTCCCCGCATGCCTGCGCGACCCGGTCGCAGTGCAGTCCGGCGCAGTTGATCAGGAAGTCGCAGGAGAAGTCGCCCGCGGCGGTTTCCAGCCGCCATTTTCCGCCTTCCGTGCGGGCCCGAATCAGCCGGGCGGACGTCGTCACGGCAACTCCCGACGCCTCGAGGCGCCGGCGCATGGCCGCGCAGACCTGGGCAAAATTGACGATGCCCTCCTCGGGCACATGGACCGCCGCCAGGCCGGCCGCGTTGGGCTCGATCTCGCGCAGCGCCTCCGGCGACAGCCAGCGCAGGTCCCGCAGGCCGTTTTGTCCGCCCCTTGCGAACAGGTCCCGCAGCCGCCCGACCTCGGCGTCGTCGGTCGCGACGACGACCTTGCCGCAGATCTCGTGGGAAACGCCGTTTTCCCGGCAGAATGCCACCATCCGGCGGATCCCGCTCACGGCGAGCCTGGCTTTCAGGGACCCTGGCCGGTAGTACAGGCCGGCGTGGAGGACCCCGCTGTTATGCGTGCTTTGATGCAGGCCGACCTGGGGCTCTTTCTCGAGGATCCGGACATCCGCCCCGGGGACCCGGAGCCGCAGCTCGAGCGCGGTCGCCAGGCCGACGAGGCCCCCGCCGATGACGGTGAACCGCACGGGCTATTTCGTGAGGTGCGCGAGGTTGTCGCGCACCCACGCGATTACCGGCGGCAGCCCCGCGGACAGGGGGATGGGCGCAAAATCGGGCAGCAGCCGGCGCAGCTTCCCGATCTCGAGGCATTTCGAGCGGGCCCCGACGTACCGGCTTGCGTCGTACTCGATCCGGGCCGGGTCGTATCCGGTCTCCGCGCAGATCGCAGCCGCAAACTCGCGGATCGAATGCTCCGTGCCCGAGCCGATGTTGACGATCCCGCCGTCCGCGGTGTCCGCGAGCTGGAGAAGCGCGCGCACGAAGTCATCCACGTGAATCAGCTCGCGCCGCTGGTGGCCATCCCCCCAGAGGACGACGGGAACGCCGTCGCGTCCGCCGACGAGTATCTTCCTAATAAGATCGAATATGAAGTGGAGCTGCCTGCCGTCTGCGTGATAGCCCGCGCCGTAGAGCGTCGATGGCACGACCGTCAGGTGGCCCAGCCTATATTGCCTGGCAAGGGCCAGCTGTCCGACGTACAGCATGCGCTTCGTCATCGCGTACGTGTAGAGGCTCTCGATGGGCTGCCCGTCGAGATAGTGCTCCTCGCGGAGGGGCTGGTCGGGAGCATAGGCACAGCTGGTTCCGATCGATATGAGCTTCGCCTGCTGCTGGCGTTCGGCCCACCATTCGAGCACGCGGGTGTTCAGGAGCTGGTTTTTCACCCACTGTTCGCCCGGATGGCGCAGGCAGAAGTCGCCGGCCTGCGTCCAGGCGGCGAGGTGGAATATCCGGTCGAAGGGCTCCCGGTCCCATGGAGCGAGAGCCCCCGGTCTGAGAAGGTCGCACTCCCGCGAAGTGGGCGCCGCCACCGTGTGGCCCGCGACCTCCAGGGCGGCACGCAGATGCCGCCCGAGAAACCCCCCGCCGCCTGTGACGAAGACGCGCACGGGCTCAGCCCTCCTTCGGGTTCACCGGAAAGTAAAATTCGACGCCGCGCGCGACCAGGTCCTGGTGGCGGGCGAGGATCTCCCGCTTGAAGTTCCACGCCAGGACATAGTAGATGTCGGGCGGCTGGCCCAGTTCGTCCTCGATCACGACCGGGATGTGGCTTCCCGGGGCGATCAGCCCTCGGCGATGCGTGTTCTTCTCGACGAGGCAGGAGATCAGGTCCGGTCCGATACCGTAGAAGTTGAGCAGCGTGTTTCCCTTCACCGGGGCGCCGAGTCCGAAGACCTTCTTGCCGCGCGCCCGCGCGGATTGGAGGTAGTCGAGGTTCTCCCGCCTGCGTTGCGCAATCCGGGCGGAAAACGCATCGTACCACGGCATTGCGTTCGCGCCGGATTCGTCCTCCGCCCGGCCGAACGCCTCCAGCTTGGCCGAGGGTTTCGCGCGATCCGCATGGGTCGCATAGGCTATGATCGATCCGCCGTGGATGGGCGACAGCTCCGCGTCGAAGAGGGCGAGCCCGTGGCGCCGGAGGAGCCGGTCCAGGGTGCGCACATTGTAGTACAGAAGATGCTCGTGGTAGATCTGGTCGAAGGCGTCGTTTTCGACGATCCGCTTCATGTAGAGAAACTGGATCACAAAGACGCCGCCCTCGGCGAGGCTCTCGCGGATGCCATCGGTCACCGAGTGCAGCTCCTCCAGATGAAAGAAGACCCCCGAGGCGTTGATGACCTGGAACTTCCGGCCCAGGGACTTGGCGACTTCCGCATTGAAGAACGCCCGCAGGGTGGTCAGGCCGGCTGCATTCGCCAGGTCGGACGGAAGCTTGGCCGGCTCGACGCCGAGGATGTCGTAGCCGAGCTCCTTGTAGTGCCGGAGCTGGGTGCCGTCGTTCGAGCCGATGTCGAGCATCGCCTTTCCGGGCCGGGTCTTGAAAAAGCGCCTGTCCACCTCCTCGGCCACGCCCCGAAAATGGTCGCTGAGCGTCTTGGTCATGCCCGAAAGGTAGGTGTGATCGGCGAACATCGTCTCCTTCGGGACCGTGTAGTCCAGCTGGGCCGTGCCGCACTGCGAGCACAGCACGACGCGGAGGGGGTAGGTCGGCTCGCGTCCCACGTCCTCCGGGCGCAGAAAATGATTGGCCCAGGGTTGAACGCCCAGGTCGACGGCGGAAGCCAGGTCGGGGGAATCGCAGACGCGGCAGATCATGGAAGAAATTCGGACTGATGCTGGAGGATAAATCGTTCGGCCTCAAGAAGACTGGCAGGGGTGCCAATGTCGAGGAAGGCCGCGATCGTACGCTCGACCACGGCCTTTCCGCGCTTCGCGAGCAGCGGGAAAACATCCGTTTCGAAGCTCAGCGGCCGCCGGCCGGGCGCCTCTTTCAGCGCTTCCGCCGAAAGCGCATACACGCCGGAGTTGACGATCCCGCGCCCAGGCCGCTTTTCGCGGAACGCGGCGAGCCGCCCCGCCGGATCGCAGTCGAGGGTGCCGTATCGCGATGCGTCCTCGACCTCGAGGCCGAGCAGCGCCGCCAGAGCGGCGCCCGGGCGGATGGCCGCGACGAGGGGATGCGGATCGGCGAAGACGAGCGAGTCCCCGTTCGCGACCAGCCAGGGACCGGCTGCCGCCGGGCCCTCCTCCACGCAATTGAGGAAGCCTCCGGCTGTTCCGAGGGGCGAGGTCTCGGCGCGGCAGCGCACGCGCACCGCCGGCACGGGCTCCGCCTCGAAATGCCGCTCGATCTGCTCCGCGAGGTAACCGGTGGAAATGATGAATTCGGCGGCGCCGTGCCTGGCGAAGAAACGGACGACCCATTCGATGAAGGGCCGGCCGGCGACCGGCGCCATCGGCTTGGGAACGCCCGGCAGCACGTCCCGCAGCCGGGTCCCGAAGCCGCCGGCCAGAATAACGACCGGGGGCAGGGGAGGGCCCATCTCAGACATTGCTGAAACGCGAGTTGCGGAGGATGGTATATCCCTTGATGAGCTCCCGGATCCCGCGATCCAGGGGCCATTCGGTCGCAAAGCCGGTCGAAAGCAGGCGCTGGTTGGAGACGATATAGTCCCGCTTGTCCGGATCCTCTCCGACGGGCGCCTCGAGGAAAGTGAACTTGGGCAGGTGGGACTTGATGACGGCGCACAGTTCCAGCTTCGAGAGATTGGCCTCCTCCAGCCCGACGTTGTAGGCCTTCCCCTTCATCCGCTCGAAGTTTTCCAGGGCGAAGGCGAAAACGCGGGCCACGTCCTGGATGTGGATGTAGTTGCGCTTGAAATGCCCCTCGAAGATCACGACGGCGCGGTCGGTCACGGCGCGATGGACGAAATCGTTGACGAGGAGATCGACGCGCATGCGCGGCGAGAGGCCGAACACCGTGGCGAGACGGAAGCTGAGGCTGTTGGGGCGGCCAAGCACCGCCTGCTCCGCGGCGACCTTGGTCGATCCATAGAGCGAGATCGGGCGGAGCGGGCTGTCTTCCGTGCAGACCTTGCCCTTTTCGCCGATTCCGTAGCCGCTGTTGGTCACGGGAATGAGGATCCGCTGTTCGGGCGCCGCCAGGCGGCAGAGGAGCTCAATGGCCTCCTGGTTGATCGTCCGGGCCCCGACGGTGTCGGCGGCGCACATCGGCGCTCCCACGAGCGCGGCGAGCGGAATGATCGCGTCGGCCTTCGCCAGGAGCGGGCGCAGGACCGCCTCGTCGCGGCAATCGCCGCGAACGACGCGGAATTCCTCATGGCGGCAGCAGTCGAGCAGGGTCGCCTGGCCGAAGAGGAAGTTATCGAGGACCGTGACCTGGTGGCCCGCCTTCAGGAGATGCGGGGCGAGGACGGAGCCGATATAGCCGGCGCCGCCAGTAATCAGAATATTCATGGGGGGATGCTGGCAGAACGGGACGATCGCCCAGGGCGGCCGTCCGCGCTGGATATCGTCACCAAGGGCGGGGAATTTAGTCTTATTGAGGTTTTTAGGTAAAGAGCGGACTCCCGGTGCCGATGCTACCCGCGATGCCTAGCTCGACCCTCTTGCCCGCACGGCGGCAGCGAGCCATTTCGCCTGCCCGCGGCCCGGGCCCCGGGATCGCCCCCGAACCCCCCCCCGTCGCCCAGGACCGCGACACGATGGTCATTTCCCGCGCGCCCGTGCGGGTGAGCTTTCTAGGCGGCGGCACGGACTTCCCCGATCATTTTCGCAAGCACGGCGGCGCGGTCCTTGCGACCGCCATCAACCGGTATGCCTATGTGACGGCGCAGCCGTTCCTGCAGGAGTACTTCGATCACCGGATCCGGCTCGCCTACCGGCGCAGCGAGGCGGTGAACGAAGTCTCCGAAATCCAGCATCCCGCGATACGCGCGACCCTGAAGAAGCTCGGGCTCGATGCCGGCCTTGAGATGCACGTCATGGCGGATTTGCCGGCGCGCACGGGCCTCGGCTCGTCCTCGAGCTTTGTCGTCGCGATGCTGCAGGCGCTTCATTCCCATTGCGGGCGGTTCCGTTCGGCGCGCGACCTGGCCGACGAGGCGATCGCAATCGAGCGGGGGATACTCGCCGAGGCGGGCGGATGGCAGGACCAGATCATTGCCGCCCACGGCGGCCTCGCGCTCATCAACTTCGAGCGCGACGGCAGCTACAACGTCAGGCAGCTTTCTCTTTCGGCCGAGCGCGTGCACTCCCTCGAGGAGCACCTCCTCCTGGTCTACACGGGAATCCAGAGGGACAGCGCCTCCGTCATCGAGAAGCGAACCGCGAGCGGGGATCACAGGACGCAGGTGCTCTCGCGGCTCTCGGACCTCGCCCGGCTCGGCGCGGACATCCTCGCGTCCGACCGCCCGATCACCCATTTCGGCAAGCTGCTCCACACCGGCTGGGAATTGAAGAAGCAGTCCGGCGCCGTCAGCCTCCCCGAGATCGACCGCTGGTATGACGCGGGCCTCAAGGCGGGCGCGACCGGCGGCAAGCTGCTCGGGGCGGGTCAGGGAGGCTTCCTCCTCTTCGTCGCCGAGCCGCGCTTCCACGGCTCCATCCGCCGCGCCCTCGGAGATCATCCGGCCGTGCAGGTGCGGGTGAACGCCCCGGGAGCCCAGATCATCTTCTCGCAGCGCTGAGCCGCCCGATCCCCGCATGCGCCACGTACACCTATGCGACCCGCAGCTCCTGGACCTCGGGGGCCATTACCTGAACCACGACGCGCAGCTCGTCCGCGAGCTGAAGCGCAGGAATGTGCCGGTTTCGCTCTACGCCCGCCGCGGATGCCGGCTCTCCTGCGAGGGACTGGCGCCGATGGAGGTCTTTTCGCACGATATCTTCCAGGAGGCGGCCAGCGATCCCGAGGTGTGGGCGATCGAGAACTTCCACGCGATCAACGCGGCCTTTCTCGCCGACCTGCGCCAGCTCGGGCCTGACCGTTTCACCGCGGAGGACCTGGTCTACTTTCCGAATCTCCTGCAAAACCAGCTCTACGCGGTCGCCCAGTGGATCGACCGCTTCCCCGCCGACAGGCGTCCGGCGGTCGCCGTGATGCTGCGGTTTCTCAACCACAAGATGCCCTACGTGCAGGCGCGCGCCAACTCGAACCTGATCGCGCTCTACTACCGGCACGCCGCGCGGGTGCTGGCCCGGATCCAGCCGCGCAGCTTCCTGTGCGCCGACACCCGGGAGCTTGCCGTCGAGTACCGCAGGATCACCGGTCAGCCGGTCCTCGAGCTGCCGAATCCGATGGATGTGTCCCAGCTGCCTGCGCCGAGGGAGCCGGCGCCCGGCGACGGCCGGCCGGTCGTCGTCTATCAGGGCAGCACGAGCACCCTTCGGGGATTTCATTTTCTTCCGGACATCATCGAGCGGTGCGCCGGGCTGAGCCCGCGCCCCCGGTTCGTGGTCCAGGTGCAGAGCGCCGAGGCGGCCCGGGCATTGAACCTCGGTCTGACTCTCGATCGGCTCGACCGGCTTGCCGGCCCGGATCTCACCCTGGTCAAGGGAGCGCTGGCCCCCGACGATTACCTCAAGATGCTCACCGACTCCGACATCGTCCTTCTCCCGTATGCGCCGGATTTTTACGGGCATGGATCCTCCGGGGTCTTCACCGAGTCGGCATCCTTGGGCAGGGTCGTCGTCGTATCGCCCGGCACCGTCCCGGCGCGCCAGGGCCGAGAATACGCCCTGGGCGTGGTGGTCGCGTCGCAATGGACCTCGCAGGCGATGGCGGAAGCCGTCTGCAACGCGGTGCGAAGCCTGCCGAAGCTCAAGCGGGAGTCGGAAGCAGCGGCGCCCCGTTTTCGGAAGGAGAACTGCGGCCGGGCATTCTGGGACAAGCTCCTCAGGACCGCCTTTCCCAACGAGCCCGCCGCGAACATCGATCCGACGGAGATTTCCTGCGTGTCTTCCGGCGAGAAGCATTCCCTCGAACTCGCCACGGCTTCGGCCTGACCCGGCCCCGAGGGGCGGCAAATTCTTCCGTTGTGCGCCCCTGGCGTCCGTCTGGCCGGGAACACGGATTATTCGGACAATTTTTAATCCTTAAGACATTTATTTATAACAGGTTACAGCCATATGCCCCATTTCGGCCTGCGTGGTGCTATTCCCTCTGCAGGCATGCCATCTCCTGACGCAACCCCGGCCGCATTTCAATGAGCTCGGACATCCTCAGCCAGCGGCGGATCATCCTCTGGTGCCCCTATGTCCACTGGCACATCGCCCCGACGATCGCCAGCAAGGTGCTGGGCCAGATGGGCAGCTGCAAGTACCAGTGGTTCCAGCGGATTATCGCGAAGTACCGCGACAATATCTACGTCTACTGCGACACCCAGCTCACGTCGATGGTCCACTATTACGGGGACATCCTGCGTCATATCGAAGATAGCGCCCTGCGGAAGGAGATCACTCTGGCCGAGGCGCTGCGCTGGAATGAGATGAACGACTTTCAGATCGACCGGGGTCATTTCATCAACCGTCCGTCCGACATCAAGACGGACGATGTCATCTTCACATTCAGCACCCACTTTCTCGACAATCCGATCACGGACGCGTCGAGGCAGGCCGATCTCTTTCAGGTTTTTTCCCGCGACGACGTCTTCAAAGTGGCGCATCTGACGCACTATGTCTTCGGCCTCGGAAATCTCGCCGCTAATCTGAAGCTCTTCAACGTCCAGATGCTCTGCTACGAGAGCAATCTCGCCAAGTACAGGTTCTTCAAGAGGCACATTCCGCATGTCAAGAGCGTCGCCCTGATACCTTTCGCGGTTCAGGACCGCTTCAAGCCCCGGCGGACCTTCGACGAACGGCTGAACAAGTGCGTCGCGACGGGCGGAATATCCCTGCACAAGATCTCGCCTGCGCTGATGGAGTTCTTCTTCGAGTATTCCTGCAACAACTTCTATCCGCTGCGTGTCTTCCTGGCCGAGAACGCCGGGGCCGTGTCCGACTACATCCACGTCAGGATGGGTCTGTATGAGACGGCGATGAAGGAGGCGATGACATCAAGCTTCTCGCAGCCGTCCCGGTGGCGGGAACTCGTCAACCTGCCGACCTGCGAGATCGTGAAGATCGATTCCGGGAAAAAGATCTCCTACTACAGCCAGGACATCGTCGCGACGTACAACCAGTACCGGTTCAGCTACGCGAGCGACGAGATCTACCACGCGCCCGCGCTGGGCTTCTTCGAGTCCATGGCCTGCGGCGCAATCCCGATCGGCATCGAGGACGACATCTACAGGGACATCGGCCTCGTGAAGAACGTCCACTACCTGCCGTTCGATGGTTCGTTTGGAGGTCTGATGACCACGATCGTGCAGGCACAGGCCAACCCCGATTCCGTACGCCATATCCCCGCGCAGAACGAAAAATTGATCGGGAATTTCTCGGAACAGCGTGTCTCCGAGCTATTCATCGAACGGCTGACGCGTGAGCTTCAGGCCTGGTGCTCATCCCGCGGCAGGCGGTCGCAGGCGCGGCAGGCGGCGCCTGCCGGCGAGGAGAAGATGAATCCCGCCGCGGCCCTGGCATCGGTGGCGAATTGAGCGCACGCGCGGCCATGAATGCGCTCCTCCTGGAGTATGACTTATACAAGTCGGTCGGCGGCGGCCAGACCGTGTACAAGCGGCTGATCGCGAGCAATCCCGGCGTCCATTTCTTCTATCTCGGACGCTCGGAGGCGCCGAACGCGGCGCGGCCCGCCAACGCCACCGTCGTCCCCTTCAAGGAGGCCTACCAGGTCCAGGACCTGACCGGGGAGTTCACCGACATCGGGATCCCGATGTGGGCGTACGCGGACTTTCTCGAGGCGTCCAACATCGCGGCGTCCGTCGCCCACCTGCGGATCGACGTGGCCGACGTCCCCGACTACCGGACTTACGGATACCTGCTCGGGCCTGCCTTGTCGCGGCACGGGCAAAAGGAGTGCCGGATCGCGCTGGCCCTTCACGGCAACCTGTCGGAGACGCAGCGCGTGAACTGGGGCTCCGGAGACGCGGTCGACCTGAGCGCCGACCAGCGGGAACAATGGCAGTACCGCGTCGCCGACATCCGCTACGGCCTGAGCCGCGAGTACCTGGACCATTGGAAGGCGATCGGCGGAGCCGAGGGCCATTATCTCAATCCACTCCGGTTTCTTCCGCAACCGAGGCTCCTGAAATGGAATCGGGGCCGCGACGGAGTTTCCCTAAATTTTATCGGACGGACGGAGGGCTGCAAGGGCCCCGACCTCTTCGTCGAGCTGCTCGCCTGGCTGCCCAGGGATTCCTTCAGGATGGCGCGTATCATCGGGCCCGGCGCCGCCGACAGGAACAAGATCGGCTCCCGCGAACATTTGCGCAGGATGGCGGAGACGAGGGGCCTCAACGTGGAGCAGCACGCCTGCATGACCGAGCAAGAAATGGCCGCGATCTACGCCGAGCGGGGAATCACGGTCCTCCCGTCGCGGCTGGACACGCTGAATCTCATAGCGGTCGAATCCCTCCATGCGGGCTGCCCGGTGGCGGTGTCGAAGAAAGCCGGCGTTTGCCGCTTCCTCAGGGAAACCTATCCGGGGGTGCCCTTCACGATCCTCGACGTGGACAACCTCTACGCCTCCGCTCCGGCCGTCAGCGACCTGATTTCGAACTATGATCGGCACAGGGACAGCCTTGCGGCCGCGATCACGGACGCCGATCCGGTCGTGGACGGGCCTTCACTGCCGCAAATCTATGAAAGCGGCGGGGACACCGAGGATTTCCTGAGACGCAGGGCCGCCGACCTCTACGACAGGCTCGCTTCCTTCTACCGGCGCCACCGGACCCCCTCCTTTCAGCCGCTGACGCTCGCCGGCGTCCGCGCCTCCGACGCCCTCAGGTTTCACGTCAAGGGCCCCAAGGCGGGCGACATCGAGCAGGAAACCGATCTCTGGCCCCTCTGCAGGGCCCTGTTTTACATCCCCGAGGCGACGCCGGACGACCTCGACAAGAAGGTCGCGCTCTGCGCGAGGATTTCCGAGCGGAGCCGCGTGGACCGCGCCCGAATCTGGGCCGAACTCGCGCGTCTCGAGCGCACCCGGGGCAACACCCTGGTCGCGGCCACGTACGATGTCCGGGTGCTTCGGATGCTCGGCGGCGATCGGACGGGGATCCTGCCCATCGTGGTCTCGGACCTGAAGGATAGCGGCTTTGTGCGGGAAGCGGAAACCGTGATCGCGCTTTACGGGCCCCGCGACCTGCGGCTGGAGCGGTGCCGCGCACTCCTGGAGGCTGCGCGGACCGGCCATTCCCAATTCAGCGCTGACCCCTTCGAATTCGTCGAGGATGGCCGCCGTTCCGCGATGCCACGCGTCAGCATCATCGTCTCCCTCTATCGCGCGGCGAACAAGCTCGAGGCCTTCCTTCGGATGCTGGCGCAGCAGGACTGGATCAAGGACGGCAGGGCCGAGTTTGTCTTCGTCGACAGCCATTCTCCGACGGACGAGCACGCCGTCTTCAAGCGCGTCGCCGTGACCCTCGGCATTTCTGCGGTGTACGCGAGGACGGTGTCCCGCGAAACGATTCAGACCGCGTGGAACCGGGGCATACGGCTGGCGCGCGCGCCCTATCTGAGTTTTCTCGGCGTGGACGAGATGGTCCGCCCGCACTGCCTCGAGACCTTGGCCGCCGAACTGGATGCGGATCCGGCGCTCGACTGGGTCCAGGGGAGCTCCGTCATGACCGAGGTGAACGCGCACGGGACGCCGCAGAGGGACGTGATGTTCTACAAACGGACCCCGTATTCCCAGGATCTCGTCTACCTCGACACCTGTTACCTCAGTTGGGCCGGCGCGATGTACCGGAGGACGATTCACGACCGTTTTGGCTATTACGACGGATCCTTTGGCGCCGCCGGGGATACGGAATTCAAAAACCGCGTGCTGCCCTTCATACGGACGAAGACACTTCCGATGACCCTCGGCGTCTTCCTCAACTATCCCGAGGAGCGCGCGACCCAGAGTCCGCGGGCGGAGATCGAGGACCTCCGCGCCTGGTACCTCCATCGAAGCGAGGCCGGCGTCGAATACGCCATGGCGCGGCGCGGCGCGGACGACGCGCTCGGCCTGTTCAGGCGGGCTGTCGGATACCGGAAGTCCTTTTGCGGGCACATCAGTTCGGATCTCGAATTTGCCGGCAATGTGGCGGCGTACCTGTCAAGGCAGGCGTCCGATCCCGCGTTCGCGCGCTGCGCGGCATCCGTCGATCGCGCGCTGGAGGCTTATCGCGAACTCGACTGGCTGCCCGTTTTCTCGCCCCGGGCAGCCGATCGTGAAACGCGCCGCGTCGAGGAAGCCGCGGCTGCCGAGGCCCGCACCATTCGGACGGCGCTCGGCGGACGGGCCGAGCCCGTGTGGTCGGTATTCAACGACAATCGCTTTGAGCAGCACTCGAATGTCTGGCCGGCGCCGGCGCTTGCCCCGCGACATGTCCCCGGCGGGCGCGCCTTTTGGTTCCGTCCGCGGCCGGGGCTCGGATGCGCCGCCGAACCGGGCGGCTCCGATGTGAACCAGAGCGATCCAGGCAGCGCTTCCATCCGCCTCCTGGCTGCGCTGCGGCAAAAGGCCGACGACTGCGCGGCGCTCGGAAGGGTCGAGCGCACGACGGATATCGGAAAGGTCGCGAATTACTTCCAGGCCCTTGCTGACGGAAAGAGCGCCCGAGTTCCCGACGGGGATGACGCCGGCTCGGTCCTGTGCTCGGTGCTGGCTGAAAGCCAGCTGGGCAGGCCGCTGTCGCGCGCGGCCCGGTTCGACAAGGGCTTTGCCGATCTGTGCGCGCTTCTCTCGGAGACGGCGCGCCCGATTTCCATTGAGCTGGCCGACGCGTTCGAGGGTTTTTCGGTCCACGCGGAGCGGGAGTTCGAGAAGGTCCGGTCGATGGAGGTGGCGGCCCGCCTTCTCACCTGCAAGTCGCCCGCCGAGGCCGTCCTGCGGCACCGCGCCGAGCTAAGCTTCAAGGTCGTGGAGACCCTGCAGAGCGCCGCGAGCTCGGCCAAGGCCAAGGGAAATTCCGCGTACAGCGACCGGCTGAACACCTATGCCGCCGCGGTGAAGACCGAGTTGGCGGGGGTGGGGGCATGAATGCGACCAACCTCGAGCGCGATCCGGGTATTGCCGGAGGACCTGCTGAATTGCTCAGACGCGCGAACGCCGCCTTGCGCGAGCGCGACCCTCGGGGCGCCTGCGAAAGGCTTCGCGAGGCCCTTGCCCTGGCCGGCGACCGCCCGGAGCTTCTGGCCACTTTCGGCCATCTTCAGTTGAGCCTTGGGGAGATCGCGATCGCGGAAGACGCCGCGCGGCGTTCGATCGCGATTGCTCCGAACCACGACGATACATTGAAGCTCCTCGGCCGGCTGTGGCTTGCCGGCCAGCGGGCGGATGGCGGCCTGGAGCGGCTTCCCGGAAATGAATATGCGAAGTACGCGATGCCGCTGGAGTATCCGCCATCCCGGCGGCTGGCACCCCGATGGGGATACGCCATGCCACCCCATCCGGGACTGACATCCCTTTTTCATCGGAGCCGGGACGAATATCGGGACCGCATTGCCGAGCTGCGGACGCTGGCGCCCCTTCTCCGTGAAATCCGCACGGACTACTCCGTGGACACCGCCGCGGAACCCGGCTGGATCGGGCCTCCCGTCAATGCCATCGATCTGGCGCTTCTCTACTATTTTGTCTGGAAGTTCCGTCCGAAGACCTATCTGGAGATCGGCTCAGGAAGCACGACCAGCTTTGCCAGAAGGGCCGTTTCGGACCATCGGATTCCGACCCGCATCATCTCGATAGATCCGAAGCCCCGCTCGGGCATCGACGGCATATGCGATGCGGTGATCCGCGACGGCTTGGAAACCCTGGACGATCTCCGGATCTTTGCCGACCTCCAACCCGGCGACATCGTTTTCCTGGACGGAAGTCATCGGTGCTTCATGAATTCCGATGTCACGGTGTTCTTCCTCGACGTGCTTCCCCTTCTGAAGCCGGGCGTGATCGTCCATATCCACGACATCTCGCTGCCGTTCGACTACCCGGAAATGTTCACGAACTGGTATTGGAATGAGCAGTATGTGCTCGCCGCCTACCTTCTCGGCATGGGGGAGCGCATACGCATTCTCATGCCATCCCAGTACGTGAGCGAGACCCCGGGCCTGAAGGAATGCCTGCACCCGCCGATCCTACCAGGTGTGGGCAATCCCGACCTCTGGCTCAGTGGCGGCTCGTTCTGGTTTACCCACGCCTGAGGCGGCGGCTCCGCGGGCAATTTTTTCCCGTGGGGAGGCGCGTCTGGGCGCGATCGCAGAGCCGACCGCAGTTCACGCGATATAAAAACCCTTTAAGCATATGGATCAACTGGTTATGGGATATTAAATCCGCCGGGCCCGCCAAATGCTTTAAGGGATGCAGTTGTCGCCGTGCATTCCCCATTCAACCCATTGCGGCCCTCCGCTCGCCGCCATCTCCTGCAGCTGAAGTCATGAAAACCTTCATCCTCGACGTCGACGGGGTGCTGACCTCAGGCCAGTTCTTCTACACGGCCAAGGGAAAGGCGATGAAGGTCTTCGGGCCCGACGACAACGACGGGCTCTCCCTGCTCCGGCCGCATCTCGAGATCCGCTTCGTCACCGGCGACCGGAAGGGCTACGAGATCAGCCGAAAGCGGATCGTCGACGACATGAGGTATCCGCTCGATCTCGTCAGCACCGTCCGGAGGGTCGAATGGCTCGGCGAGCGCTACGAACTCGGCCAGGTCATCTACATGGGCGACGGGATCTTCGACCACTACGTGATGAAGGAGGTCGGGTATGCGATCGCGCCGGCGAACGCGGACGAACTCGCCAAGTCACACGCGCACCACGTGACCCGCCGTGCGGGCGGGGACCGGGCGGTGGCCGAGGCCTGCATGCACATTCTCGAGAAGTTTTTCGAACCGTTCGACCCGCATTCCCCGCCGAACGGGGTCGCCAAGGCAGCCGGGGAGTGGGCCCTATGAACACGAACATCCTGGAGAAATGGATGCTCGAGCGCCGGTGCACGCTTCTCGGCGTGGGCCCGATGAGCCAGATCTGCATCGACGCGGCCATAGAGCTTGCGAACGAAAATCGCATACCGCTGATCCTGATCGCGAGCCGGCGGCAGATCGACAGCGAGGAATTCGGGGGCGGCTACGTCAACAACTGGACGACCCAGCAGTTCGCCGACTACGTCCTGGACAAGGACAAGTCCGGACGCGTCATCCTCGCGCGCGACCACGGCGGTCCCTGGCAGAACGAGCGGGAGAAGCAGGGCGGCCTCGGCCTGCGGAAGGCCATGGATTCCGCCAAGCGCTCCTATTCGCGGGACATCGACGCCGGATTCCAGATCCTCCACGTCGACCCGAGCGTCGACCCCCATGGCCCGCCCTCCGCGGAGGACACGCTCGAGCGGCTTTTCGAACTTTACGAATTCTGCTGGAGCTATGCCCGGAGGGCGGGGCGCGAAGTCCTCTTCGAGGTCGGCACGGAGGAGCAAAGCGGAAGCACCAACACGCCCGAGGAGCTCAAGTTCACCCTGGCCGAAATCAAGAAATTCTGCGCCAAGAACCACCTTCCCTTTCCGTCCTTCGTCGTCGTCCAGACCGGAACCCGCGTCATGGAGACCCGCAACGTCGGCTCGTTTGCCTCGCCCGTGCGGGTCGCCGACGAGCTGGCCGCGGAAATCCAGCTGCCCATGATGATCGACATCTGCCGGACGCATGGCGTCTACCTGAAGCAGCACAACACCGACTATCTCGACGACGAGTCGCTGCGCTGGCATCCCCGGCTCGGCATCCACGCGGCGAACGTCGCGCCCGAGTACGGAGTCGCGGAGACCCGCGCCCTCCTCGGAACCCTCCGCGAGAGCGGCCTTTCCGACCTCGCGGAGCGCTTCGTCCGCCTCTCGCTGGCGTCCGGCAAGTGGAAGAAATGGATGCTGCCGGAAACGACGGCGACCGACGAGGACCGGGCCATCATCAGCGGCCACTACGTCTTCGCGACGCCCGAGGGCGTGGCCATCCGGGCGGAGGCGGCAACCGCGCTTGCCGCGCGGGGCATCGATCTCGACGCGAGGCTCAAGACGGCCGTCAAGGCCAGCATCAGCCGCTACCTGGAGGACTTCCGGCTCACCCGCCACTCATGAAGATCGCGACCATCGTCCTCAACCGGAACCTTCCGGACGTCACCGATCAGCTCTGCGAAAAGCTGATCGCGGCGGAGGACAACGCCGCCGACCTGTTCGTGGTCGAGGCCGGCAGCGATCCGCAGCGCCTCTCCCGCTACTGCACGTGGCGGGCGGACTGGCCCGAGGCGGTCGAGGACGGGCTCCGCATCTGCCGCGGCTTCAACTACGGGCTCCTCCAGCTCTACAAGAGCGGCCGTTTCGCCGGCTACGACGCATTCTTCCTTCTGACGAACGACACGGAATTCTCAGGCCGGCCCATCCTGGCCCCTCTGGCCGGGGAGCTCGAGCGGCATCCCCGGCTGGGCCTCGTGGCGCCCTGTTCCAAGCGCTGGGGCGAACGCCTGCTGCTCGGGGAGAAGTCGACCCGCTATTTTTGGTACGTCCAGAACACCGCGGCCATGCTGCGCCGCGAATTCATAGAGTCCGTCATGGAGACCGAGGCTCCGACGCACCTCAATTTCCTGTACGACGGGACGAATTTCCGGGGCTTCCACGCCGAGACCGAGCTCGTGGCCAAGGGATACGCCAACAATTGGGCCTCCGGGATCACCACCTGCGCCTGGGCGGAGGAAAACGAATCCCATCTCCTGAAGCGGGCGGATCTGATCAAGACCGACTCGCACGAGGCGAACCTGAAACTCTACGTCGCGGAGGGCCTTTCCTGGATGAAGCGCAAATATGGCTTCAACAGCCGGTGGCAGATGCAGATGTACGCAAAGTTCTGGTACGAGAAATTCTTCGAATATCATCCCGAGTTCGCACCCTTCAAAATCTGACGCCATGGAAAAACGAATCATACCCAAGCCCTGGGGGCAGGAGGAAGTCATCGAGATCAACGAGCGGTACATGGTGAAAAAGCTCACCATGCATGCGGGCCATCGGTGCAGCCTCCAATACCACAACCGCAAGCGGGAGACCATTTACGTGCTGGCCGGCCGGCTGAAGATCGTGTCCGGCGAAAAGGCGGACGCTCTGACCGAGCGGATCTTCCAGCCGGGCGAGTCCGTCACGCTCCCGACCGGGCTTATCCACCGGATGGAGGGAGTCGACGACTCCGTGTACCTCGAGTCTTCCACGCCCGAGATGGACGACGTGGTGCGCCTGAAGGACGACTACGCGCGCGCCTGACGGCCGGCAGGGCCCCGATGGCGTTCAAGCTTTTCATTCCCGCCGCCGGCACCGGCTCCAGGCTCGGAGAGGCGTGCCGCTTTCTGAACAAGTCGCTGGTATCGGTCGGCAACCGGCCGACCATCTGCCACATCATCGAGAAATTCGACCCGGGCGTCGGCATCGTGGTCGCGCTCGGCTACAAGGGCGCCCTCGTCCGTGAGTTCCTGGAGATGGCCTATCCCGACCGGAATTTCGAGTTTGCCGAGGTCCGGCCTTTCGAAGGCCCCGGCTCCGGCTTGGGCGTGACGCTCCTGGCGTCGAGGAGCCTGCTGCAATGCCCGTTTGTCTTCTGCTCGTGCGACACAATCGTCTCGGGACCGATTCCCGAGCCGGACGCCAATTGGGTGGGGTACGACGAGGTCGCCGATGCGGCCCCCTATCGCACCATCGGCCTGATTGGCGACCGCGCGGCCGCGATCCTCGAGAAGGGCGATCCCGCCGCGGGTCCCGCGGCCTACATAGGCCTCGCAGGGATTCGCGACTACGGAGAATTCTGGGCGGCGATGGCGGACGGCGCCCTGTCGGCCGCCGAGCAGGGCGAGAGCCACGGCCTGAGGCGGCTCCTGGACTCGCATTCCGTGGCGGCCTATCGCTTCCCCTGGCACGACACCGGCTCGCCCGACAGCCTCGCGCGGGCGCGGGAGGCCCTGCGCCCGAAGAACGCCCCGAACATCCTGCCCAAGGCGAACGAGGACATCTGGTTCGTGAACGGGAGCGTCATCAAGTTTTCGAGCGATGCGACGTTCATCGCGGACCGGGCTAGCCGCAGCCGGCAGCTGAACGGCTACTGCCCGAAGATTGAGGCTGTCGGCTCGCATATGTACAAATATCGGCGCGCCGAGGGCGAGATCTTCTCCGAGGCCGTCACCCTGCCCCGGTTCCGGCGGTTGCTGGCCCACGCTCAGGACTTCTGGCGGCCCAAACCTCTGTCCGGGCCGGAGGCCGCGAAGTTCGAGGCGGTCTGCCTCGATTTCTACCGCGCCAAAACGCACCAGCGGGTGGAGCAATTCTACAGGAATTTCGACCGGACCGGCTCGGCGATTGCGATCAACGGCGTTCCCGTGCCGTCGGACGCGGACCTCCTGGCCCAAGTCGACTGGAAATGGCTGAGCCAGGGCCGGCCGGGCAATTTCCACGGCGATTTCCATTTTGAAAACATCCTCTATGAGCCGGCCGCCGATCGTTTCGTCTTCCTCGACTGGCGGCAGAACTTTGGCGGTCTGATGGAGGTGGGCGACATCTACTACGACCTGGCCAAGCTCAACCACGGCCTGATCGTGTGCCACGAGCTGGTTGCCCGCGACCTGTTCAAGGTGGAGGAAGGACCCGGCGGCGTTCGTTTTGAGCTGCTGCGCAAGCAGTCCTTGGTGGACTGCGAAGCCGTGCTCGACGAGTTCCTGCAGGCCCAGGGCTACGACCGGAAGCGGGTCCAGATGCTGACGGCGCTCATCTACCTGAACATCGCCGCCCTGCATCACCATCCCTACTCGCTCCTGCTCTATTACCTGGGAAGATCCATGCTGGCCGATCAGCTTTTGCCCCGTTGCCCCACCTCACCATGAAACTCGAAACACGGACCCGCAGCGTCCTGACCGGCCGGGAGAACCTGGAGGCGCTCCATACCATCAAGAATTTCCCGGTTTTCTTCGGCACGGTCGACCGGCCGGCCCAGGAGGACCTGCACGCCGACATGGAGTGGGCGATCGATCCGGAGACCGGCGTCGTGCAGCTTACGAAGCTGATCCCGCTGGAGATACTTTACAGCGAACAGCACGTCGACGGCTGCGGACCCACGTGGAAGAGGTACTATGAGGATTTCGCCGACTACATCCTGGGCCGGAACACGGGTGCGGTCGTGGAAATCGGCGGTGGCGCGGGGGTTTTGGCCAAAACCGTCCTGGGCCGGCGGCCGGAAACGCAGTGGACCATAGTCGAGCCCAACCCAACCATCGCCGCCGAGGGCAACCTCCGGATCATAAAAGGCTTTTTCGAGGGGTCGCTGATCGCCGGCCAGAAAGTGGATGCGGTGGTCTTCTCGCAGGTCCTGGAGCATGTTTACGATCCCCGGACCTTCCTGGCCGAAATTGCCGCTTTCCTGCAGCCGGGCCAGCAACTGGTCTTCGCCTACCCGAACCTGGCGCTGTGGCTGGAACGCAAGTACACGAACGCGCTGAATTTCGAGCACACGATGCTGCTGACGGACCGGCATCTGGACGCTCTGCTGCCGGAGTACGGCCTGACCGTGGTCGACAAGCAGGCCTATCGGGATCACAGCTTCTTTTACACGGCGGAGAAGACGGCCGCGACCCCGCCCGTCCCCGCCATGCCGAATTTATACGGGGAATACAAGGCCCTCTTCCAGTCGTTCATCGCTTATCATCGCGAGACTGTGGATGAGCTGAACCGGATCATGCGGGAATCGCAGGGCGAGTTTTATCTGTTTGGCGCCCATATCTTTTCCACGTTCCTTTTTGCCTTCGGCCTCGAACAGAGCCGGATCAGCGGAATACTCGATAATAGCCCGACCAAGCGGGGGCGGCGGCTTTACGGGACGCGCTTCATCGTCAGTGGCCCTGAGATACTGAAGGGCAGGAAAAACGCCGTGGTCATCCTGCGCGCCGGGATCTACAATCAGGAGATCCGGGAGGACATCCTCGGGAAGATCAACGCGGACGTCCGGTTTGTCTAACCGGGCCCCGGCAATTTTTGCTGGGAAGGGGAGGGAGGTTCGGGGGCGATGGAATTGCCTGCCGCCGGTTCGAATTCAAAAACTCCTTTAATCTTATCAATGAGCATCTTGTGAAATCCAATGACTGCGGGGCCCGGGACCTGCTCATAGCGCCATCATGCCATCCGCCAGCACCCTGCTCGATCTACCCCCTGTGGCCACTTCGGCGGTGACGCCGCTTCGCCGCCGCGCGCTTCTCTTCTTTCTCTCCGCGCAGGAGGCCTATCGCCGCCCGCTCTTCTCCCAGGACGAAATATTCTGCGGCCCGGACACGGCGGCGCGCCGCGAGGGCGGCCGGATCCGCGCCATCCGCACGGACGAGGGCGCCTTTGACGCCCGCAAGATTCTGGCGCAGCTCCCGGCCGAGGAGCAGCCGGACTTCGTGGTCGTCAAGGCCGACGCGACCGGGCGCAACTATCCCCGCAATCTTTCCGCTGTGCGCGGCCCGAAGGTGCTCCTGGTCGGAGACACGCACCACATGAGCCAGCCGATCCAGAGCCTGATCCGCTATGCGAAGGACGAGCCGTTCGACTATGTCATCTTCGACCACACGCGGCACCACGCGCGCTTCTTCGCCGAGGCGGGACTGCGCAATCTCCACTGGCTGCCCGCCCTGGACTACGGCTTTGAGCCGCGGGAACTGCGGCCCGCGCCATCGCGCCCGCTCACCTTTGTCGGCCAGGTCGGCCGCTTTCACCCTTACCGCCGCTGGGTTCTGCAGCAGGTGCAGGCCGCCGGCCTTCCGCTCGAAACGCTGCGCGGCCGGCTGGCCGAGACCGCCGATTTTTACGCGGACTCCCAGATCACACTCAATATCAGCCTGAACGGGGACCTTAACCTCCGAGTGTTCGAAGCCCTTGCCGCAGGCGGCTTCCTTCTGACCGACGAGCTCGGGGAGGACTCCGGCCTGCATCGGCTCTTCGAGGCAGGACGCCATCTGGACACCTGGAAGACTCCGGGGGAGCTGATCGAAAAAATCCGCCACTACCTCGCCCATCCGGCGGAAACGCTGCGCATCCGCCGCGAGGGGCAGGCAGAGCTCCTCCGCCACCACCACCCCGACGTGAAGCTTCGCGAATTCTATCAGCTGCTCGACGGCGGCGCGCCGAATCCGCGCTACGATCTTCGCAACGAGCATTGGTGGCCCCGCGCCGCCTTGGTCCCGGTTGCCGGGCTTTCGCGCCGACTCGCCATCTATGAGGCCCTTCAGGAGATGCACCGGACGGCATGCCGGGTGACGGTCTTCGCTGCGAATCCGAGCGAGCCCGCCGGCCTTGGCAGCCTGCCGCACCTGGATTTTGCACCCCTTAAGCCCGCGGGCTCGTGCTCCGAATCCGCCCAACCTGGTGGCCCGAACCTGCAGCGGCGCGTGCTCTGGTGGGAGGAGACGACGCCGGTCGAGGCTTTCGAGGGATTTTCGGGAGACACCTTGATCGCGGTCACCGAGACGGCCGCCTCCCGTCCGGAGGTTGCGGATTGGGGCTTCTCGCCCGATTGCGCGGATTCTCCCGTGCTGAGGCTGACCCGGCCGCTTCTCTTTTTGGAGCGGGCCTGGAAGGCCGGCGCGCGCGAGGCGGTCCGCAGCCGCCTGGCCCCGCTCATCCGCGCAGCGCGCCGCTCCGAGGAATGCCTCGAACTGGCCAACTACGCGTGGCTGCTGGCTGACCACCGGGTGCAGCACGACGCCCTCAAGCGGGCGATCGCCCTGGACCGGAACAACGTCAATGCCCTGCTCTCGCTCGCCGGGATGATGATCGATCATGGCGACGCCGCGTCGCTGTCCGTCCTGCTCGAGGAATCGGCGCGCATCGCCCCGCTTCCGGCCGAACTGGACTCGCTGCGCGCCAGGCTTGGCGCGCGGGCGGGCGTCGGGACGGAGCTGAATTTCTATCTGCGCGCGATTGGGAAGACCCCGGCTTCCCAGGCAGAGCGGCCGCGGCGGATATTGATCGTGACAAACATTTTTCCGCCCCAGGAGCTCGGCGGCTATGGCCGCATGATGTGGGAATTTGCCCACGGCCTGCGGGCCCGCGGGCACGAGGTGCTTGTCCTCACATCCGATCAAAAGGCGCTGTCGAAGGCGCCCACCCCGGACGAGGCGGAGATGGAGGCGTGCGTCCGGCGAACCCTGCCCCTTCTCGGAGAGTGGAGGGCCGGCGTGCCCGTCCCGTTTGCCGGGGGCGCGGAGCGGGCGGCCCGCGTGCGCACCCTGACCGAGAACATCCATGCCGCGGCGCAGGAGTTCGGAGCCGAGGTGATGCTGGCCGGAAACCTTGATTTCCTGGACGCGACTCCGATCCATGTCGCGCTGAGCGCCGGCATCCCCGTCCTGCAGGCCCTGGGGAACCAGACTCCGGGCTTCGCGCCCTCCGTGCAGCCGCGTTCGGCCCGCTATTGGGTCGGTCCTTCCAGCGACTGGAACGGCCGGATCCTTCGCCAGAACGGCTTTTCCCCGGCCCGGATCGACACAATCTATCCGGGGGCTCGCATCGACCGCTTCTTCCGGTTCTTCCTGCCGGACACGGCGCAGCTCCGCATCTGTTTCGCCGGGCTGGTGCTGCCCTACAAGGGCGCGCATGTCCTCGTCGACGCACTCGAGCGCCTGCACCGGGGCGGCCTCGACTTCACGGCCGAGATCGCCGGAGACACCCCCGACGCCAATTTTCTGGACCGCCTTCGCGACACTGTTCGCGCGGTCGGAATGGCGCACAAGGTCACGTTCACCGGGTTTTTGGACCGCTCCGAGCTCGCCGCGGTATTCGCGCGCAGCAATGTGCTGGTGTTCCCAAGCCAGGTGCCGGAGACCTTCGGCATCTCCCAGGTGGAGGCCATGGCCGCCGGCCTGGTCGTGGTCTCGAGCGGCACCGGCGGCGCGCAGGAGGTCATCCGCCATGACCAGGACGGTCTGCTGTTTCCCGCCAATCGCGCTGACGAGCTCGCCCAGCAGCTCTTCTCCCTTGTCCAGGACCCAGGCCGCATGGAGCGGCTGCAGCGGGCCGCGCAGGCCCGCGCGGTCTCATTCTCGGTGGAACATTCGGTGCGCAAGATCGAGCAATTGGTTGAGGAGCTTCTGGTTGTGCCTGCCGAGAATGTGGCGCCGATTCCATCCGCGGCCTTTGGCGCAGTCCCCACCCATGCCGCCGCCGGCGGTTGATGCCGCATCCCCGCAGTCGGCCGCAGCGGGGCTGGAGCGCGCCCGCGCCCTGCGCGACAAGAACCGCCCGGATGAGGCGGTCGCGGAGCTGCAGGCCGTCGTCGCGCTCCAGCCCGACCTCGCGGAGGGCCACCACCAGCTTGGCAATGCCCTGAAGAGCCTGCGCCGTTATCCGGAGGCTGCGGCGAGTCTCAGGCGCGCCGCGGCGCTGGCGCCAAACGACGACGCTGTCTGGCTGAATCTTGGTGTCGCCTGTTTGGAAACGCGGCGCCTGGACGAGGCCGTCACCTGCTTCCGGCGCGCGATCCGCCTGGCGCCCGGCCGGGCCGAGGCGCACAATATCCTGGGTCACGCGCTGCTTGCGCAGGGCAGGACCACTGCGGCGACGCGCTGCCTAGAGGAGGCGTTGCGGCTGCGCCCCGGCTATCCGGCGGCGCACGACAACCTGGGCCGCGTGCTCAAGGCCCAGGGGAGGGCGGCTGAGGCTGTCGCGCATCACCGCGCGGCGCTCGCGCAGGCGCCCCGGCCTGAGACACACAGCAATCTCCTCTATTCGCTCAATTTCCCGGCCGGCATTCCTTCCACGGATATCGCGGCCGAGCATCGGGCTTGGGCGAAGCTTCATGCAAAAACGAAAAGGGGTCAGGTCTCGGAACTCGATGTCGCCTCCAGAGGCGACATCGAGTTCCGAGACCTGACCCCTTCCGATCGATTGCGGATCGGCTACGTCTCGCCCGACTTCGTCCATCATGCCGTATCCTACTTCTTCGAGCCCGCGCTCTCGGCGCGGGATGCCGGTTCATTTGAGATCTTTTGCTATTCGGATGCGCCGGTTCCGGACGAGGTGACGCGCCGGCTGCAGTCCCGGGCGGACCACTGGAGGGACATCGCCGGGCAATCCGATGAGCGGGTCGCCGAAATCATCCGGGAGGACCGCATCGACATCCTGATCGATCTGGCGGGGCACACAGCGCGCAACCGGCTGCCCGTCTTTGCGCGAAAGCCGGCGCCCGTGCAGGCCACATGGCTGGGCTATCCAAACACCACCGGGCTGGCCGCGATCGACTACCGGCTGACCGAGGCTGTGTGCGATCCGCCCGGACGGACGGAGTCCCTGCACAGCGAGGAGCTTTTCCGCCTGCCAGGGCCATTCTCCTGCTATGGTCCTCCGGCGGATGCCCCGCCGGTCGGACCACTTCCTGCGCTCGAGAAGGGGACGGTCACGTTTGGCTGCTTCAACAACCTTGCCAAGCTCACCCCGCCCATGATCGGCCTCTGGGCGCAGATACTCCGCGAAGTCGCGGGTTCAAGCCTGTTCCTGAAGTCCCGCGGACTTGCGGATCTGGACACGGCTGCGCGGCTGCGGGCTGAATTCGCGGGGCACGGAGTCGATCCCGGAAGGCTCGAATTGAGCGGCGAGGAACTATCGGTTGCCCGGCATCTCGCCCTCTATCACCGCGTGGATGTCGCCTTGGACACGTCTCCCTACAATGGGACGACGACGACCTGCGAGGCTCTTTGGATGGGAGTTCCGGTCGTCACGCTGGCTGGCGATACTCACGTGGCGCGTGTGGGCGCAAGCCTGCTGACGCATCTGGGCGCCACCGAATGGATTGCGGATGAACCGGAAAAGTACGTTGCACGGTGCAGGGAAATCGCGGGCGACCTCCCGAGGCTGGCTGAGATCCGCGCAGGCTTGCGCGAGCGGATGCGAACGAGCCCGATCTGCGACGCGAAGGGATTTATGAGGAGCCTCGAAAATGCGTTTCGTGAGATGTGGACGAAGGCGAAGGCAAAAGGAGGGGGTCAGGCTGTGAAAGTTGACGCCGCTGCGGCGTCAACTTTCACAGCCTGACCCCCTCCTTTTGCCTGACCCCTTTCCCTGAAAATGCGAAGGCCCCGGCGAAGCCGGGGCCTTGCTAAGCGCTGGGATACGACTGACTGGCAGATCGGGCGAATCCAGCCAGGGCCTTCGCGATCTGGGGTATTCGATCCGCTGGTCCCGGCCGCCCCGCGAGGAGCGGCCGGGATTGGGCGAATCAGAACAACCGCGGGACCGTTTAGCCGATCAGTTTGAGGGCTATCTGGGCGCTTTGGTTTGCCTGGGTCAGCATCGACGTGCCGGACTGGACCAGCACGTTCCACTTGGCCAGGTTCGTGGTCTCCTGCGCAACGTCCACATCGGAGATGCGGCTGATGGCGGAGGCCAGGTTGGTCGAGTTGGTCGTCAGCAGGCTGCTGGCGAACGACAGACGGCTCTGTTCGGCGCCGTTGACGGCGCGCATCGTCGCGACGTTTTGGATCGCGCTGGTGATCGTCGAAATGCTCAGCTGCGAGAGGCTGCTGATGGCACTTGCGTTGATCGAACCGACACCGCTGGCGGTGCTCGACAGGGCCTGACCGCTGAGCGTGACCGCGGTGGACGATGACAGGTCATCGGTCACATCCACAGTCGTGCTGGCGGATCCGAACAGCGACACGCCGTTGAACGTCTGGGACGTCAGGGCGGTGAGCTGCGACTGGAGCTGCGTGAACTCCGCGTCGTAGTTCGCGAGGTCGGAACTGTTCTTGGTCGGATCCTGGTACAGGGTCTCGAGCTCGCTCACGCGATTCAAGATTGCCCCGCCCACCTGAAGGGCGCCGTCCTGCGTCTGCAGGAGCGACGTCGCGTCACCGATGTTGTTGGAGAGCGCCGTCTGCCGATTTTCGGTGGCCGACAGTTTCATAGAAACTGCGAGACCGCCGGCGTCGTCGGACGGATTGACGATTTTCGAACCGCTGGACAGCCGGTTAAGGCTGTTTTGCAGCATCTGGTTCGAGGTCGCGAGGTTGTTTGCAGCAACCCGCGCCGAGTAGTTTGTATTAATCACGACTGACATGGTATCTATCCTTGATCTATGCGACCTTCCGTCGTCGCCACGGGTCCGGAGAAATGGCGCCGGACCGCGCCTTTTGAGGCGGTGGCCTCAAAAGGGTGATTGGCGCGCGCGCTGTGCGCGCGCCAATTGGGGGGATGACTGGCCTGCGGCCCCAAGTCCTGACACCCGGTTTCAGACAACCGCGAAACAGAGCGCGGGGTCGGCAACCGTTCCGACCCCGCGACGGGGTCAGGACTTTGGCGCGCTTTAGCCGATCAGTTTTAGGGCTATTTGGGCGCTTTGGTTTGCCTGGGTGAGCATGGACGTGCCGGACTGGACCAGCACGTTCCACTTGGCCAGGTTGGTTGTCTCCTGGGCCACATCCACGTCGGAGATCCGGCTGATGGCGCCCTGGAGGTTGGTTTGGTTCGTGGTGAGGAGCGTGCTGGCGAAGCTCAGCCGGCTCTGCTCTGCGCCGTTGTTGGCGCGCATCGTCGCGACGCTCTGGATCGCGTTTGTGATCGTCGACAGCGTGAGCTGCGTCAGGCTCGAGACGCTCGAGGCGGTGACGTTGCCGATTCCGTTCGAGGTGCTCGTGAGGTTCTGTCCCGTGACGGTGACCGCCGAGTTCGAGTTCAGGTCGTCCGTCACGTCCACGCTGATGCTGGACGATCCGAACAGGGACACGCCGTTGAACGTCTGGGACGTCAGGGCGGTGAGCTGCGACTGGAGCTGCGTGAACTCGTCGTCGTAGTTCGCGAGGTCGGACGTGTTCTTCGTCGGATCCTGGTACAGGGTCTCGAGCTGGCTGATTCGATCGAGGATCGAGCCGGCCACCTGGAGCGATCCGTCCTGCGTCTGGAGGTAGGACGTGGCGTCGCCGATGTTGTTCTGGAGGGCGCCCTGGCGATTTGAGGTCGCCGTGAGCTTCATGGCGACCGCCAGGCCGCCGGCGTCGTCGGATGGATTTACTATCTTCGAGCCGCTGGAAAGCCGATTCAGGCTCTCCTGCAGCATCTGGTTCGAGG
>CAZJNA010000018.1:0-37127 GCA_964547325.1 uncultured Opitutaceae bacterium | reverse complement strand
CACGAAGGCCCCCTGCGCCCGGACGATGCGCGAGCTCGCCGGCGGCGTGAAGAGCATGTCGCCGCGGCCTATGAGCGTGTCCGCGCCCTTCGTGTCGATGATCGTGCGGGAGTCGATCTGCGAGGCCACCTGGAAGGCGATCCGGGAGGGCAGGTTCGCCTTGATGATGCCGGTGACGACATTCACGGAGGGACGCTGCGTCGCGATGATCAGGTGGATTCCGGCCGCGCGCGCGAGCTGCGCAAGGCGGGCGACGTTGGTCTCGATCTCCGCCGGAGCGATCATCATCAGGTCGGCGAGCTCGTCCACGATGACGACTATGTACGGCAGATGCTCGGGTATCTCGATTCCGTCGTCCACGGCCAGGGGATCGAGGCCCTCGAGGGAAGGCTGGTCGCTGGGTGGGACGGGATCGGCCTTGGCGCCCTTCTTGCGATGGTTGAAGCCGATGATGTTCCTGACGTTGACCTTCCCGAAGATCTGGTAGCGCTGCTCCATCTCCCGGAGGAGCCATTTCAGGGCCGCGGGCACCTTCTTCGGCTCGGTCAGGACCGGGATCAGCATGTGCGGCAGCGCGTTGAAGATCTTCAGCTCGACGACCTTCGGATCGATCATGATCAGCCGGACGTCGTGCGGGCTCTTCGAATAGAGGATCGATGCGACGATCGAATTGATGCAGACCGACTTTCCCGACCCCGTGGCGCCCGCGATCAGGAGATGGGGCATCTTTGCGAGGTCGGAGATCAGCGGCTTTCCCGAGACGTCCTTGCCGAGGGCGATCGGAAGCTCCGCGCGCGCCGAGCTCCAGTCCTCGCTCTCGATGATCTCGCGCAGGCCGACGGGCGTCGATTTCTGGTTCGGCACCTCGACACCCACAGCCGCCTTGCCCGGGATGGGCGCCAGGATGCGGACCGACTGCGCGCGCATGCCGAGGGCGATGTTCTTGTCCAGGCCGGAGATCTTTTCCACCCGGACGCCGGGCGCGGGAACGACCTCGTAGCGCGTGATGACGGGGCCGACGTGGATCTCCCCCAGGGTGACCTCGACCCCGAATTCACCCAGGATCCGCAGTAGGTTCTCCGCGTTTCGGCGGTGCTCCTCCTCGCTGCTCTGGACGGATTGGCGCACCTGATCCTTGAGGAGGGCGAGCGGCGGGAATTTGTAGTTGTCGTCCACGCTCGGCGGGACGACGGCCCGGGCCTTCTTGGTCTCCTCCGGCTTCACGATGTTGAGCTCGATCTTGCCCTTGCCCGACTTCTCCGCTCCTGCGCGGTTCTCCGGCTTGGGATCGCCCCTCCGGGCCGGGTCGGCGGCGTCCTTCGCATCCGCTCCGTTCCGCGTCGGGGCGCCCTTCGGCTCGGCCGGCTTGGCGACGAGAACGTTCTTGTTCTCCGGGTTGACGGGCATGAGGACAAGCGGGCTTTTCGCGGCCTGCCCGCCATCGGCCTTCCTTCGGGCGAGGGCGGCCAGGTCCCGCTGCTCGACGAGGAGGGCCCGGCGTTTTGCCCGTTCCTCGCGCCAGGCGGCGAACTGGGCGAGGAGGTTCTCGGCCTCGGTCGAAATGTCCTTCGTGAAGATGAAGACGAGGGCCAGGATGTAGCCCGTGCCGAGCAGCAGGGCGGAACCGACATCGCCGACGACGGCCTTGAGGACATGGCCGTAGTAGGCCTGACCTATGGCGCCGCCGGGGCCGTAGGGAAAGTATCCCGAGCTCCCGAAGCTCTCGAACATGGCAGCCAGGCCCGCGAGCGCGAGGACGGCCAGGGGCATGACGATCAGGCGGGTTCCGGTGAGCCGTCTCCAGTGGCGGAACGACAGCCACGCTGACCAGAGGCAGAAGATCGGCAGGAGCCAGGTTCCCGCCCCCACGGTCCAGAGGAGGAGGTGCACCATCTCGGCGCCGCCGACCCCGACCCAATTCGTCTCCGGGGCCGAGACGTTCCGGATGGTCCATTTCCCGTTCTCCCAGGCGTTGCTTCCGCCCACGCGGTAGAAGCGGCTCTGGGATGGCTCATAGCTCACCAGGGCCGCCAGGAGGAGGAGGCCGGCCAGGACGAAGAGGATGCCGGCGGGCCAATTCGATTGCGGGCGCGCGGAGGGCAGGGTGCGGCCGCCGTTTGGGTTTGAAGTCTCCGACTTGGGCATTTGTGTGAGCAGGCCGACAGGAACCTGAAGCTGTGTCACGCTAACATCCGGACCGGTCAAATGTAAATCCCCCGGAGCACCCCGAAACCCTGTCATGATTCTCCGCGAACCCCTCCGCTTCGAGCCGCTCTACCGGGAACGTGTCTGGGGCGGCCAGGCCCTCCACTCCGTCTTTGGGAGGACGCTTCCGCCCGATCGCCGCATCGGGGAAAGCTGGGAGATTGTGGACCGGCCCGAGGCCCAGTCGGTCGTCCGCGGGGGTCCCGCTGCCGGTTCGACCCTGGGCGCCCTCCTGACGGAGCACGGCTCCGCCGTCATGGGGCCGAAATGGCCGGCCGGCCGGCCGTTTCCGATCCTTGTCAAATGGCTCGACTGCCGCGAGCGCCTGAGCCTGCAGGTGCATCCGCCGGCCGAAATTGCGGTCGAATTGAAGGGCGAGGCGAAGACCGAAAACTGGTATATCGCCCACACCGCTCCCGAGGCCAAACTCATGGTCGGGCTCCGGCGCGGAGTCACCCGGGCGCAGTTCGAGCGCGCGCTTGCCGAGGGCACGGTGGAGGCCTGCGTCCATCACTTCCCCGTGGCTGCCGGCGACTCGATCCTCGTCAGGAGCGGCGAGGTCCATGCGATCGACGCGGGAAATCTTATCCTGGAGATCCAGCAGAATTCCGACACGACCTACCGGGTCTATGATTGGGGGCGGAAAGGCCTCGACGGAACGCCCCGGAGGCTCCACATCGCCGAATCCCTCCGGAGCATTCGCTGGGACGATTTCGAGCCCGCGCCCGTCCGCGCCGCGCCAACTTCGGGAGTCATCGCCGACAGTCCGGAGTTCCGTATCCGGCGGATCGTCCTCGGAGGAGGGGAGCGGCTGCATGTCTCCGCCGGGGAGCAGCCGAGGCTGATGAGCATCGTCAGCGGGGCGGTGTCCCTCCAGGCGGAAGGCCCGGCCGACAAGCGCCCCCCCGGCTGGACGATCGGGCGCGGCGACACCGTCCTTCTGCCGTTTGCCGGGGCCTACACCTTTGCGGCTGATTCGACCACGATCTTGCTCATCACGGAAAATTTTGTATAAGTTAACCTCTTTTTCCGCATGTCCGAATCCTCCGACAACCTGTCCGAATCCTCCTCTCCCGCTTCCGGCGAAGCCGCTTCCCAGGCCGGCGGAGTGAAGCCCGACTCCCTGGCGGCGGCCCAAAAGGCCGCTTCCGAAAATTACGACCGCTACCTCAGGGTGGCTGCCGACTTGGAAAATTTCCGCCGCAGGACCGTGCGCGAAAAGGACGAACTCCGGCTCTACGCGGCATCCCGCGTGCTGGAGGACCTGCTGCCCATCATGGACAACCTGGCGCTTGGCTTGTCGGCTGCGCGGCAGCCCAACGCCGATCTCAAGACCTTGACGGGCGGCGTCGATCTCGTCCTTCAGCAGCTCAAGAGCGCCCTTTCCAATCACGGGATGAAGGAGATCAATCCCGTGGGTCTCCCGTTCGATCCCCACCAGCACGAGGCCATTTCCAACCAGGCCGATCCCAAGGTTCCGTCCGAGCATGTCGTGACGGTTGTGCGTTCGGGCTATTCGCTGAACGGGCGCCTCCTGCGCCCGGCCGCGGTGGTCGTGTCCAGCGGTCCCGAGCCCAAGGGGGGCCGCAAGGACTGATCATGGCGAAGGAAGACTATTACGAACTCCTGGGCGTGGATCGCAAGGCGACCGCCGAAGAACTCAAGAAGGCCTACCGCAAGAAGGCGGTCCAGTACCACCCGGACAAGAATCCCGGAAACAAGCAGTCCGAGGAGATGTTCAAGAAGGTCTCCGAGGCCTATGAGGTCCTTCAGGATGCGGACAAGCGGGCTGCCTACGACCGTTTCGGCCACGCGGCGTTCAACGGCCCCGGGGGAGGCCGCGGGCCGGGCGGCATGTCGGGCGCCGGGGGCTTCCATGACCCCTTTGACATCTTCCGCGAGGTCTTCAACCAGGGCGGGGGAGGGGGCGCCGGGGCCATGGGTGGGATTTTTGAGGAAATGTTCGGCGGCGGCGGCCGGTCGCAGGACGGCGGCCACGACGGCGCCGACCTGCGTTACGACCTCGAGATCACCCTCGAGGAGGCGGCCCACGGCGTGGAGCGCGAGATATCCTTCCGGAAGCTCGCTGCCTGCGAGCGCTGCGAGGGCTCGGGCGCGGAGCCGGGCTCCAAGCGCGTCACGTGCCCAACCTGCCGCGGCTCCGGGCAGGTGCGCCGCTCGGGCGGAATCATCGTCTTCACCCAGACCTGCCCGACCTGCGCGGGCTCGGGCCGCAAGATCGAGAAGCCGTGCACCGTCTGCCACGGCGAGGGCCGTGTCCAGAAGACGACGAAATTGACGGTGCGGATTCCCCCCGGCGTGGACACGGGCTCCCGCCTGCGTTCCGCCGGAAACGGCGAGGCCGGCGCTGCCGGCGGGTCGGCCGGAGACCTCTACATTGTCCTCTCGGTGAAGGAGCACGAGCTCTTCGAGCGCCAGGGCGACGACCTCTTCTGCGAGATTCCGATCAAGTTCACGCTCGCCACCCTGGGCGGCGCGATCGAGGTGCCGACCTTGTCCGGGAAGGCCTCGCTCAAGATTCCGGCCGGCACCCAGAGCGGGACGACCTTCCGGCTGCGCGACAAGGGCATGCCCCGGCTTCGCGGGGGCGGCCACGGCGACGAGCTCGTCCGCGTGCATGTCGAGGTGCCCGCCTCGCTCACGGCGGAGCAGCGCAAGCTTCTCGAGGACTTTGCGCGCGTCAGCGGCGACGCGGCCGAGCCCACCTCCCGGAGCTTCTTCGAGAAGGCGAAGAAGTTCTTCTGACGCATGAGCGGAACGAATCCCAAGCTCCTCGGGCTTGGCGCCGCCGTCGCCCGCCGCGGGCGGCTTCGGTCTTCCGGAAAGGCGCTCGTCCTGACGAATGGCGTCTTCGACCTCCTGCACCAGGGGCACAAGCACTATCTCAGGAAGGCGGCCGGCCTCGGCGATGCCCTCTTCGTGGCCCTGAATTCGAACGCGAGCACCCGGAAATTGAAGGGCCCTTCGCGCCCCGTGCAGGGCGAACGGGAGCGCGCCCGAGCCCTGGCGGCGCTTCCCTACGTCGACGGAATCGTGATTTTTCGCGGGGTGCGGCTTGCCCGGGAGATCGCAGCCCTGCGCCCGGACGTCTATTGCAAGGCCGGCGACTACACCCTTGAAACACTCGATCGGGCCGAGCGGTCAGCACTCGAGTCGGCCGGCGCGCGGATCAAATTCATGCCTTTCCTCCCCGGCTTCAGCACGACAAAGACCATCAAGAAGCTAACGCTCGCAGGAAAGCTATGAGGCATTGCTTCGGCTTTCCGCCTTCCGCTTTCCGCTTTCCGATTTTCACATCATGCGCGTCGTCATTCTAGGCTCCGGGCGGGGATCCAATGCCGAGGCCATACTGCTGGCCCAGCAGGCCGGCCGGCTGGGCAAGGCGAAGGTCGTGGGAATTTTCGCGGATCGGCCGGACGCCGCAATCCTTGCCTTGGGCCCCCGCTTCGGGGTTCCCGCGACCTTCGTCGATCCCGCGCCTTTCAAAACCAAGCTCGATGAGGAAGGCGAGCGGCGATACATCGCGGCGATTTCCGCCGCGGAGCCCGGCCTGATCGTGCTCGCCGGCTTCATGCGCGTCCTCAAGCCCGGATTTCTGGGAGCCTTCGAGGGCAGGATCATCAATCTGCATCCCAGCCTTCTTCCCCAATTCCCCGGGCTCGATGGCATCGGCCAGGCGCTGCGCAGCGGAGTCAAGGTCACCGGGTGCACGGTGCATCGGGTGACGCTCGAGGTGGATGGCGGCCCCATCCTGGGCCAGGCGAAGGTCGGAGTCGTTCCGGGCGAGACCCTGGAGACGCTCGCCGCCAAGATTCATGCGGCGGAACACAAGCTCCTGCCCGAGGTGATCGCCCGGCTGAGCGGGGAATGACGCCGTGCCGCTGACCGACATCAGGGTGGAAATCCCGGCCGCGATTGCGGACGGCGTCGAAGAGGTGCTGCTGGAAGCCGGCGACGACCGGTGGAGCCTCCTGGAGGAGGCGATCGTGAAGCGCGCCTGGCTGGTCGGCGTCTTTTCGGACGACGACGAGGCACGTGCGCGCTGGAATGCGCTCCTGCCGCTGCTGCCTGTGAAGCCCCTTTCCGGCCCCGTGCTCCGCGCTCTCGCGGACAGCGACTGGCGGGACAGCTACAAGGCGCATTTTCGGGCATGGGATTTCGGGCGGCTGCACTGGGTTCCCCTGTGGGAACGCGATACGTATGTGCTGCCGACGGGCCACGCCGCCCTCTGGCTCGATCCTGGAATGGCATTCGGCACGGGGAACCACGAGACGACCCGGCTCTGCTGCGAGCGGCTGGCGGAGCTCGCCTCGGGGACGAAGCAGCCTCGGCGCGTCATCGACGCCGGTTGCGGCTCGGGAATACTCGCGCTCTCCGCAGCGCTCCTCGGCTGCGCCAGCGTCTCCGGCTTCGATCTCGATCCCGAGGCCGTCCGCGTAAGCCATGAGAACGCGGAATTGAACGGGCTGGCCGGCCACGTGAAGTTTGCGGTCGCCGATCTTCCCGGTGGACTCGCCGGACTGCATGCGGACCTCGTCCTTGCGAACATACAGGCCGATGTCCTGACACGGCATGCCCGTGCGCTCATCGGGGCGGTTGCTCCGGGCGGCTCCCTGGTGCTGAGCGGGATTCTCGCGACTGAGGGAGCGGCTGTTCGGGCGGCATTTGCCGCCGCGGCGCCCGGATGGAAGATCGGTTCCCGGAACCTTGGCGAGTGGTGCGACCTCGTGCTCAAGGCGCCCTGAGGATCGGCCTGCCCCCAGGATCCGCCGGCCAGATACTTCTTGAGAGGGGTCCAGCAAAAGGTATTCCAGCCCTTTGAGATGTGCTTGCCGGGCGCAGCCGGAGCCGGGAGACTTCCGGGCTACTCCCACCCAACACCCATGAACCAAAGCGTGATCATCTGGGCCGTCGTCGTGCCGCTTCTCCTATGGCGGGTCTATACCCGCCTTCAGCGCAGCGTCGGTCGCCAGGCGTTCCGGCCGTCGGGCCTGGGTATCGCGTTCTCGATCTTTCTTATCGTGAGCCTGCTCTTTGGCGCCCGCTCGATCAATCATCCCCCATTGATGCTGGGATGGCTCGCTGGATTCGTCCCTGGCGCGATCCTCGGGTTCTGGGCCCTCCATCTCACCCGCTTTGAAACGACTGCCGAGGGCCGCTTCTATACGCCCAATGCTCACATTGGCGTGGCGCTGTCCCTCGTTTTCATCGGGCGGATCATCTACCGGATCACGGTCATCTATATGCATGCGGCGCCGGACGGACGCGTTCCGCCCCCTATGGGATCGAGCGCACTGACCTTCGCGGCATTCGAACTGCTGGCCGGATATTACATGGTCTATAACGGAGGCGTCTTGAAAAAGTTCGGACGTCCCGAGCCGCAGGCCGCCGCCTCCCGATAACGGGGCGGTGCGGCGGGCAAACCGGCCATGAGACCGGCGGGACAAAAGCATCTCCTGGTCGACGGCTCCAACATCATGCACGCGTGGCCGGAACTGCGCGCCCTGCTGAAGGGCGACCGGGACACCGCGCGTTCGCGGCTTTCGCAGGCCGTGCGCATCCTGCACGACGTCGAGCAGGTGCGGGTTACGATCGTCTTCGACGGGCGCGGCGCCGGATTGACCGTCGAAAGACCCTCCGGCCACGCGACCTTCGCGCACATCCATACGCCGGCCGGAACGACGGCGGACGATGTGATCACCCAGCTCGTCCGGAAGGCCCGGCATCCGGCGGACTGTGTCGTCGCCACGGATGATCGCGCCGAGCGGCAGGCGGTCGAGGCGCTTGGAGGCGCGGGGCTCTCCTCCGAGGATCTCGCCGGCTGGGTCGATCGGGCGGGCAAGCGTCAGGAAGTGCGGCTGGACGACCGGCGCCGCGACAACGACGCGAAGTGGCGGAAGCGGCAGGAGACTTAGCCTTAGCCCGGCCCCCGGAACCGTGGGCCCCTTGACCTGCGCCCGCCCGCCGCTTGAATTCGAACCTCCGATGAGCGACGAACGCCTGGCCCACCTCGAAGCGCGCTACCTTTGGCTCGAGCGCCACGTGGCCGGGCAGGACAAGGCCATGGCCGACATGGGGGATGAGATCCGCAAGTTGAGAAGGGAAATGGAGTCGTTCCGGGAACGTATTCGTGTTTCCGATGCGGCTGGCGGAGCGGAGGAGCCCGAGGAGCCTCCGCCTCCCCACTATTGACCCGCCAATGGCCGCGTCGCCCCATCTGCCGCAATTCCATGTCGTCGGCTTCACCGGTCACCGGCGGCTGGACGACAGCCCCGGCATATCGGGTGCCATCCGGGAGGCGCTCGGCGAAATGCGGCGGGAGGCGCCGGGAGATTGGCTGGCGATTTCCTCGGCCGCCGCCGGCAGCGACATTTTGTTCGCCCGGGAGGCGATCTCTCAGGGCTGCGCGTGGCAGGCCGTCCTGCCTCTCTCCGCGGCGGAATTCAAGAAGGACTTCAGCGAGGCCGAGTGGCGCGAATGCGAGGGCCTTCTCGCCGAAGCCGAGCAGGTGCGCGTATTGAACGAGGCTGGAGCGCGTGAGGACGCCTTCCTCGATGCCGGAATGGAGACCGTCCATGGCGCGGACGTCGTCCTGGCCGTCTGGGACGGCGAGCAGGCCCGCGGAAAGGGCGGCACCGCCGATGTGATCGACTATGCCCGGGACCTCGGGCTCCCGCTCATGATCATCGACGCGCGGACGCTCGCCATCCGCAGGGAAAATTGGAGGGCGTTCGTGGCGCACGATCACGACCTGGCGTATTTCAACAGGCTGCCTCCGGCGCCGGAATCCGCATACGGCGCGGCCAATCCCTTCGGCGCACCCGACGTTATCCTGGCCTTCCAGCGCAAGGTTGACCACACCGCCAGCCGCGGAGCGCCGCAGTTCAGGCGGCTGATCGCTTCGACGACCGTCCTCCACGTCCTCGCCACGTTGATTGCGGCGGCCGGACTCGCCTTCGCCCTGCACACAGCTGTCCTGCCGTGGATGAAGCTCATCTGCCTGGCGGGAGCCCTCGGGGTGGCGCTCGTCCTGCGGAAGCAGGGGGCCCATCACCACTGGGTCCGCTGCCGGCTCGCCGCCGAATTCTGCCGGTCCTCGCTCGCGACCTGGGGGCTGCCGCGGGCCGCGCCGATATTTTCCGACCTCGACCTTCCCGGCATGCGGATGCTCGAGCGAGCGCTTCGGGTCATGCATCGCCGCAAAGCGGGCGCCCAGCCGGTGCCCATGGAGGATTTTAAGCGGCTGTATGTGGCTCACAGGATCGACGACCAGCTTGGCTATTATGAACGCCGGCTGGCACGGGCGCTGCCCCAGCTTGTCTGGCTGCGGGGAGGCTTTTGGATGGCAACTTTGTCCGCCATCACCTGCACGGCCTTTTACGCGCTGCACCACACCTGGCGGTTCGCCGAGCTGCCGCCGGCTGTCGAGCAGTGGTTTTTCTACTTCCTGCCGATTTCTCTGCCCGTCGTCGCTGCGGCGTTCATCTCGCTGATCTCAATCAACGATCTCCACCGCCGCGTGGCGCGTTATCGGGAAATGCAGGCCGTCCTCCAGGCCGCGCGAAAGCAGATCTCCTACAGCCGCACGTGGAGCAGCCTGGAGCGCGTCGTACAGCGCACCGAGCAGGCGCTCCTCCAGGAGGTGATCGAGTGGCACTCGATCACGAGTTTCGCCGAATCGCACTGAGCCGACGTCGGCGGCCTTTCCGATAGTCCTGTCAGACGGACTGCGCCACCGGAGGGGTGACGGCGTACTTCCTGGCCCAGGGAGCGAGCGCTTCCATGATGCCGGGATAGAGTTTGACCCCCGTTTTTAATTGCTCCGCCCGCTTCCTGAGCCCGGTCTCGCCCGGCATCCGAACCCGCTCGAATCCGGGCCGGGTGGGAGTCGCGCGGCAGGCATTCGCAAGCCAGGTGGTCTGCCTCTTGAAATCCTCCCGGCTGCCGAAGAGCGCCGGGTCGATCACCTGCACGAAGACATTGGCCGTCCATCCTTCGGGGGGATCCGCGCGGCCCACGCCCGCGAGTCCGCTCGTAAGGGCTTCGATCATAAGTCCCATTGCATAGCCCTTGTGGCCGTGATCGAGTCCGCCCATCGGAAGGAGCGCCCCGGGGTTGTCTCCGTAGAGGTCAGCCGGATTGTCCGTCGGCTTGCCGTTGCCGTCGACCGCCCAGAGCCCCGGAAACCGGCCGCCTTCCGCGAACAGCCGCTTCGTCATGCCATTCGTGCCGATCGACATCGATATGTCCATGATCACGGGATCGCCATCGGTCGGCCACGCGGCAGCCAGGGGATCCGGCGTGTAGAGCGACTTCCGGCCGCCGTGCGGGGTTACCCCGCCGCAGGTTGGATCGGAACAGGTGAGCAGGGCCATCAGGCCCTGCTCCGCGATGGCCTTGACGTAAACCGCAAGGCAGGCCGTGTGGTGGCACCTGCGGATGACGACCGTGCAGGTCCCCTGGAGCCGGGCGCGGTTGGCCGCGAGTTCGAGCGCCTTGACGACGAGCCAGGGGCCCGGGAGCCGCCGGCCGTCCCACGTCACCGCAGCGGGGAAGTCGGCGACGACCCCGGGCTTCCCCGACTTTGTCATCCCGCCCTTTTCAATATCCGTCAGGTAGGGCTCGAGGAGCTGCAGTCCGTGGGTCGTGTGGCCCATGAGATCGCCCTCGACGAGGACATCCGCGACTGTCTGCGCCTTCTCCGTTTCGAGCCCGGCCGCCTCAAGCAGCGCGCGGGCATAGACGACGAGATTTTCGGCCGGATAGCGGGAGCTCATGGGTTGGAAAGAGAGTCCCGCGCGCCCTTGAGGCGCGCGGGACAATCACTGCGTTTGCCGCTGAATTAACAGATATCCGCCGCGGATGCCTAGAAGAACTTGTAGGTTATCGAAACCCGCAGGTTCGTCGGTGTTCCGGGCACGATCACCTGGTTGCTCCGGGAGGCGTAGATGTACTTCGTGTTGAAGACATTATCTATGTTCACCTGATACCGGATCAGCTTGGTGTCGTATTGGACCATGGCGTCGGCCAGGGTGCGCTTCGGCAGGTAGCCGTAAAACTCCTGGTTGCTGTTGTCGGTGATGGCCCGCTTGTCCAGCCAGTTGACGCCGATCTGCACGGACACGCCTTTCAGCATGTTGTCCGTGAACTTGTACCGTCCCGAGATGGATGCCGCATTCTGGGCGACGTTGTTTACGGGAAGGTCCGAGCGGACGATGCCGTCGGCGGGCTGGGGGATCTGGTTGTACGGAGCCGGAACCGGCACGTGGGCCTTGAAGGCCGAGAAGGCGCCGATGAGGTCGATGTTCCGCGACAGGCTGGCGGTCCATTCGCCGTCGAAGCCGCGGGAGATCGTGCCGGGGACGAGCACGTTGGACGGCGGGCTCGTCTGCGGGAACGAATTGACGGCGTTGTTCTGCTGCTTGACGTCGAAGTAGCTGACGTTGGCGGTAAGCTTGCCGTCAAACCAGTTCGACTTGACGCCGATCTCGCGCTGCTGGCCGGTCTGGGGCGGCTGGAGATGGTTCTGCGCATCAAAGCCGTTGTTCGCGAAATTCTGGGTCTGTCCGTAGAAGACCGAAACGTTCTGCAGCGGCTTTATCAGGATTCCGAACTGGCTCAGGTTCTTGTAGAGGACCTGGTCGGGCACCGTGGAAACGGTGGTCACGTTCGTCGTGTTGTTGAAGCTCCAGGTCGTCCGGCCGAGATCGACCCGGTTGCGCACGGCGCCATAGTTGACGACGATCCGGTCGTTCCAGTAGCTCGCCGTCTCGAGGGCGTAGATCTTCGCGAACGTCTGGTTCTGGTCCAGGTATGAGGGCGCCGGATTCTGGACGATGTTAGCCGAGACGGTGCCCGGGTAGACGGGGGCGAAGGGGTTGATCGCGCTCGTGGTGCCGATGGAGCTGTAGGTTTTCGTCGTCTCCGGGAAATCGATCCCGTCGAGGCCGGCGAGGAACTTGTGGCTGACCGGTCCCGTTTCGAAGTTGAAGATGTAGTCGTTCTGCACCTCGCGGCGCGGCTGGTAGTCCGGATTGATCGCGGTTATGGCGCGGTTGAGCGAGGTCACTCCGGGAACGAATGTCGGTCCGACGACATACGAGGGGGTGTACGTCAGGACGCCGCCCGAGCTCGTGACGGTGCCGCCTGCGCCGCCGATCGCCGGGGCGAGGATGGACTCGACGCGGCGCTGCTTGTCGACGGAGTCGAATGCGGCCCAGCGGATGGCGACGTGGTCGTTCAGGCGCGAGGTCAGCTGGCCCCACAGGCGCCAGAACTTGTCATTGCGCCAGTTGTAGGGCTCGTCCTCGTTGAGGTTCCTCTGGTAGGGAATCGCCAGAATCTGGTTTGTCACGCCGGGGATCGGGATGCCGCCCGCGCCCATCGGAAGGCCGTTGGCGGTCTGGCCGCTGATCGGAATGCCGTTGTAGGAGGAGTAGTGGCTGTCGAAGGATTCAAACTTGATCCAGGCCTCGGAACCGCTGTCGAACTTGTAGGCCAGCATCGGCGTGATGGCGCTCCGGTTGTCGTAGGTGTGGTCGTAGTAGCCCTCGGAATCCTGCCGGTTGATCAGCAGCCGGTACATGAACTTCTTGTCGGCCGTGATCGGGCCGCCGATGTCGAGATCGGCGCGATTGGCGTCGAACAGGCCGACCTGCACCGTCAGGGTCCCGACGTTGTAATCGGTCGGGCTCTTTGAAATCTTGTTCAGCACGCCGCCGACCGTGTTCGCCGTGTTGCCGATGAAGATGGCCGAGGGGCCCTTGATCAGCTCGACGTGGTCGATGATGTTGAGGTCGGTGTTGCGGTCGGTCTGGGTGCGGAACCCGTCGACATAGTCGCCCTCGCCGACGAAGCCGCGGATCATGAGCCGGTCCACGGACCAGTTGATCGTTCCGGTCTGCGCGCCGCCGACGTAGATGAGGGACTTGGCGATGATCGTGGGGTCGATATCATCGATAAGGGCGCGGTTTATGACCGTGACCGACTGGGCGAGATCGGAGAGATCAACCCCGATGCGGGTCGTGCTGACCGCCTCATGACCGAGGTAGCTCGTGTCCTTTTCCGACGACACCGAGAATGTCGGGAGGCTGACGATCTGATCCGACGCGGCCGGGGCCGGGACTGCGGGGGCGGCCGGGGCTGCGGTCTGGGCGTATGCGGCCGTGGCCAGTATGGCCGCGAAGCTGATGGTTCTGATACTGCGCGTGGTGTTCATAGGCTGCTTCGATTCCTGACGGTGTTCGGTTTTGGGGCGGGGTGCGGGGCAGGCGATCGTGCTTCCGCAATCGCCGTCACGGACGTCCATGACGGATTAAACTTAGCGGTTGCCCGCAAGCCCCTAGGGACTTTACAGTAAAGTCAGATGCGCTCGAGCCGCCCCACCTTGAGAAGCCTGGCCGCCGAGGCAGGCGTGAGCGCGATGGCCTTTTCCCTCGCGCTTCGAAACAGCCCGGAGATCGCGCCGAGGACGCGCGCGCGGCTGAGGCGCCTTGCGGCGATCCGGGGTTATCGGCCCGATCCGACGATCGCGAAGCTGATGCACCACCTCAGGGTCGGCGCCTCAGCGCGCCTCCAGGCGAACATCTGCGGCCTGAAGCAGGCGTTCGCCTGGCCGAGCACGCTCGACTTCGACAACCGGGAGCACAACGCGCTGGAGCGGCGCGCAAAGGCCCTCGGGTTCGCCTTCGACACGATCGAGATCGGGCCGGAGACCAAGGGCCCGCTGCTTCAACGGGTGCTGCTGAGCCGCGGGGTGGAGGGCGTGGTCATGATGTCCATGGCCGGGCAGCGCGACCTCGGCGGGCTGCTCGACTGGGGAAAGTTTTCCGTGGTCTCCGTCACCGCTTCCGTCACCGCCCCGAGCTTCCACAGCGTGATGCCGAACCATTTCGACAACATGCTGCACGTCTGCCGGGAGCTCACCGGCCGCGGATTCAGGAGAATCGGGCTGGCGATCTCGAAGGACTGGGACGAGCGGGTGCGCCACCGCTGGACCGGCGGGATCGCCTGGCAGAACGAATTCGGAAGGACGAACCCGATCCCCGTCTTTCTCGGGGAATCGCTCGGACCGGCGGTCGCCGATTCGGGATTTTCCGCCTGGCTGCGGCGACACAGCCCCGACGCGCTGGTTCTCCATGCGATCGACCAGGAATTGCTCGCGAATGCCCTGGGGGCGATTCCGGCCCGAAGGCGGCCAAAGGTCGTGACCCTGAACTGGCCACACAAGTTTGCCGATGCCGGCATCGACCAGCGCGCCGAGGAGATCGGATCGGTCGCGATCAACCTGCTGTCGGGGATGATTCTTCAGGGGGAGAAGGGCATTCCGGCCCGCGCGAACATCACGATGGTAGAGGGAAACTGGATCCCGGGCGGGCTCGGCAGCTCGCAATCCGGAACAATTCTGCGCGGAAAACGAATCCTTCCGATGCATCCGGCGTCTGTTAGCTCTTGATTTGATTCCGTTACTCCGGCTTTTGTCTGCCGCCACCCCATGACATCGTTACGATTTCCGGCCTCGCTTCTCGTTGCCGCGATTGCCTCGTTTCTTGCCGATGATCCGGCGCTTCGGGGAGACGAGCCGTTGCAGCGGACCGCGGCGCCCGGGCATTTTGTCATCACCGATTTTGGCGCTGTCGCCGGCGGATCCGTCCTCAATTCGCAGGCAATCCAGAGAGCCATCGATCGCGCGGCCGAGTCGGGCGGCGGTGTTGTCGAGATCCCGCGCGGGACATTTCTGAGCGGCTCGATCTTCCTCAAGAAGGGTGTGGAGCTCGTCCTGGACGAGGGCGCCGTTCTCCTCGGCTCAAACCGGATAGAGGACTATCCGAAGCTCACGACCCGCATCGAGGGGCACTTCGAGCCCTGGCGAATGGCCCTCGTCAACGCGCAAGCCATGGACCGGGTTCGGATCAGCGGGAAAGGGAAGCTGGACGGGAACGGCGGCACCTACTGGGCCGCTTTCTGGCAGCGCCGGAAAGAGAATCCGAATTGCACGAACCTCGAGGTCGAGCGCCCGCGGCTCCTGTTCATTGACCGCTGCAAGGACGTGCGCATTGAGGGCATCGGCCTGAAGGATTCCGGGTTCTGGAATCTGCATCTCTATCGTTGCCGCGGCGTCGTGCTCGACGGGCTGGACATAAACGCCCCGACTTCGGGCTCGATCCGCGCTCCCAGCACGGACGGCATCGACATAGACAGCAGCCAGGACGTGGTTGTGCGCCGGTGCCGCATATCCGTCGGCGACGACGACATCGCGCTCAAGGGCAGCAAGGGCCCGCTTGCCATGGGGGATACGGACAGCCCTGCCGTGGAAAACATCCTCGTAGAGGACTGCGAATTCGGGAACGGCTATGGAATGCTCACCTGCGGGAGCGAGGCGACCGTTGTCCGGCATGTCATGTACCGCAATTGCCGGATAACGGGCAGGGCGAACCTTCTCTGTCTCAAGCTCCGTCCGGACACGCCCCAGGACTACGAGGACATCACGGTCGAAAATATTCAGCTGGCGGGAGCCGGAAGAATTCTCGTCGTCGGCCCCTGGCGGCAGTTCTTCAATCTGTACGGCCATCCCGCTCCGACCCAGAGGGTCGCCCGGGTGACGATCCGGAATGTGTCGGGAACTTTCCGGGCGTTTGGATCCCTGCTCGGAAACCCCGGCGACACCCTCGAGGGCATCACGCTTGAGGACGTTGACGTCAAATTGACCGATCCGCATCTGACCCTCGGGCAGACCCAAAACCTGGTTTTCAAAAATGTGGTCGTCAACGGCGCGCCCTATCCCGTGCCGCCGACCAAGCCCTGAGATCGCTGTCCGGGAATTGGCCTCCGGATCGAACCGGGGTCAGGGAACAAACACGTTCTGTCCGCCGCCTTTGCTGTACTCCTTCATGATGGCGGCGATCTTGCTGTTTTCCGCTTGATCGGTCTTCAGGATCTCCAGCTGGGCCGGAGACAGAACCTGGGCGGCCGCTTGTATGATCCGGTTGTCGTGCGGGGTGAGCCCGGTCGTCGGGTCCGGGTCGTTATAGTTTGCGGGGCGGGTGGATAGGTCCTTTCCCGCATAATTGGCGTCGGCCATCGCCTGAACGAGGCCGCTCGATTGTTCTGCGGTCAGCGGGGAGCCGGCGTCCGCGAAATCCGCGGAATAGTTGTATTCGACCTGATTCTGGATTCCGGCACGGGCCTGGAGCTGCGCCAGCGTCGCATCGGCATTGGGCCCCAGGATCGAGTTGATTTGCTGCTGCACGTCCTGGCCCGCCTGCTTCATCGCAGCCCGCCACTCGGGAGAATCCCGCTCTAATCCGGCCGCCTCGGCCGCCTGCATGGCGTCGATGCTGCCCATCTGCCGCTCCGCCAGCAGACCCTTCAGCTGGGATTCCTGGTCGGGAGTCAGGTTGAGCGTTGCGAGGCCGCTCCCATACATGCGGTCGATGTTCCGGCGCATTTGCTTCGCATAGATGCCGGCATACTCCGGATGCTCCTTCAGGATGTCCGAAATGTGGATGATGTTGGTTCCCCTGTTCGCCGGCGCGCCTTTCGCTTGGGCTGCGGGGGCGGCTTCGGCGGCCGCCTGGGCTGCCTGCTTTTCGGCGAGAGCCTGGGCCTCCTTGGCGCTGGCGAGCTGATGCTGAAGCTCATGGATCCTCTTCTGAGCGTCTTTTCCCGCCGCGTCCCAGTTCAGGCTGATTTCTGTGATCTCCGTCTTTTGGCGGATGATCAGGTAGCCGAGCGCCAGGCAAGCGAGGAGCAGGACGGCGGTGAGTCCGGGCAATGCATTCTTCATGGCGGAGATCGGGGTGTGCAATATATAGGGGTGGCTGTCCCATCCCTGTCGAGCAATCTAAAGAGTCGGCGGGACCGCAATCAGACTATATGCGTTGCAGAATGATCCCTGAATTGCGCTTTGCCGTTTACAGCCTGCTTGCAAGGCGGCTTAGCAACTGCCGGCGTGGCTCAGACGGATCGCGGATTGGCCGCCAATTGCATCTGACATGCGCTTGTTTGCGCCGGCTACGATAGCCCGGGCTGGTTTCCTGCACGGCTTGATTACGCGGCCATAGTCGGTGACGAAGACCGAGAGGATTCCGATTATGGTGATTATGCTGCCTCCCGTGGCGATGGCGCCGGCGGGGACGGTGACAAGGGCCGCGGCGGCGACCAGGACCGTGCTGATTGAGAGAATGTTGAGTTTCATGATTTGAGTGTGTGTTACTTCCAAGAACACGGCTCCTTCCCCGGAGTTGCTAAAATCGCCCAGTGTCCGTCGGGAGGGTCAGCAGTGGACGACCCGCGGCCAGCCTGATTTCTCGGGGCAGGTCCTTTTGGGCCTTGTCCCTTTTCGGACCTCCTGGAACATCCTTCGCCATTCGGCTGCGTCTGGCATCCACCTGCGCCCAGCCCCGCACGGGATGTCCGCGTCCGCCAACCCCAATCCTCGCCTGATTATGCCGTCCTCATTCGCCTGCCGCCGCCTGCTCGCCTCTCTCGTTCTCTGCCTATCCGTCCCCCTGGGCTTCGCGCAAGCGCCCGCCGCCGGAGCCGGCTCCAGCGTCTACGATGTACGCGCCTTCGGCGCGACCGGCGACGGAAAGACCCTGGACACCGACCCGATCAACAAGGCGATCGAGGCCGCTGCCGCCGCCGGCGGGGGCACGGTGCAGTTTCCGGCGGGGACCTACCTGAGTTTTTCGATCCGGCTGAAGAGCCATATAACGCTCCACCTCGACCAGGGCTGCGTGATTGTCGCGGCGACGGCCGCGCCCGGCTTTGGCAGCTACGATGCCGCGGAGCCCAATGACTGGGGCGACAAGCTCCAGTACCAGGACTTTGGGCACAGCCATTTTCACAACAGCCTGATCTGGGGCGAGAACCTGGATGACATCGCCATCACCGGCTTCGGAATGATCTATGGCAAGGGCCTCCCGCGGGCCAACGGCGGCATGGGCCGGCGCGGCAACGTGGCGGCGGGACCGAATGGCACCCTGACTGCCGCCGAAGCCGCGGCTGCGCCGCCGGCCGGCCAGCTTCCGGTCGCCGCAGCCGCGCCTGTCGCGGGTGTCAGCAACAACCGCGGCGGCAACAAGTCGATCGCCCTCCTCAACTGCCGCAACGTGACGCTCCGCGATTTCTCCATACTGCAGGGCGGCTGGTTCGGCCTCCTCGCGGCCGGCGTGGACAATTTCACGATCGACAACGTCAGGGTGGACACCAACCGCGACGGCTTCGATATCGACGCCTGCAGCAACGTCCGGATCAGCAATTGCACCGTCAACGCGATCAACGACGACGCCATCGTCCTCAAGAGTTCCTTCGTCCTCGGCCAGTTCCGCTCGTGCGAAAACTTCACGATCACCGGTTGCCAGGTCAGCGGCTACGACCCCGGCTCGTTCCTCGACGGTACCTACCGGCACGCGCAGGCGGCGGCCGTCGATCGCGACGGACCCACTGGCCGCATAAAGTTCGGCACGGAATCCGACGGCGGCTTCAAGAACATCACGATCGCGAATTGCGTCTTCGACCGCAGCCGCGGCCTCGCGCTCGAGGCCGTCGACGGCGCCACGATCGAGAACGTCACGATCTCGAACATCACGATGCGCAACCTCTCGAATGCGGCGATCTTCCTGCGGATCGGCAATCGCGCCCGCGGCCCCGTGGGAACACCGGTTGGAACGATTCGCGGCGTGACGATCAGCCACATCGTCGCATCGGACGTCGATGCGCGCTACCCGGTGATCATCGCGGGCCTTCCCGGACATCCCATCGAGGACGTCCGGCTGAGCGACATCCGCATCGTCACCCGCGGCGGCCTCTCACTCGACGATGCCGCCAAGCAGCCGGCCACGCTCATCAACACGTTCTTCCTCCGCGGCCCGGGCCTCGCCGGCCCGCGCGACCCCTACAGCCCCCCCGAGCAGGAAAAGGCCTATCCGGAGCCCTCGATGTTCGGCATCCTGCCCGCCTACGGCATCTATGTGCGGCACGCGAAGGACATCGCCTTCCGCGACATCGACCTCGGTTTCATCAAGGACGACACCCGCCCGGCCATCGTTCTCGACGATGTCGCCGGAGCGGACTTCAGGCACGTGGACGCCCGGCGCGCCGGCGGTGCGCCATTCTTTGTCCTGCGCAAGGTGACCGACTTTTCAGTCCGCGACACCTCCGGAGTGCCGGATACGCGGATACCGACGGCCGACCAGCAGTCGCTCTGAATGACGGCCCCCTTCGGAGAGCCGGCTGACTATTCCAGCTTAAGTCCCGTGATTTTCAGCACGTAGGCGTAGTCGCACGGCTTCGCCGCGGGAAACGCCACATTGAGTCCGGCCGCATCCTGCGTGAAATAGAGGTCGCCGGAGCTGCCGAGCAGCTCGACCTTCTCGACCTTTCCCTTCACCGGTTGGCCGCTGGCGAGCGAGTTGATGACCAGCTTGTCGCCAGGCCAGCTCATCACCGTGGCATAGAGCGTGTCGCCATGGGTGGTGAACCGGATGTCCTGGGGCGTGTACCCATGCCGTGGCAGGCCTCCGCCGCCGACCAGGGGTCCCCCCATGTTCTTCCCGTTGATCCGGCCCGCAAATCCGGCGGCGCGCGCCTTGGCCATCGTTTCCGCGGCAGCGTCCGCGACGGGACCTTCCCCGTATTTGATCCACGGGCGGGAGCCGTAGATCGCCTCGCCGTTCACATCGAGCCACTTGCCGATGGCCAGTAAGACGTCCTGCTGTTCCTGCGGAATCGTGCCGTCGGCCCGAGGGGAGATGTTCAGCAGGAGATTGCCGTTCTTGCTCACGTTTTCGACCAGCTTCCAGACGAACTGGTCGGCGGGGTAGGGCTTGAGTCCCTCGACGTAGCCGAATTTGTCGGTGATCGGATCGTCGGGCTCCCAGACCCAGTCGGTCAGCTCCATCGGCGCCCGGCCCTCGCGTTCGTAGTCCATCAGCTGGCCCGTGAGAAACGCGTCGGTCTTGGCGCTGATGGCCACCTCCTTGCCCCATTCCCTGGCGCGATTGTAGTAGTAGGCGGCCACCCGGAGCTTGAGCGGATCCCAGGCGCGGTCGCCGTTCATGTCGAACCACAGCATGTCCGGATGGTACTTGTCGATGAGCTCCATGTTCTTCGTGACCCAATCGTGGAGGAACCTGATCCGGGCGGCGTTGCTCCGGTCCGCGACGCTGTAGAAGGCGGCCCATTGCGGGTCGTACTGGTCGCTGCCGGGAAGAGCGGGGATGAAGTTAAAATGGATGCTGGAGTGGTTCGAGACGCCGGTCTTGAGCCCGGCTTTCTCGAGCGCCTTGATCAGGTCTCCGTCGAGGTCCCGCTTGGGGCCGAAGTTCTTCGCGTTGAACCGGTTGATCGCGCTGTCCCAGTTTGAGAAGCCGTCGTGATGCTCGCCGGGAGCGAGGACGTACCTGGCTCCGGCCTTCTTGAAAAGCGCCGCCCAGGCGTCGGGATCCCACTTTGCTGCCGTGTACTTCGGGAGAAAATCCTTGTAGCCGAACTTGGTGGGCGGCCCGAAGTGCTCGGTGTGCCACTGCATGATGGCGGGATTGCCGCCGTACATGTAGCGGACGTACCACTCGCTTGCGTGGGCCTGGACGGAGTAGATGCCCCAGTGCATCATGATCCCGAACTTGCCGTCGCGGAACCAGTCCGGGTCCCTGTAGTTCTGCCCGATCGACTGCCAGGATTCCTCAAAAGGTCCGGGCGGGACGGCGGGAACGTCCTTCAGGGCTGCCGCGATCAGGTCGGGAGTGTCGCGGCCGTGCCAGAGGGCCGCGTCGGTCGAGGTGGTCGTCGTGGTGACGACGCTGGTTTCCTCCACGAGGGGGGCGGCGGGTGCCGCTGTCTGGGCGCGGAGAGGGGAGGCAAGCGCCATCCCCGAAGCTACGGCCCCTGAGGCCACGAGGATCCGTGTGATATTCTTCATGGACAGCGTATGGAATTGTTTTTCACCGGCTCCATTCAGGCGCCGACGACGCCCGCGATCTTGAGAGTTATGGCATGCTCGCTCGGCAGCTGTTCCGGTATCCTCACCGTCAGCCCCTGTTCGGTCTGGGTCCAGGTGAGTTCGCCGCCCTGGCCGAGCAGAGTCACGCTGGCGACCTTGCGCCCGTCGAGCTGGGGGGAGCGGGTGGAAAGGCTCTCCAGGAGCGCGGTGGAATCTTCGGGCCGCCCGAGCAGGAACGCGTAGAGGAACCCATCCTTTGTCGTGAACCGGACATCCCGCGCGGTCAGCGGCTTGCGATTATCGCGCGCGCCTGTGGATCGCCTTGCGCCGGGAGAATCGTCTGCGATCGGCGGTAGCATCTTGAAGACGCTCGTGTCCCGTACCGTGCCGGCCACGCTGGGGCCCTCGCCGCAGATCTTCCAGGGTCGGGTGCCATAGATGCCTTCGCTGTTGGCCGCCATCCACGCCGTGATCTCGGAGATGATTCCCATCTCCGTGGAATCGAGCGTTCCGTCCGACCTCAGCGGGAAATTAAGAAGCAGGGTGCCGTTCCTGCTGACGACGTCGACCAGGAGGTCGATGCACTGCTTTGGCGTCCGGTACTTGGCTTCCCGGTCATAGTGCCAGCCGGCGACACAGGTATCGGTCTGAAATGGATTGGGCCAGATGCCTTCCGCAATACCCCGCTCGAAGTCCAGGACGGCCGTGCCTTCCTGGCAATCCTCCATGCCCTTGCTCGTATAGACCGCCTCCACGTTGCCCCCATGCAGCTCGGCGCTCCGGTTGTACAGGTGGGCGACGAGTTTCAGTCCGTAGCGCTCGAACCGGATCACGCCGTCGTGGTACATGAGATCCGGCTGGAGCTGGTCGATCAGGTCCTGGAGCCGCAGAAGATACTGCTGCTTCCAGGATTCGGGCACGTGGCTTACGTCGCCCGGCTGCGGCGCCGGCACGTGCTTGGGATGATAGAGATCGGCGTACCGGGGGTCGTTCCCGTCGTAGGGCACGCCGGCCAGCGGGCCGGTCTTGTCGCTTCCAAAGGAGGTGGACAGCCATTCGTAGCTCGCGTGCAGGTGCTGGCTGACGCCAAAGCGGAGCCCATTCTTCACAGCCGCGTCCTTGAACATCTTGGCGATGTTTTTCCTGGGCCCGGTGGCGACCGCGTTCCAGCGCGGCTGCCACCGAGAATTCCACAGGTCGAAGTTGTCGTGATGCACCCCCATGCTCACAAAGAACTTCGCCCCCGCCTTCCGGTAGAGGCCCAAGAGGTAGTCCGGGTCGAAATTTTCGGCCTTCCAGGTGGGGATCACGTCCTTGTAGCCGAACTTCGAGGGGTGGCCGTAGGTCTTGACGTGATAATCGTACTGCCGGTGGCCCTGGATGTACATGTTCCGGGCGTACCAGTCGCCGACCTCCGGAGCGGACTCCGGACCCCAGTGGGCCCAGATGCCGAACTTCGCGTCGCGAAACCACTCCGGACACCGGTACCCCTTGAGGGATGCCCGGGTCGGCTCAAACGGACCGGGCGCGATCGGGTAGGCGTCCACGGCAGCCGTTGCTGCGTCGGCAAACGCGCGCGTCCGCCAAAGCGGCGTCGTCAGACCGGCGCCGGTCGCAAGGGCGGAGGCTTTGAGGAAGGAGCGCCGGGAGAATGGGGGTTTCATGGGCAGGGGTGGGGAAGTGGGGTTACAGCGAGCCCTGACGGACGGGCGGACTGACAAGGAGCCGATGTTGTGGGGGTTAAATCTGCCGCTCCATCTTTTTCTAGAAAATGGAATCTTGAAGATCCAAGCCTTGAAAGGCCGTTCTGCGGAGCGGACTTGCTATAATACTGGCGGATGCAAGGGAACGGGCTCAAACGGTTCCAGCTGCGAGGCGTGGGCAAGATCGGGCAAATATTGACACATTTGATGTGTGGTTTATTGTGTGAATATGCCCACAAATCTTCAAATCGACGATCGCCTCCTCAACAAGGCGCTGAAAATCGGCGGGTTTAAAACCAAGAAGGACACCGTGAACCAGGCCCTCATTGAATTTCTTCGCCGCCGGGAGCAGCGTGCCATCGGGGACCTGTTCGGCACGGTGGATTTCCTTCCGGACTTCGATCACAAGAAGCTGAGGACGAATCGGTGAGGGTCCTGCCCGATACGCCGATTTGGTCTGCCGCGTTCAGGCGGGGGGACGACTCTGCCGGCCCCTATCGGGAAGAAATGGTGAAGTTGGTGAACCAAGGGCAGGTCGAGATGATCGGCCCGATTCGCCAGGAGATTCTATCGGGAATTCGGGACCAGGCAAAGTTCGCGGCCGTCAGGGATCGCCTGCGCATATTTCCCGATCTAGAGATTGGGACGGGCGAATACGAGGCCGCCGCCGAATATTACAATCGGTGCCGGTCCAAAGGGATCCAGGGATCATTCATCGACTTTGTCATTTGTGCGGTTGCGGTGCGGCACGAGCTTGCAATTTTCACCGACGACAAGGACTTCGCGGGATACAAGGCGGTTCTGCCAATCCGGCTCTATCATTTCGAAGGATGAATCCGGCCGGAGATTCTTGGAGCAGGCTCCTTTGCCGTCCCCCTCAGTCCTCCAACTCCGCGCGACCTGAAGGTGGCCGGCTGAGGTACTCGGGATAGCTTCCCCGGTAACCGGCCGCGCGCGCGATCGGGGCGAGAATCCCGAATAGCGCCGACTGCACGGCCTTGGGGGGCTTCGTGAAATAGACTACGTCTGAAAATTCCCGGCTGATGAGCGCCACCTGGAGCAGGTTGGGCATTCCCTTGCGGTTGGTCTTCCCGTCCTGGGCCAGTCCGAACAAGTTCAGGATCATCTGCTGGAAGCGATCCCCGGGGCGGATCTCGACCCGCACCAAGGCCTCCCCATCGCCCGCGTTCCAGAAATCGTGCGGGGTTCCCGGCGGCACCACAAGGCTCTGTCCTTGCGCGGCCTCGGACGCCCTGCCGCCCAGCCGGAAGCCGACTTTCCCCCGGATCACCGTGAAGCGCTCCTCGATCGAGGGATGGACGTGCTCGCCGACGATCGCTCCCTTGGGCCGGAGATAGAGGTCGGCGATCATCAGCGAGCCTCCGGTGTCAGCCGGATCCACGCGGACGACCGCGCGTTCGCCCGTGACCGGATTCTCATACACGTTTCCGAATTTCGCCATGGGGAAAAGGGGTGGTGATTTGCCCGCGTCCCGGAAGAAAGACGAGCGAATCTTGGATCGTTAAGGCACGCCCAATCCCCAGGACTCGCAGAAAGCCCGAAGATCACTTGGCAAGGGCGCCCTGAAGACAAGATCGAGGCCCGCGGGATGCAGGTCGATTTCCGCGCAATGGAGGGCGTGCCGTTGGAGGAGCAGTTTCGCGGCCAGCGCATTGGTCCAGCCGTTCTCGATGAATTCGAGGTAGAGCCGTTCGTCCGGGCCGTAGATCTTGTCACCGACGAGCGGCATTCCCAGCCACTGGGCATGGGCGCGGATCTGATGCTTTCGGCCAGTCTTGGGAGTGACCTGGACGAGAGTGAATCCCTGGGTCACGGACAAGGGCGTGAAGTGGGTGACGGATGCCCGGCCTCCTTCAATGACCGCCGTCTTGATGAACACTTGGCTGCCAATGTCGTCGCCCAGGGGCTGATCGACCGTCACCGGCGCGGCGAGTTCACCAGTCAGAATCGCCAGATAGGATTTCCCGATCTGATGCCGCTCCACCGCCTTCTGCAGCCGCGCCGCCATCGACGCGGTCTTCGCGAGCACGATCACGCCGCTCGTCTCGCGATCCAGCCGGAAGATCAGGTGGACGGTATCCAGTCCGGTATGAATGCGGGCGGCTCCGACCAGGCTCGAAGCCGGCCCCGCCTTCGACGGATGGCAGACGACCTGGGCTGGCTTGTCCAGGACCAGGAGCTGGTCGTCTTCGTGCAGGATCCAGCTGCGGAAATCGGCGGGATCGATGAGCGGCACGTCCGTCCGCTGCGGCCGCGGCGGCCACGCGCAGGCCCTCGGCCCGCGCCACGGTCGGTCGTCTGCGATTAAATCTGGCATTTTAAAACGATTCCGCTCCTGCGAACGGATTCCCTAGGCATTGTCCGGAAATGGATTTTGGACGACAAAAAAGTCTTCCTGGGCAGGTGAGCCCAATCCAGTGTCGGACTTGGCTTTCAGCCGCCCTTCGAAATTTCCGAAGTTACGGCATGTCCAAAACTCCGCTACGCACCCCTCTTTGACTGGAACCTGAGCATTCGATGACAATGAAAGCCCTGCGCTTTAGTCTTCTGGCCGCCGGCCTGCTCGCGGGCGGTCTGACTGTTCGCGCCGGCGATCAGTCCAACCCGGTTTCCCTGGAAGGCGTCATCGATTTTCACTGCCATTCGGCGCCGGACGTGACCAAGCGCTCCGTGACCAGCTTCGAGGTCGTCCGAAACGCGAAGGCGGCCGGCATGCGGGCCGTCGTGCTCAAGAACCATTACTTCCCCACGGCGGCGCTCGCCGAGGTGGCGATGCAGGAGGTGGGCGGAATTGAAGTCTACGGCGGCATCGTCCTCAACCGCTCCAACGGCGGTCTCAATGCCGAGGCGATCCGGCGGATGGTGGATGTGGAGGGCCATCGCGGCAAAGTGGTCTGGCTCCCCACCTACGACGCGGAGAACCAGGTCAGGTTTGACGGCGTGAGCCGTCCGTTTGTCGCCGTGGTCAGGGACGGCAAGCCGGTGGCCGCGCTCACCGAGATTTTTCAGATCGTGGCGGCCAACGATCTTATCCTCGCGACCGGGCATTCCTCGCCCGTGGAGTCGCTGGTCCTGCTGGACGCTGCGCGCAAGGCGGGAGTGAAGCGCCTGCTCGTGACTCATGTGCTGTCCGTCTCAACCCGCGCAACGATCGGGCAGATGAAACTCATGGCGGGGCTGGGCGCGACCCTGGAGGTGGTCTGGCTCGCACACCTCGGGAGCAAGCCCCTTCCCGTGTCGGTTTGCGTCCAGGCGATCCAATCCGTGGGCGCGGAACATTTCCTGATGTCTTCGGACCTCGGGCAGCCGGGCAATCCGGTGCACACGCAAGGGCTCCGGGACTTCATCGCGGCGCTCAAGGCGGGAGGGATAACCGATCGCGAGATCGATCTGATCACTCGAAAGAATCCGGCGCGCTTGCTGGGGCTCGATCCTTAGGGGTAGTCCACGAGCACTCCATTTTGGATCGTCTAAGCGACGTTTGGTCGCATGATCGGCCTGATGATGCATCCCTGGTGCAAACTCCTGATCGCGGGCTCGGTCCTTTCGTTCGCTTCGCACTCACTGTCGGCCCAAGTTCTGACAAAAACGTCGGTCGGCCTCGAACTCGCAAAGAAGATTGCTGCTCGCGCCGAAGCCGAGGCGGCGAAGCGCAAATGGACGATGGTGATAGCCATCGTGGATGACGGCGGGAACCTGGTGTATCTGGAACGGATGGACGGAACCCAGCTCGGCAGCATCGAGGTTGCGCAGGATAAGGCGAAGACTGCGCTCTGGTTTAAGCGGCCATCCAAGGTCTTTGAGGACGGGGTCGCCGGCGGCAGGAACGCCCTGCTGTCGATTCGAAATGTCATCGCGATCGAGGGAGGCCTGCCGCTGATCGTGGACGGTGCCATCGTCGGCGCGATCGGCGTCAGCGGCATGAAGTCCGATCAGGACGGAGTCATCGCACAGGCCGGGACCACCGCCTTGGGCCAGCCATAAAGGGGTCAGGCCGCCAGAAGCGAATATTTGCGGCCTCCATCCAGCAGGGATACCTTCTGTGGCACCCTCAGCTTTGGAATTCACTTCTGGCGGCCTGACCCTTTTTCAGTACCCATTGAGCTGCCAGCTGCCGGCGATCCCCCCTGTGTCTACCGTACCCAAAAGACGGCTGCTATCCCTGCTGTTTCTCGCGGCGATGACCGGCTGCGCCGGCCCCGGATACGTCACCGAGCATCCGGTCAATAATCCCGTCCCGGAGCTAAAGCCGGGAGTTTACAGCGTCAAGACGGTCGATGTTCCTCCCGCGGCCACACGCGAAATCGAGCCCGATTATCCCCCCGAACTCGGGTCAATCCTGACCGGAAAGGCCGTTGTGCTCTTCACGGTCCGCGCCGACGGCAGGGTGATCGATGCGTCGGTGGTGGAGGCGGATGACGTTCTGTTTGGGGAATCGGCCTTGGCAGCGATCCTGAAGTGGCGTTTTCAGCCGGCCCGGGTGCGCGGCGCGCCGGTCGCTTGCAGGATGACGATGCCTTTCGTATTTGATTCGCCATACGGCGGCAATATTTCGGACGGCGGCCCAGGGCCGGCTCCGTCGTCGCCGCCGAATGAGGCCCCAGGCAGGACGGTCGAGCCGCGCTAGCTAGCTAGGTCCGCGCATCCATGAAGTTTCAGATCGCAAAAACGGGTATGGTGTTTGTCATGGGGTGAAACGGGCGCACGCCCTTGGCCGCTCAACCCCGGTATCCCCATGAAGCCACCGTTCTTCCTCGCCGCTGCGATTCTATTGATCGGTACAAGCATCGCCTCGGCCCAGACCGCCGGCGCTCCGGCGGCGGCTGGCGCCGCGAGGCGTCCTCCCGCGCCCAAGCGCGATCCGCTCGCCCCCGGATACGTCAAGGCCACCGAAATGCCCGACGGCGAGGTTCCGCCGGTCGAGGCCGATGGCAATTTCATCATCGGACCGATGCACACCCCGGCACCCGAAATGAGCCCCGTCGGGGACGGCGCGCCCAAGGGCTCCATCTACAAATTCACGCTCCGCTCGACCGAGAGCAGCTTTTACCCCGGCATCGCGCGCGACCAGGCCGAACCGGGAGCGCCCGGTCCGGCCGGCGGAATCGGAATCGTCGTGACCAGCCATCCCAAACCCTGGACACGCACGGTCTCGGTGTACGTTCCCAAGCAGTATGTTCCTGGAACCGTCGCGCCGTTCATGATCACCTGCGACGGCGATGGACGGGCGTTTAACGTGCTCGACCATCTTATCCCGCTGAAGAAGGTGCCGGTCATGATCGTCGTTGCCATCCCCAGCGGCGGCGGCGACGGACCGGGCAACGAGCGCGGACTGGAGTATGACACGATGTCCGGCAAGTACAGCGACTGGGTTGAGACCGAAGTCCTGCCGATGGTGGAAAAGGTCGCCAATGTGAAGCTGACCAAGGATCCGGATGGCCGGGCCGCGATGGGCACCAGCTCCGGCGGCTCGTGCGCGATGATCATGGCGTGGTTTCACCCGGAGCGCTACCATCGCGTCTTCACCTTCTCCGGCACGTTCGTCAATCAGCAATGGCCGGCCGATCCGCAGTATCCGCACGGTGCCTGGGGACTTCACGAAACACTGATTCCGAGCAGCCCCGCCCAGCCTCTGCGAATCTACATGGAATGCGGCGACCGCGACAACTACAACGCACGGGACGGCATGCACGACTGGGTGCAGGCCAACGAGAACATGGCCAAGGTGCTTACGGCGAAGGGCTATCACTACAAATTTGTCTTCGCCCGCGGCGCCGGACACACGGACCGCCCGACAATCTCCGAGCTCTACCCGACAGCGCTGCAATGGCTCTGGCAGGGATACCCGGTCGCGGGGAATTAGCCTCCACGCATTGTGCGCCGCGCTGTTTGGACGAGCAGCGATGATTCGGATCCTGACCCTTCAGCGGCCGCCCTGAAGATTCGGCGCACCCAAAGTGCGGTTGGGGTCGTCTTGCCTGCCCGTACCCCATGCCCCGGATAACCCGCTTGCCCTGGGGCTGCCGCGACCGCGGTTGCGCGCGCCGCGTCCCCTCCACTCCAATGAAAACACTGACCCTCATCCTGCCCATGGCCATGGGCCTCGCCCTCGCCGCGAGCGCGCAGGATCTTCCCCGGTCCTGGATCGACCCGGACACCGGGCACCGCGTCGTCCAGCTCTCGACCGAGCCCAACTCCAACAGCCTGTATTTCACGCAGTACGCCTACACCAACGGCGGCACCCGGCTCATCATGACGACCCGTCACGGAGTCGACCTCGTGACGGTGAGCACGGGCGCGATCGAGCATGTCCTGGAAAGCAACTCCGGGCGCGTCTTTCAGGCCGGGCGGAAAACGGGGAAGATCTTCCTCACCAGGGACGGCTACGTCTGCTCCCTCGACCCCGACACCAAGATGCTGACCCAGCTGGCCAAGCTTCCCGAGGGCGGCTCGGTCGTCACGGTCAACGCCGACGAGACCCTGGCCGCGGGCTCGATCTCCGAGGTGGCCCCGCAGCGTTCGGGCGCGCGCCGGGCGCCGCCGTCCGAGGAGAATCCTTCCCCGCCGGCCGGCGGATACCGGCCTGGCGTCCCGCAGCCCGGCCATGACGACTATCCGGGAAAGCTGGAGATGATGACCCGCGGCCAGGCCCGGCATGCCCCTTCGACCATCTTCACCATCAACCTCCAGACCGGTGAGGTGAAGCGGCTCTACCGGACCACCGAGTGGATCAACCACTTCCAGTTCTCCCCAACGGATCCGACCCTGATGTCCTTCGCCCACGAGGGCCCTTGGTGGCTGGTTGACCGCGTCTGGCTGATGCATGTGGACGGCAAGTCGCAGCCCATGCTCGTCCACCAGCGCACCATGAAGATGGAGATCGCCAACCACGAATACTGGAGCGCCGACGGCCAGTGGCTCTGTTATGACTGCGAGACGCCGATGAATGAGGTCTTCTGGGTCGCCACGTATAATGTCTACACCGGCGAGCGCGTCTGGTACCACCTGACGCTCGACCAGTGGTCGATCCATTACAACCGGTCGCCCGACGGCACGCTCTATTCGGGCGACGGCGGCGAGCCCGGCCACCTCGGACCGCAGCCTCCGCACTCCAAGTGGATCTACCTCTTCCATCCCGATATGGTGCCGGAGCTGCGCACCCCGTCCGCCCAGGCAGCCCAGGCTGCGGAGGCGGGCCCGGGCGGCCTGATCAGGGTGGGATCCTTCCGTACCGAGAAGTTGGTCAACCTCGCCAATCACTCCTACTCGCTCGAACCCAATGGGAACTTCACTCCCGACGGCAAGTGGATCGTCTTCCGCTCGAACATGCGCGGTCCGATCCAGGTGTACGCCGTCGAGGTTGCCAAAGCGTCCCCGGCCGCCAGCCCCTGATCCCCGTACGGGGTCGGCCGTTATCTGTTAGCTTCTTTGGCGGGGAACAAGTCTGCGAGATAAAGGTAGTAGTTGGGATATTGATTTTCACCCCACTCATTCGAGCGGCGCCAATTCGCCTGCTTGTATTGCTGTCCGTGCTGATGATCGCTTCACTGGGTTTAGCTAAGGAAGCAGCGCCGGGGGATAACGGGGCGGACAATGAGCTCGAGAATGTGACCGAGCTTGCCCCCCTTGAGGTGAAAGGCGCCCCGCTGGAGGATTTTGGCTTTCGCTTTTGGGGAATGATTCAGATTCCCGGCACTTCTTACGTGATGGTCTCAGAAGTTTTTCCCAACACACCGGCGGCAAAGGCGGGGCTGAGGCCGGGTGAGCTGATTTTAAAAGTTGATGGAAGATCGCCCTCGATTTGGACGAAGATGAGCAGCTTGCATAAGGTGCAGGAACGGAAATGGGCCGAGCTTGAGGCGGGCAAGAAGAGCGTGACGTACTCCCTGGAGGTTCGCGCACCGGGCGCAGAAGCTTCGCGCACGGTGACCATGGTCATTCCTTCGCCGGCGCCGCATTGGGGAAGTAAGAAGTGGAGCGCACCGGAAGGACGAAGTCCGGCCGTTGTACGGGAAGCAGGGCCACTTGCGGCGCTCACCCGCGAGGTTCTGGATAACGGAATTTGGTCAGTGCTCCAGGATACGGCGTTTTTTGATGCCCCACCGAACTATCTGACTCCAATTCTCGGCTACGAATGGAGCATCGTGCAACCCTCAGGCTCACATCACATTTGGGTGACGCAGCAGCGCGGAAAAACAGAGATCAGGCTCGAATATCGTTCCCTGGACAGGAAGGTCTACAGCCGCTTTCTCACTTCGCCTTCGGGTGCGATGGACAAGGGGCGTTGCCTGGCATTCAAGAAAGATGGGAAGCGAAGGGAGGCTTCCGCCGAGGAGATTCGCGCTCAGTTTCAAGCGGAGATCGATTTTTGGCTGACGAAGGTCGGGCCTGTAACAGGACGATGGCCGTTCGGCGCGTTTTCTGGGAAAGGCGAAGCAACCACGAGTTCCGATCAAGCGGGCAACGCGTCGGGGAAAGGCGGCGCGCCGCTGGCCGAATCATTTCTGAAATTGCCGGTGGCGACTGCCGCCCAGAAAGAGCTGTTCTTCGATGCGCTCGGCAAAATTGGGCTCGATGCGGATTGCTGGGCCTATACCGAGGCGTCGCAGTCTTTGGAAGATGGCCACGTGACGACCGTGCGATTCGATCCTTCCAAGCCTCCGGAGGAGAGCAGCGCCTTGCTGAAGGTTGACGGCAAAGCTCCGAAGGCTGCTTATCTGCAGCAATGGCGCAACGAAGGGCGCGTGGCTCTGCCGGGTTTGGGTGAATTGCCGGCTCTCTCGAGCATCGTCGATGTGAACGATGTGCGGATCTATTCGGACGAGACGGCGGCTGTGGTGTTTGAGCTGCCGGTGAAGGCATCGAATTCGGAATTCCCTGCTGACAAATTTCAGGCGCGGTTCCGCGTGAACAAGACGCAGCGTGGGTTCGAGGATTTTTCGGTGAAGCTGCGCGAGCCGATGCGCGTGGCGGGAATCGCGAAAGTGACGGATGCGGGACTCGAGGCGCGCTTCCAATCGTTTGATCCTGCGCTCGCACCCCAGCCGGTGATGCTGAAAATGGGTGGTGGGGTACGCGTGCTGTTCGTGAAGGTCTCGCGGACATTCGAGGTCACGCGCACGGATTTCAAGCGGATTGTCCCCTTCAGGGAACCGTAAGGTTTTGGCTTTCCCGAGGGCTGCTCGCCCTCGCCGCCGCGCTTCCCGCAATGCCAGATCGATTACGCCAATTACCGCTTGTGCCATCAAACCTCCCCTCCCAGCAGGGAAACTCAATATCAACTTTCTCAGCCTGACCCCGTGGAATTGCCTTTGCGTCCGGTGGGGTATCAGAACGCGGTATATTTCAAGCGCGGCACGCGGGAAAATGAGCGGTCCCGGCCGATGAGCTCTGAGTCATAGGCCAGGGCCGTCGCGGCGATCCAGGCATCGTTCTCTCCGAGGCGCTGCACCAGTCCCGCCTGGAGGTTGGCCGCCCGAAAGGCTATGACGCGAGAGAGCTGGAGTATCCGGAACGGGGCCAGGAAGGCTTCCGCTTCCCTCGCGTTTTCGAAGCCCTCCGCGAATTCGCCCAAGCTGATAATGCTGATTGCTACCGGCGCACCGGGCCGAGATTGCAGCAGACGACGAGCCGGCCCCGCCCGGCTGACCGCCACCTCCGTCTCTAACTCGATGAGAAAGCTGGTATCAAGCAGCAGCATGGCGCCCGGTCCGGCGTTTGCCGGCGCCCCGGCCCTCGAAGGCCTTCATCGCTTCCAGAAGTTCCCCGGCGGTCAGCACAGGCCGTTCCGCGAAGAGGCGCCGGACGACCTGAGAAAATGATTCCCGTTCGTCTCGTTTCTCATTTTTGAGGAGGTCATAGGCATCCGTCTCGAGCGAAATGGTCTTGGTGGCCATGCACAGACCATGCATGAGCTGTGTACGATTGTCAACCAAATGCGGATTCACCTCGGGGGAATGATAGCAAGTGCCGACCGCAAAGCGCGGGAGGCCCAGGCAAAAAGCCCTCCTTTTCAGGAGGGCTCAATTGGTGGGCCGAATTGGACATCGCCCGAACTTTTTTTGACGAAAATCCGGGTCTTTAGGATATCCCCACACCCCTCCCACAGTGGGGATAGTCGTAGTTGTCGTCTTTGCCTTTGCAGGCAATGACTTCCGCGCGTTTCGCCCTAGGTCGGGCATCCCCGACTTCGGTCGGGTTTTGCTCCGCTCGGCTCACGCCATCGCTCCGCAAAACCCTCCCTCATCCGTCGCTGACGCGACGGGTCCGGGTTCACGCACGCACGGGTTGGAAAACGGGTCAAAGGACACTGCACATAGCCATGTCCTTTATCTGTAATCGCGCGACTGCGAACAGCCCACCAGTCTCGGATGCTGTCAGCGTTGAAACGAACGACCTTGGACGAGCTCAATACAGAAATCAGGGCCTGACCCCGTGGAATTGCCCCGTGGAATTGCCCCGTGGAATTGCCCCGTGGAATTGCCCCGAGGAATTGACGGGAATGGTGGCGCAGTTTGGCAGCGAGGTCGCAACCCCATCGCCTGTAAGGGTTTCGTCTCGCGTTTGCCCCCGGGGCACGAGAGAATTGTCCGGTCTCCTGGCAGCTTCACATGGAATCCGTATCACCCAAGGCGGTGTTTCTCAGCTACGCCCGCGAGGATACAGCGGCGGCGCAGCGCATTGCAGAGGCCCTGCGCAGCCACGGCGTCGAGGTCTGGTTCGACCAAAATGAGCTGCGCGGAGGCGATGCGTGGGATGCGAAGATCAGGCAGCAGATCAAGGAGTGCGCGCTATTCATACCGGTAATTTCGGCGAATACGCAGGGTCGCGGTGAAGGTTATTTCCGGCTGGAGTGGAAGCTTGCCGCCGAGCGGACGCACCTCATGGCCGAGGGGATGCCGTTTCTCGCTCCCGTGGCGGTGGATGGCACGCGTGAATTCGGGGCGATCGTGCCGGCGGAGTTCCTTTGCGTCCAATGGACCCTGCTGCCGGGAGCATTGCCAACGTTGCAATTTGTTGAACAGGTGAAGCGCCTGCTTGCGGCGCCGTCTCTTCCCGCCTCCGCGCATAAGACCGGGCCAAAACTTGCGCCGCCATTCCCGGTAGCGAAACCGGGATCTGGTCTCCCAGTCCGGATTTTGCTCGCGCTGGGTGCGCTGGCGCTCGGTTTCGGGGCTTACTACTTTCTGCGTCCGGCCGCGAGGGAAGCGCCAGCGGCACCGCCCAAAGCTGCAGTCGAGCCGACGCCGGTGCCCCAAACGGGCGGCAAATCGATCGCCGTCCTCCCGTTCGAGAATATGAGCGAGGACAAGGGGAACGCGTACTTCTGCGACGGCATGCAGGAGGATATCCTGACAAACCTGGCCAAAATCAGGGAACTGCGCGTAGTCTCGCGCACGTCGGTTGAACAGTATCGCGGGACGACAAAATCGATTCGACAGATCGCCCGGGAACTCGGCGTCGCCTGGGTGCTGGAAGGAAGCGTGCAGCGCGCGGGCGGCAAGGTGCGGGTCACGGGCCAGCTCATCAACGCCGCGAACGACGAGCACATGTGGGCCGACAACTTCGACCGCGACATCACCGACATTTTTGCGATTCAGTCCGAGCTGGCCAAGAAGATCGCGGGATCCTTGCAGGCTGTGCTTTCGCCGCAGGAAAAAATCCTTCTTGAACGCAAGCCCACGGAAAACATCGGCGCCTACGATTTGTACCTCAAGGCCCGCAATATGAGCAATAACAGCCCCAGCTTCCCGTTGACCGTGGCTCAGGAGCTGGAATCCCTGCTGAAGACCGCAGTGGAGCTTGATCCGCAATTTGCAGCGGCCTGGGGGGAGCTGGCTGCAATCGAGGCGAGGTTTTACTTCGTCGGCCTCGATAAGACACCAGCGCGCCTCGCCGTGGCCCAGGCCGCGGTTGATCGTGCGGTCAGCCTCGCCCCCGATACGCCCGAAGTCATTGGAAGCGTCGGCCGATTTTATTACCTGACCCAACGCGACTATGCTCGGGCCGTCGAGCAGCTCGAAAAGCTTGTGCGCATGCAACCCAACGATGGGGATGCCTGGGAATTCCTTGGGGTTGTCCAGCGCAGCGAAGGCCAATGGTCGGACGCAATTGCGAGCGGTCGCAAAAGCGTAGAGCTTGATGCGGCGAGCGTTCTCAACGCGCGCGCCCTGACAGCTTCGCTCTTGTATGTCCGTCGTTTTGATGAGGCTCTGGCACTAATGCGGCGAGTTGTCTCATTGGTCCCCGAGAGTCGCGAAGAGCTTTTTGTTTTTGCCCGAGCGGAGCTCTTGGCAACGGGAGCCGCATCGGAGGCCGACGGGATCTTCACGCTGCGCTCAACCAAGGAGAACAATCGGGACGACTTGACGCACTTCCACGAGTTTCTGGCGGAATATCGAGGCGATCTGGCCGAATTCATCCGCCTCGACCGTTTACAGTCCCACGCTGGCGAGTTCGGTTACGAGGCATTGCGGAATGCGTGGGTTTACTTTGTTCATGGCGACGTTGCCGTCGCCCGTACCCGCCTCGGAAAGGTTCCTGCTGATCTGCGAGCAAGACTTGTAGAGGAGCCGAACAACTATTCTCTCTGGTGGGGGTTGAGCCAAATGGAGCTGATTCTCGGCAACAATGCCGAGGCCCTGCGCTGCGCCCTTAAGGCCACCGAGCTTCCCGAAGCCAAGGACGGGTTCGATGGACCGCCTGCCTGGATCAATCTGGCAATCATACATGCTTGGACCGGCAACAAGGATCGGGCCATAGGCGAAATTGCGGATATCCTGCGCCGACCCAGTTACCTGAATGTCCACATGTTGAGGGGCGCCCCGCCGTACGCCCCGCTTCGAGGCGACCCGCGCTTTGAGGCGCTGATGAACGATCCCAAGAACAACGCGCCGCTGTTTTGAATGTAATGCGGAGACCTTGAGATCGCGACCGGCGATTACGAGGTGGCTGCCGCATGTTATCCTCCCACTAAACCGCGTGAATCAGGCCCAGCTCCGCTGCGGCTTTGGCCAGCGGGCGGTCCCGTGTCCAGAGCATGAGACCGTCAATGCGTGCCGCCGCCAATAATTGCACATCCGACCAGGACAAACCACGCCCGGCCAGGGAATGTTCATCCAGCAAGTGCAGTCCCTCACCCAGGTCGATCTCGTCTGCTCGCGGCAGCTTTTGCAAATGCCGAAGGATGTCGGCCCGTTGCTTCAAGTACCCGGCCGCCAGTTCCCCGATCACCACTGTGTGCGTCCAGGCCTGCCCCGTTTGCAGGCAGGCCTGCAATTGTGAATCAGCCCGGTGGAAGTGATCGATCCAGATGGAAGTATCGATCAAAACCCTCATAACGCTTTTGCTGCCTTCCGTCTCGGCGCGGCCGCGGCTTTCGTATCCTTACCTCCGAGTGCCGCAAGCCGCGCCGCCGCCTCCCGCTGGATAAGAGCCCGCAGGCCCTCATGCAGCAGCGCGGTCTTTTCCTTCACCCCCGCATACTCGCCCGCTTCCTCCATCAAGGCGTCGTCCAGATTTAACGTCGTTCTCATGCATATGAGTATGCATAATTTATATGCATCATCAAGCCGTGTTCTACGGGACTATTAGCGAGTGGGGCGGCCGTCTGGCACGACAGGCTTAAAAATTGGTGGAGGAGGCTGGAGTTGAACCCGCGTCCCGCCCGCCTTGACCCCCGGGAAGATTTAAGGGGTCAGGCTCTGATATCTGTAATCGCGGGACTGCGAACAGCCCACCAGTCTCGGGTAATTCCAGAGGGTCAGGCTGAAATAGTTGACCTCTCCCGCCTCATCCGCTTCAGAGGCGTTTTTTGGCGAACGCGCGGCCTGAAGGCGACTTCAGGTAGCGCTCAAAGCCTGCTGCGCGGGCGGGATCGCGGAAGGCGATGGCCGTGGCGACAGACCAGGGGCGGTTGGTGGTGGTGTGGGGATTGCCGCCGGCGTTGTGCCTGGCCAGGCGGGCGGAGAGGTTGATGGTTAGGCCGGTGTAGTGGTGGGTGGGGTGGGGGATGGACTGGAGGATGTAGACGTAGTGGAAGGTTGGCATGCGGGGATTATGGCAAGGGCGGGCGGAGCGGCCCGCCTTCGCTCGCTGTGCCCGCCTTCGCTCGCGCTTTGCGCGAGCTACGGCGTGGCAAACTTAAAAGGCCAACCCCGGAGGGTTGGCCTTTTAAGTTTGGAGGTGGCGGGAGTTGAACCCGCGTGCCCCTGACCGTCGCGCACCGCGTCTAC